>JAMQPH010000349.1 GCA_023717605.1 Pyrinomonadaceae bacterium
ATACTAACAGTGAATCAAGATAGATCAATCCAAAGAACAACATAACCGCTTCTTGATGTGGAGGATGTAGGATGGATGAAGATTCAGATCAGGGATGCTCACTTAGCAGCGTAGTAGACCACTTTAGCATTGAAAGAATGCGGAAGGATGATCCGAGGCTCCGGGAATTTCTTGAAATACCTGAAGAGGAGAAACAGTCGTCCTTCAGCGCCTACATTCAATTGATCTCCGGCTCAGATGAGTTGGAGATCGAAGATGTTAGTATTTGGGATCAGTTTCAGCTTAGCGATGAAGATTTCAGTCGCCTCCGAACGATAGGCTTGAAGGGAAAGTTGCGCGTCATAGGCTGGGGAACTTTAGGGTACGCCCCGTACAAGGCTCGGACGCTCATTGTGGCCCAACATCAAATAAGAGAGGCGGTTGATCTCGCGCAGCCAAATGGTTGCGACGTAATCTACTATCAGGTGGGTGATGAATGGCAAAGGTTCCCAGCGGATGTTGCGGTGTTGAAGAAACGGTTCCGCCTGAGTATCGACCCAGCAAATGAAAATCGGACCAACATTTGGGAGGAGGCTTACTTCGGGTCGACGGCAGGAGGCGGAGGGGGCTTCACCTGGGAGCCCGCGATCTAACAAAGCCCTGCAGCTGACGGCGCGATAGCATGCTTCTCAAGTAGCCTTGTTCCCTTAGATTGAATGCTGATCGCGCGCCGCAGCTGAAGGCCAGCGTTAGATTGCTTTCTTCTCGCGAGGGTTACATGTACGACAATTCTGAAATCGTTAAGAAAGGGGTGTTTCTCTACGACGGGTCTGTGCCCTGTGACATCCGCATATTCAAAACACGGGATGCGTTACGGCACAGGTGATCCTTACGATGATCCGGAATACCGTGATGATGTGGAAGGCCAGTTCTACTACATTGAATTCGGCTCGACCGTCGAGCGCGGCAAGTTCGTCTCAGGCTCATTTGCTTTACCTTCATTTGAAGCAGCCATTGAAGAAGCAGAGAAAGCGACGGGCGGCAGGGTGGAGTGGCTCAGATGAAAATAAGTAGTGCGCTAAGCCTCATCTAACGAGGTGCCCGCAATCTAACCAGCGGTTGGAGCGGACCGCCATCAGCTAGCCTCCTAAAGATCAGGAACTCAGGCGGCCGCTCAACCGCAGCGTTATGTGCTATAGAGTGCAGCGATGAAAGAGTCTCACAAAGCTCAAGACGAAATGGTCATTGCCATTGTTTGGTATCGTCCTGAACAGTGGCAAAGGGTTCGTGACATAGCGACTGATGCTGAGGAATTGGAAGCAAGTTTTGCTGAGTGGTTGCATGTGGCGGAAGCAAAGTTCAAGGAGCTCCAAAGTAGCGGGTTACGAGTCGAAAAAGTTGATGTCGATAGTGAGAAGTTGATTCTCTGGTGTAATGAACGTGGCTTGGAAAATGATGGCAAAGCGCGTTCGCGGTATGCTGCTGAGAGGCTAAGTGAACTAGATCAGAAACGATCTTTAATCCAACGTCGCACATAAGCGCTTGCAGCTGACGGCGCGATAGCGTGCCCTCAAGTAATGTTTTTCCGTTCGGCTTGTATGCTAATCGCGCGCCGCAGCTGAGCGTTGGGCCATACACATGGATGCATCTGATCGCAAACGGTGGCTCAGAGCGGTGGTACTCTTAGGTGCGGTGTACTTTATCATCGGCGTCGCGTTCGGTGCGTTCGCCCGCTGGTCTGCGTCCAATTCGATGCGTGAAACCTGGAACCGCTTGGCCTTCTTGGCCTCCGGCATCGCATTCTCGGTTCACGTATTTTACGAGCACTTTCGCTTGGGTAACTCGCCTCGTACAGCAGCATCCCACGCCTCGATAGCCGTCGCCGTCGGGGCTTTTGCTCTTGCACTCAAGGCCAACATTCATGACCTGGGTTCGGCCTCAGGTTATCGACCGCGAATGCTCATCGCCTTGGTAGCCTGGCCCCTTCTAACGGCTGTGCCAGCGTTTATTATCGCGCTAGTAGTGGCGGCTGGATTAACCCTCAGAGGCAGGAGCACATAGTCGCCTTGTGTCGCAGTGTATGGCCCAACAACAACCGCTTGCAACGCTGAGTGATCATGAATCGAATCGAAGAGCAGCTATATCAACTCGTTTGGGGGTCGTGATTGGCCGCCTTGCGCGTACACCCTAAGACAAAAGGAGAGTTCCTGGCATGGCAATTATAGAGATAAAGAAATACGACGTGGCTTATTATGCCGGAGGTAAGAATGCCGCCGGCTATCCCTACCGAGCCATAATTGGTTTGCGAAATGATAATGATGGCCTCATTGGCGCAGCGTACTTTCATAACAACGCTTCGTCGATGCCTGTCGCCGATACCCAGAGAGCATCAGGTTACATCTCATGTCACTACTTGGCAGAAGACTACTCAAAGGTTCTTGACATCCTGCGAAACGAAAAGCCCGTATACGTGGAGTTTGAAGTGCGTCCCGGGAATATAGCCAACATAAGAACAAGCGCGGAACCCGTCGGCGAGGGCGAACAGGACTAGCTGTTTCATGTTTCCGAGGATGAGGTGAGTGGTAGATCGCGAGCAAGCCCCCGCTGCTGCTTCACCACCGCCTCAACTCATCCTCGTAATCGAATCGGCGTTCAAAATAAATGACTGCCGAAAAAAAGAGATTTGCTGAACTCGATTCCAGTCCGGTGTTAGGTAACTGGTCGTATCAATTGTGGTACGCATGAGCACCAGCGAATCAGTTTCGCGCGCGGTAGAAGTAATACTCCGCGGTGTAAGGGATCTCTGCCACCTCACCGATAGATGAGCCCGCGGCAGTGGGAGCCAAACCTCCCTTAGTGGTGACTCGCTGAATGTAGGTAACCGAGCCGAAAACGCCCGGGCCATCGTTCGTAACAGTCTGGAGCAGCAGCCAGGGAATGGCGTTCGGATCCGGCGAGCAGCCAGTTAGACGGGTGGCGACCACCTTGCCACCATTATTTCCCTCCCAGGTAGGTCCGAGGTAATGAGTGCCAACCTTCCCGTGATAATTGACGTCGGAAAACAACGTCGCCACCGGCTCAACAAACGTCCACGTCGTACCGTTCCATCTGTAGATCTGCACGCCTACCGCGAATGTATGGTAGGCCAGTCTATTTCCTGACGGCAGCTGCAGGCTGTCACAGGCAGGGCTGGGCAATTCCGGAACTTGGTCACGGTCGTGCGGTTGTGTTGGGGGAATAGACGCCTGTGCGAGCCCAGCCATGCTGAGCAGAACGACAAGCGCGATAACTCGTTTAATTCTCAAACTCTCCATCTAACTCACTCCTTATTTGAATTTGGGTTTTTGGTTTTGATAGCACAGAAGTCTGCCATGTGCGGCTTAGCAAAACGCCCGCGAAATGCTCTCGACCCGTTGCCTGGCTTTGGGCGTCAAGGTTTCGAGTGTCTCGAGAACTTTCTCGTGCGTCATCCCTGTGCCGAGGTAAGTCCAGCGATTCGCCTTTAGCTGAACACGGCGAAACTCATCGGTCTCATCGTCCGTCAGTTGGCGTCCGGTAGCGCGGATGAAGCTTTCCCTGTCGAATTCGACCTGTTGAGTGAGTCCACCATCGATGAAGCCGCCGATTTCAAGGTATTCCTCAACCCCCTGCATGATCTCTGCTTCGCTTCGGCCCGCAGACAGCGACTCGACCATCAGGGTGTCGAGTTTGGCGTGCTGCACCTCTTCAAGCCAGTGATGTTTCAATAAACTCTTGAACTGCGGATCGAGTTCCTGATCGTCCTTTATACTGTCCACGTAATGACGCTGAACCATCCACTCGATATGGAGAGTTGTCAGCGCCACGCCCAGAGGGTCGTGCGCCAGTATTGCGCTGGCAATCGCTTCGGGTGGACCAATTACCGAGCATTCGGAGCCGAAGCCGTCTTCAAAGTCCTCCCGGAAGCGCTTGAAGAGCTGGATGTGTTTTGCTTCTTCACTGGCAAACTGAAGCAGCGCACGCACTCGGTAGTCGTCTCCCTGAAGCTGCGGTCGTGCATGATCCAACACGAACGGCAGAATGAACTCTTCCACGAGTCCGAAAATGCTCAGGTACGCATTGCCGCGGATCTGGTTGAGAATTCGCTTCTCGTCATGGGTTAGGAACGCGAGTGGCTCTACCCTCGCAAATGATTCGGGCATGAACGGCTTGGCAAAATCGAGTCGCCGTTCGCCGCCGATAATGTCTTCAATGCGCCAGTGAACTGCCTCAGACGCAGTTAAAGTCGATTGATACGAATATCCATGGTTCATTTTGAAAACCTCCTTATGATTCCAATCCAAGTGTCTAAGCGTTTTCTTCCTACTATGGAAGATCGCCCGTTTTCCGCCCCTCTCTGATATGCGTCATCTCCGGAAAGACTCCATCACCCGGCGAAAACTTTTTTGGGCCGGTGTACGGCCTTGGGAAGCGCTACTTGTTAGTTCGATATTAGGGAGCCGGTGTATGATCCGGACTCAATTCCAGGGTAGAGGTGACGCCTAATCAGCAGATTCAGGTTCGATTGAGCGCATCGTGGAACGCTAGACAACGCCTATTTGATCGGGTGCTTCCTCTGCTCTCAGCCTCGCAACGAGAGACTCAGCGTATCGTGGGAGATCACATGACGTTTCCTACGTCGCAAAACGTGACGGGAATGCTGGTTGCTTGGGGGCAGGGCGATGAGGCGGCACGTGACGCGTTGATCCCGCTTGTCTACGATCAGTTGCGCCGTATCGCACGTCATCATCTGCGTGGCGAACGCGCTGGTCACACACTGCAAACCTCTGAGCTGATTAATGAGGCATATCTGAAATTGATTGAGCAATCGGTTTCGTGGCAGAACCGAGCGCATTTCTTCGGTATCGCAGCACGCTTAATGCGCCAGATCCTGGTGGATTACGCGCGTGCCCGGCATCGGCTCAAACGCGGCGGCGACCGGCAGCAGATTTCGCTCACGGCCGTCGACGATGCCCAGGAACAGGTCGCGGACCTGCTCGCACTCAATGAGGCGCTTGAAACCCTGGCGGAGGTTGATCAGCATAGGAGCCGGATCGTCGAGCTTCGCTTCTTTGGCGGATTGACGATTGAAGAGACAGCCCAGGTTATGGGTGTTTCGACTCCCACTGTTGAGCGCGGATGGCGCGCTGCTCGCGCCTGGTTACAAACAGAGTTGGGCTGACTCTCAGTCCAAAAAATGAATCCCGAACAGTGGCGAAAGATTAGTGAGCTTTTTGAGGCCGCCCTGGAGCGCCCGGTTGAAGAGCGTGCGGCATTCCTGGCACACGCTTGCGCGGGCGATGACGAGACACATCGGCGTTTGCGCGCCATGCTCGCTGCGGATGCGCGGGACGACCTGTTGATGGATCGGCCAGCGTACCAGGCTGTCAGCGCCCCTTTCCCATCAATGCTCGGTCCCGATGATTCGCAGAGTTTCAGCGGCGAAATGATCGGCGCCTACCGACTAACAAGAGAACTGGCCCGCGGTGGGATGGGTACGGTCTATCTCGCTTACGACACGCGGCTCGGGCGCCCTGCGGCGCTGAAACTTCTGCCTTCTCGGTTAATCAACAATCCAGAGCGCGTCTATCGTCTCCAACGCGAAGCCCGCTCCGCCAGCGCTCTAAACCACCCGAACATCATCACGATTTATGACTTTGGAAATGAGAACGGGCGCGACTACATAGCCTCGGAATTCGTGGAGGGACGCACACTCCGCGATTATGTCGGCAGCCCGCGTTTGACACTCACCCAAATACTCGACGTGGCGGTTCAAGTGGCCAGTGCGCTCGATGCCGCGCACGCGGCAGGCATCGTACACCGCGACATCAAGCCGGAAAATATCATGCTGCGGCCAGACGGCTACGCCAAAGTGCTTGACTTCGGTTTGGCCAAGTTAACCGACCCGGAATCGGGAGATAATGAAGCGCACACTTTGGGAATCCGTACTGATTTCGAGACGCGGGCCGGGATCCTGATGGGAACGGTCAAGTACATGTCGCCGGAGCAAGTGCGCGGTCAGGAGATAGACGGGCGTAGCGATCTGTTCAGCCTGGGCGTCGTCCTTTACGAACTTATCACCGGGCATCACCCGTTCAGAGGCGAGACGTCGCCCCACACCATGGTGGCGATTACGGATGCCGACCCGCCGCCAATCGCGAGTTACGTGCAAGGCGCACTCCCCGCTTTGCAAGAAATCATTAGCAGGGTGTTGGCCAAGAACTGTGAGCAGCGTTATCAAACAGCGCGCGCGTTGCTGACCGACCTCGAAACGCTGCAAGCCGAACTAGCCGCAACCGCACACATTGAGCGGATCGAAGCCGAACGCGCAAAAGCGATTCAAATTGGTGAGCTGACAGCAACGGTGATAGCTGACCAGCAATTAGTCGTTACTGATGAAGACGCGAGGGACAAAGTGGAAAGTGCGGTCTTGCTTCCCTCGTACCTTACCTGGCGCAAGCTCACCGCCGCTTTAGCAATCACCATCCTGGTAACAGCCGCGGCATATTTTTACTTCGGCAAAGGATTTAGATCCAGCCAACCGGCGCTGACCGACAAAGATACGATTCTGCTTGCGGACTTCGTCAACACCACGGGCGATGCGGACTTTGACGGCCCGCTCAAACAAGGCCTGATGGTTCAGCTCGGGCAGTCGCCCTACCTCAATATCTTCCCCGAAGAGCGTGCCAGAGAGACCCTCGGGCTGATGGAGCGGGCACGCGATGAGAAGATCACTCGCGAGGTCGGGCGCGAGATCTGCCAGCGGCGCGGGATCAAAGTGCTGCTGGTTGGGACGATTGCCAGCCTCGGACACAACTACGTGATCACGTTGGAAGCGGTCAACAGCCAGAGTGGGGAGGCGATTGCGCAACAGCAGACCGAGGCTGGAGGCAAAGAACAGGTGCTCAGGGCGCTTGGACGGGCCGCGACCTCGATGCGCGAGAAACTGGGAGAATCCCTCTCCTCGATCCGCAAGTTCGATGCGCCCATTGAACAGGCGACGACCGCCTCGCTCGAGGCTTTCAAGGATTACATTGCCGGAGTTGAGTTGTGGCGGAAGGGGCAATACGCCCAGTCAGTCCCCGCGCTCAAACGGGCCATTGAACGGGACGGTGAATTCGCTCTGGCTTACGGCCAACTGGGTACTTCGTACCGCGATCTGCGCAACCTGGCACTCGGCAACAAGTATCTGGAGCGAGCCTATCAACTGCGCAACCGGGTGAGTGAGCGAGAGCGGCTCGAAATCTCTGCGAGCTTTTTCAGGCATATTACCGGCGAACTCGACAAGCGCATTGAAACCACGGCGCTGATGACGCGCACCTACCCGCAAGACCCATCCGGATATCATATCCATGGGAACTCGCTCATGATCGCCGGACAGTACGAGCAAGCAGCAGACGCTTACCGCGCGGCGCTGCGACTGGATGCCGATTTCGCCAACTCTCGTGCGAACCTCGCGCTCGCCTTGATCGGGCTTAACCGTTTCGATGAGGCTCAAGAAGTCATCGAGCAGGGGCTGGCGCGCCGCCTGGATTCCAGCGGCTTCCATAACCGGCTCTACCTGATTGCGTTTCTCAAGGGCGATGTCCAGGCTACACAGCGCCAGGTTGAGTGGTTCGCAGGGAGACCGGATGAATATCAGATCCGGGAAATTCAAGCGCGGTCATTCGCCTTTGAAGGCCGGCTGCGAGAAGCGAGCGAAAGTTTCGCGCAGGCGGCCGAGCTGGCTGAAGGTCGAGGCCTCCTGGCAGAGAAGGCCAGGATCCTGGCTAATGAAGCCAATCTGAATGCGATTTTCGGGCTCACCCGACTGGCTGAGAGGAGAGCCTCGCTCGTCCTGGCCCTGGTAGAAAAGGAGAGTATCGCTCCAGAGGAATTGCAGCCTTCTCTGATCCAGCAGTTGGATTCACAGCCCCTGGTCTGGACGCTGGCTTTATCTGGTGACGCGACCCGGGCGCGATCGCTTTCAGACGGACTCGCGCGAAGGCTCTCCCTGGATACGATGCACAGCTCGGTCTGGCTGCCACTGATCAGTGCCACCCTGGAATTGAATCGCGGTTCTACGGAGGGGACAGACAAAGCTATTCAACTGCTGCAGCCGGCACGCCAGTACGAAGCCGCCCTTTCCTTCAGGCCGACATGGGTGCGCGGACAGGCGTATCTGCAAGCGAAGAACGGAGCGCTCGCGGCGGCGGAGTTTCAAAGAATCATAGATCATCGTGGCTGGGATGTGCTTTCACCGCTCTGGCCGCTGGCGCACCTCGGACTAGCGCGGGCTGCAATATTGCAGGGCGACGTCGCGAAGGGCCGCAAAGCTTACGAGGATTTCTTCCAGTTGTGGAAGGATGCAGATGTTGAGCTGCCCGTTTTGATCGAGGCAAGGAGAGAATACGAGAGTACTTTCAACTTAACTTCACAAAAGTGGCAACACTATCGAATGAGACAAGGTCAATCCACCTTTCGTCACAGCAACTTACTACAACGTAGCCTTGAGTAATGTTTTAAGTACGCATTCTCAACATAAGATGAACACGCCGGTAGTGGCTGGGAGCGCAGGCGGGCGCTAACGATTTTTTCCTTGGAAGAATTAGTGACCCGCCTGATCAAGATTCTTTTCTAACGAAAGAGTTTTGAATAGTTACGCGGTATACAGTGTAAGAGGTCTCGAAATCACTGGTGCCTGAACCCCAACCACCTCTTCCCAAGTCAAGAACCTGGATTTCATCACTTCCCTTTAACCACCACCCATGTGTGGCAAATTGGGTTTAAACCAAACCTGTCAGTTCTGCCAGTATCGGCCAGCCTCACCTTTGCTTAGTATCGGAGCGACCGCGCAACCTTCTTATCTGTTGACAACAAATGAAAGGTCTCCCTTGTCCGGCGTACGGGTTCTTTTAGCTGATGATCATTCTGCAATGCTCGATAGGGTTGTGGAGCTGCTCTCACGCGAGTATGAGGTGGTAGGGGCGGTGTGTGACGGTCAAACGTTGCTCGAAGCTGCCG
>JAMQPH010000363.1 GCA_023717605.1 Pyrinomonadaceae bacterium
GGTTATCCAGCAATCCGACAGGCGTTGTTTCCCCTAGCTACACTGGCGTTGAGACGTTGTTAGATTTGCAGCGCACCCATGGCAACGCTTTCGTGCAGCGCCTGGTGCAGCGCAAGCTCACGGTGAGCCGGCCGGACGACAGCTACGAGCGAAAAGCCGATCGAGTGGCCGACGCGGTTATCCGAGAGAAGAACGCTAGTAGTTTGATGCCGGGCATCACTCGTTACGAGCAGCCAGGCGTTCACAGAATGTGCCTGGAATGCCAAGAGGAGATCGAGCACCGGGAGGTCGCGGGAAAGCAGGCGGTACAAGAAGAAGAGTCGCAGGCTATGCCCCGGCCCGAAATGGAAACCGAAGTGGCGCGTGTGAACACCCTTTCGGGCAGGTCCGACCAGCCGGCGTTAGGTGCGGCAGTCCTTCAAAAACAAAGCGCCCAGGCACAGCTATCGACTCGCTCGGTTGGGGCATCACCCGCCATCATCAGTCGTCAAAAAGCCAGCCCTGAGGAAACATCCGGCAAGCAGCCTGGGGCCGGAAGCAGACGCCGGGATGTAAAAAAACTATTGAAGGATCCATGTTTCGGTGAACTGGTCGATGACACAAAAGCGCAATGTCAGTTTTCCAGCAAACAGTCAATCATGATTAGAGTCGTTAAGGAAAGCGCTTTACGCGCTTGTAGCGGAGCAATGGCGGCAATCAACATGCCGGGTAATGAAGAGAGGGTCAAACAAATAGCGAAAGACTATTTCCACCTCGACATCAAACTTAGCGAGAAGACTAAACGGACATTGATCAAGACTATCAAATCGGTTTCCGGTAAATTAGAACATGCAGCCATCGAATGTAGAACCTGTCATGATGAAGGCTGCAACCGCGGTCTGATTGCGTTTGTTGAAAGCAGAACAGTCTTGGTTTTGTGCCCCCCTTTCTTTGATAGCGAAATCCACAAAGTGTATTCGACTCCCAGATACCTGATACACGAAACAGGCCATTTAGCAGGAGTAAATACTCCTACTCGTGACGAATTATACTGCCACCAGGAGGCAACGAAGGAAGACAAGTGCCCTGTTGTGGATGCCATTCATAATGTGGATGCATGGTCTCACTTCATTGAGGATGTAGCGTCTTCAATTTGAAGAGCCACCGAGTCATAGAAGTAGAAGAGCTTAAGTTTGACACAAGCATGCTCGCTGTCTGAGAAGAAATCCTCGTGCAGGATAACAGAAAGGGGGACGTTGTGTCGTGACGAAAACTACAGCGCTGCGAACGTCAATTGATAAAGCTTCCAGTCGATCGCGGGTGCTCAATGGACAGAGCAAGCCTCAACACGACGTCACTCGGCTTCATCCGCTGTTACGGCTGCAGCATTCCATCGGCAATCGAGCTGTCGCCCGGTTGATACAGGCCAAACTGCGAAGAAGCGAATCAAGTGATGCTTCGAAGATAGCAACAGAAGCGTTGGCGCGGAGAAAAGCGACCGCGCATGGTGCCGAAGTCGGCACCGCGCCGCCGATTGTTAATGAGGTGCTCGCTTCGCCGGGGCAGCGACTGGATGCCGCGACTCGTGCCTTTTTCGAGCCGCGCTTTGGCCATGACTTCAGCAGTGTTCGGGTCCACGCCGGGACGGCCGCAGCACAATCGGCGAACGAAATGGGCGCCAGAGCATTCACCGTTGGAAACAATATAGTCTTTGGTACTGGGCAACTGTCACCGGGTACGCAAGATGGAAGGCGATTGTTGGCCCACGAATTAACTCATGTGATTCAGCAACGCACCGGAATTGTCTCCATGCAAATCATTCAACGAGCGAAGATTCCTTACGGCCCGTTAACCTGGGCGGACTTCAAAGCTCAACCTCCCAATAACCGAAATCCAGCTGAAGGCGCGGGGATACTCAGTGCGTTCGACATCCCAGGATTTGCGGTATCACCGGATACAAAGAAGAAGAGAAAAAGTTGCAAGATCGGGAGCAGCCGTTCGAAGATTTACGAGGCAAAACTCGTCATTGATGCCAAAGCCTTCGATAGTCTAGTGCCTTACATGGACCAAGAGAGATCGTGGGCCCTGGATCGATACAAGGGTGACGGCACCGTTTATTGCGAAGGTCGGGTGGGCAAGAACAATGCGAGGCTATTCAGCCAGTGCCTAACTGATGAGACCGCCGAACGTGCGCGCCTTTTGAAACACGAGCAAGTACATTTCTATATCACGAATGTCATGGCGGGAAAGGCGAAAG
>JAMQPH010000384.1 GCA_023717605.1 Pyrinomonadaceae bacterium
CGCCGCCGAGTCCAAACAACATCTCCTCCGAACAGAGATCACTCGAGCAACTGCCCAGTTGATTCAGAGCGTTTAGCAGCGCGGCGGATTCAGGATACTTGCCGGCCAAATGCTTTGTCGCGTCAGGCATGAATTTTATGAGACCCCAAGCAGATCAGGTTCTATGACGTTCGTTATCGTTTTTGTACTCTGACACTATAAGGATATCACTCCGGAGAAACTCGCCGCATCCCCAGAACATATTTCAACGCAGCCCTGCCGCCAAGATAAGCGGCAAGCAGCTTCGTGCTATTTGAAAGCGCTACCATCGCCCAGTCGTAGGCTTTTGCCTGTCCAAGTAGACTTAGTGGTATGTCAATGACCGGCACGATAAGCCAGGCTGACAGACACATGGCCACAGCGCGAGTGCCCGCCTTCCGTCCGACCCACCGGCAGGCGAAGAACCAAACGGGAATGCCCACTACTACGGACACGATCGGACTGGCGAACTGTGCATAGTTTTGATAGTAGGAGAGATCTTCCCCAGGATGGATCAGATAGCTGTAGATCCCAACCCAGACGAACGCCGCAAGCGTTACCGCGACTACCAGTCCCACCGCTGTGATTACAACCCAGCCCCACGGAATATGATCGCCTTTTGCCTGGTTCACAGCTGACGCATGAACGGATGCCTCTTGCATATGCTCTCCTTATTTTCTAATCCGGGTAACCGGCATGTAGATTTCGGTGTGATTCATTTCGTGGTTGGCGTCAACGCGCGTCGTGCGAAAGATCTCAATACAGGGCAGGCCACCAACCCGATAGCCCTTCAATCGCGACGCCCTGTGAGCAATAGTCGCGTACGCTCTTGGCAAGGTTCGAAAGTGTCCCACGTGCGTAGTTACCGCGTACTCGGCGGCGTTGAGCACCTGATGTCCGATTGCCCCTTCGGCAGAAAACTCTTCCGGCACCACAATGCCGGCGTCGAAGCGTAGCCGTTCCGGCGGCGTGAGACCTGGTGCATCTTGTGCGATGCCAAGGAAAACCAAATTGGAGGGTAGCCGCTTTGCTTTTGCCCAATCGGTCAGCCTTTGCCAGAGTTCGTCTGTTACGGTCTCGTAGGGTCCGACGTGTCGAATGAACGCTACGTGCAGTTGCGCCAGGTGAGCGACTTTTGTCTCGGATAACTCAGGGTCGTTGTAAAGTTCGTCCAGAGCAGGTCCTGAAAGTTGGCTGCGCATTTCGCCCCGACCCCACTCGCGGTAGCTTTTCGGTGTGACTTGAAATCGTCGCTTGAACTCGCGCGAGAAGGTCTCGTGGCTTTGGAAGCCGGAGTCGAGAGCGACGTCGAGGATTGTTGCGTCATGTATTATCAGCCGGTTCGCCGCCCGCTCGAGTCGCAAACGTTGAGTGTACTGCTTCAAAGTTTCACCGACGGCCGATCGGAACAGGCGGTGAAAATGGAACGGCGAGAGCTGAACTCGCGTTGCCAGCACCTCAAGTGATAGATCCTGATCGAGGTTGGCCTGGATGTGCACAAGCACAGGCAGCAGCCGCTCTATTTCGTTTCCAGAAGTTCGATCGCCTTGCGCGCTTGCGCTCATCGCCGCCGACCTCGTTTCGACCACTGTCAATTGCGAGCGAACTATAGCTCAAGGCTGGGAGCTTTTCTTGATGATTCTTGCGGTAGCCAGAGTATTATTCATTTTTTCGTAAGCAGGAGTAAACAGATGTGGGATGAGAGATACAGTTCGGAAGAGTACGCATATGGCACGTCACCAAACGAGTTTTTAGAACAGAACTTTGGCCAGATTCCGAAAGGTAAAGTGCTTAGTCTAGCTGAAGGAGAAGGACGCAATGCTGTTTTCCTTGCGAAACACGGTTACTCGGTAACTGCGGT
>JAMQPH010000388.1 GCA_023717605.1 Pyrinomonadaceae bacterium
CGAGGAAAAGTTGCGCGCGCACCAAGCGACCCTATCGGATCGGCAGAACGGACAACCAGTCGGAGAAGTGGCGTCTTTGAATCTTCCTACTAACCGGCTGCCCGACGGTACCGTTGCAGACCCGCCGGAAGCTGGGGGAGAGTCGCTGCTTGAACTTTACAGAGTTGGCAAGGGAGACGTACTCGAAATAAGTCTGCCTGAGGCGCCAGGCAATCAAGCGACACTGTTCACGGTGTCAGAAAACGGGCTTGTCGAACATCCGTCGCTCACTCAGCCTATCAAGGTTGTTGGCCTCACTCCCGAAGAGATTACCCGCAACCTGACCGAGAGCATCGGGCGAGGTGCCAATTCCGGAAAGGAAAACGTACTAGTGGCGGTTCGTGAATACAACAGCCACGCCATCATGGTCAGCGGACTTGTCAAAGAACCCGGAATAAAGATGCTCCAGCGTGAAGCGATTCCTCTCTATGTAGTACTTGCCGATGCGCAACCATTACCGGAGGCAGGGCAAGTGGTGGTGGTTTCTCGAACCGGCGCACCGATGCAGTTCGATCTTCGCGAATCGCAATCACGCAATTTAATTGTTCGTCCCGGGGACGTGATAACAGTGCAGGCCATGCCGACGCAGTATTTCTACGTCGGCGGTGAAGTGAAAGATCCGGGTGAGAAGGTGTTCCGCCCAGGTCTTACCTTAACTCAGGCAATTCTCTCCGCAGGCGGCGTAACCGAAAATGGAAAGAAGATTGAACTGCGACGCGAACGCAGCGGCGGTTTGCTGGCAACTATCAACTATAAGCTGAAAGACATTACTTCCGGGAAAGTGCCGGATGTCCCAATTCAGCCAGGTGATCGGATCACGGTAGTCCATTAGGACGTATTGGAGGTGCGCCGTGTCAACTTTCGCACAGAGAAAAGAACAATCAGCATGGTTCGAGCCTTCGGATATGAACGAGGTTTCGCCGGCGAGTATGTGGGCCCCTGACGATGAAGAAGAAAACGCGCGCAGGAAGGCAAGGGTTAACAAGACGCCGGAATCTTCGCGGCGGGACGTTAACAGTGAACCTGGTTTGATAGACACTCCAAGTGAAATCGAGGTACCGTCATCCGGTTTGTGGACTTCTGAAGAGCTGGTCCAACCTCAAGCTCACGAGCGTACGCTTGAAGACGTGGAAGCTTTGCCCGGCGCGTCAACGACTGATTCCGAGGACACGCTGGAAAGCATTTGCGTTCCCGCTGACCTGCGGGAAGAAGCGGAGGCTCTGCCCACTAACGCGTCATCCATGTCTGTGGCCACACAGCAAGAGGAGATTACTTCGCCCTTCAGTGAAGGCGATGAGTCGGAAGGCTTGCCGCATGAGGCATTGGTTACGCCCGCGGCTTTGCGCCAGAATACAACCCCTCGCACACTTGTATTGGACGAATCAGCGGTGCTGCCCAGTGAAGCGTCCTTCGCCACCGTGGCGTTGCGTCAGGAAATTCCTCGCCGCCCACGCGTGCTCGACGAATCGGCGGTGCTTCCCGGCGAGGCATCCTTTGCGACCGTACGTCTGTACCAAACGCCTCCTCGTTCCTATTCGCGGTCAAATGGGTTCGCCGCCAATTTCAGACCGAAACGACTACTCCCAGCACTATTGATAATTGCGGTCTGCAGCGCAGCGATCATCTTTAGGCAGAAGTTCAAGACAGCGAGTGATTTCCAATCGCCTTCTGCAGAAAGTACGACAACCAAACCGTCGGTCCTTCAGACGGAAGAAGCCATTCCTCAAACAAAAGTGGAAGCGACTTCCAACTCTACAAAGCCAGCTCCGGTTTCAAGTTCACCGAATGAGCCCACGGGCGCGCCTCTTGTGACTGATACGGCGGTTCAAGACAAGCCCGCAGTCACCTCAGAACCGCCGGTCCAAATAGTCTCCAAGAACGAAACCAAACGTAAGGTTGGTCCAACCAAGACCGCTCGTCCGGATAGTAACTCGAGTGGCGTCGCTACGAAGGATGCCACGACTCCTAAATCTGTTGGTGGAGATTCACCTGATCAAAATGCGTCAAGAGCCGAAACTGAGCCAGTTGCGAACACCGCCAACGATGCCCGGAAGGCGGAAGCTGAATCACAACCTGTCGCCGCGGGCGGAGGAGAACGGCCGAGAAGGGTTTCGCAACCGACGGAATCACAAACCAATCCGTCCGGGACCGCATCGCCACCCCGAACAAAACCTTCGAAGCCCAAAGTGATTCAATGGCCTTAGCAGAGGAAGGACCGGCGAGGTCAAAACAGAATCCCACCCGCGGGAGTTGGTGGGTAGTCGTAGTTGCGAGGATACGAGCACTCAAGTCACAGAACCGCTTGCCGTAGCCAGCGGATGCTAGCTCTCAACATTATCGAAACTGCTCAAAACCTTGACTATGGTAAGACTTGGTTGTAGAAATCACGACTGATATTTAATCAGTGACCGTACGTCATAGCCTTCGAGCTTCTGACGACCGGGAAGAAACTCGAGCTCTACTACAAACACCAGACCCGCCACCGTTCCGCCCAGACTCTCTACCAAATCAACAACCGCCTTTGCTGTGCCTCCAGTAGCTAGCAGGTCGTCCGCGATTAGCACTCGGTGTCCGTTGCCGATCGCGTCGCGGTGGATTTCCAAACTGTCCTGGCCGTATTCGAGATCGTAGGAGATAGACGCACACTCGGCCGGCAGCTTTCGCGGTTTGCGCACCGGCACAAAGCCGACACCGAGGTGATACGCAAGGGCAGGCGCAAAAATGAAACCTCGTGCTTCGACGCCAAGCACAGCGTCCACCTTAGTGCCTTCAAATTCCGCTGCCAGGGCATCGACAGTTCCGCGCAAACCCTCCGGGTGTTTCAGCAGAGTTGTGATGTCGTAAAAATTAATGCCGGCTTTGGGAAAGTCCGGCACTTCGCGAATGAGTTTTTTTAGATTGTCCATCGGTGGTCAGTTGTTCAGTTTGTCATCTCTCAACCCTAAACAGTGTATACGTTCCACTCGGATCCAGACTTATTTCTTCTACTTGCTCGACTCGAGCCCATTGCGGGCCAGTCGCCAGCTCGTGTTTGAAGGCTTCCACATTATTGGCAGGGCCTTCTGCTAGTACTTCGACGCTTCCATCGGGTTCGTTGCGCACATATCCCACCACTTGATGCTTCGCTGCGGCACGTTGCGCAAAAAAGCGATAGCCCACCCCCTGCACATCGCCTCGTATCAAGAACCTTCTCGCAACTGGTGCCATAGGTCCGTAACATTACCCAAGTCCAATGTCCAAAGTCCAGAGTCGAACCTCCCTGGGACCGCATCAGGCATTTTGAGATCTTAGATTTGAGATCCGAGACTATCTGATATGTGAAATTTGAGATCTTAGATTTTGAGATCTCGCCTGCCGACGTGAGGGCCACTCAACTAAGGATCGTGTTTGCTTGCGAACCTTTCGTCCGCAGTGGCGAGGCGCAGCCTCGCCCAATAATTGATGCACATGCGCCGGTAAGGCAGAGCCTTACCGCACTGGGGGCGGCTGAGCCGCAAACGCGTCTCGCCATCTCCACATCTCCCCCGTCTCCACATCTCCCCATCTCCTCATCTCCCCGTCTCCCCATCTCCCCGTCTCCCGTCTTTCGTCTCCGTGTCTCCCATCCGCTATTTCTTCGTCACAAGCTTGCCTTCGTTATCGAGGATGATGATCTCGCCGAGATTCAGCTCACGTACACCTGCTTCGATCTTGGAGAGGTCTCCGACGAGAAGCAACGTAACTCCTCCGGGCGCTGAGTACTTCTGCGCCACCGCATTGACCGCACTTAGGGTAGCCCGCTCGAGTTCCGAAGGCTCTCGTTGCAATTCAGTCATCGGAAGTCCAGCGATCCACAGCCCGGCAATCTGATCGGCGATACGCGAGACTGCCTCGAACTGCTGCGCATAACCGCGGATGCGCACGTGCTTTGCGGTCATCAACTCCTGTTCCGTGATCGGCTTCGCGCCTGACAGGGACTTCAACTCGTTCACAAACTCGACAACCGATTCTTTCGTCTTGTTAGTCTGCACGCCACCTGACGCGATCCATACCCCGGCGCTCGAATACAAACTCGGAAATGAGAAGACACCGTAGGAGTAGCCCTTGTCCTCGCGCAGATTGAGGTTGAGACGTGTACCGAATCCGCCGCCCCAGACCGCGTCTGCCAGGTTCAATGCGTAGTAATCATTTGTTTTACGAGGTGGGGCGGGCAGCATCTGGCGAACAACAGTTTGCGCCGCGTCCTGCCGATCGACCAGAAACACCTTGCCCGGGCCCCACGGTTTCGGAGCCGGTATGCTAACGGTCTTCGCCGCACCGCCAGTCCAACTGCCAAAGCTCTGTCGTGTAAGCTCGGTTGCCTCGGCAAGCGTAATATCTCCGACGAATACCACGGCTGAACTCCCCGGCTTCCAGTTGTCCTCATGAAAACTCGCCAAGTCTTCGCGCGTTATGCCTTGAACAGTTGAGGGCAATCCGCCTACGGGCCTTCCGTAGGGGTGGTTCGATCCGAAAGCCACCATCTGTCCAACGCGAGCCGCGACGGCGTTGGCGTCCTGTGACTGCTGCGAGAGAGCATCAAGCCGCTGCTTCTTCTCGCGGTCGATCTCCGCAGCTGGGAAGGATGGGTTGCGCACCACGTCCGAGAAGATCGTGAGCGCCGGAGACAGATTGCGCTTGAGCACTTCCATGCTCATTCGCGTACTCTCATAGCCTGTGGAACCACTAATGCTTGTGCCCAGGTCGCCGAGCCCGTCTTCAATTTCAAGCGCCTGGCGCGTTTTTGTTCCACGCTTGACTGTCTGCTGGGTTAGATCAGCAACCCCTTCTTTGCCAGCAGGGTCTTGCACACCACCCGCTTTGGTCGCGAGCGTGACGGCTACCTTGGGAAGATCCGTCCTCTCGACGACAAAAACTTCCATGCCGTTTTCAAGCTTCGCGTTCTTCACTTCCGGCGCATTGAAGGGCTTATCGCCACCGAGCGCCGGCATCTTCGAACGGTCAAGGGCAATCTGGGCTTCGCGGCCAGACTTCTCAGGTCGGAACCGCACCAGCAGCCGGTTGCGTGTGTTGAGCCGCTGCGCCACCACATCGCGCACGCTCGCGACGCTGGCGTTGCGATAACGAGCGAAGTCTTGTTCGAACAGGTTGGCCTCGCCGATGAAGGTGTTGTACTGGTTTAATCGATCGGCCTTGCCTCCGAAGCCGCCAATTCGCTCGAGGCCGGTAATGAAACCAAACTCCCACTTCGTCTTCGCTCGATTGAGTTCAGCAGCAGTCGGCCCGTCTTTCGCGAGCCGAGATATTTCGTCGGTCACCAGCCGTTCGACTTCAGTTAGCGACGCGCCCGGTCGCGCGGTTGCCCAGATGATGAAGGTACCCGTCAATTGCCGCGACCATTGGAAAGAGGTCACGTCAGACGCAACCTGTTTGTCGTAGACGAGTGTCTTGTTGAGTCGAGCCGATAGCCCGTCAGTCAGAATCGTGGCCGCGAGGTCAAGCTCGGCGTCGCCGGGATCGAAAAAGGCAGGCGTATGCCAGGCGAAATAAGTGCGCTCCTGTGGCACGCGGTCACGGACTTCGACGATCTTCTCCCCTTCCAGCTGCGACATACCCTTGGCCGGACGCTCGAGCGAGGGCCCGGGTGGAATTGTGCCGAAGTATTTCTCTACCAGGCGCTTTGCCTCCGCCGGATCGAAGTCGCCGGCAATGACGAGCGAAAGATTGTTTGGAGTGTAATAAGTCTTAAAAAAGTCCTTGACGTCATCGAGCGATGCGGCGGTCAAATCCTCGTGGCTACCGATAACGTCAGTCGAATAGGGATGGCGCGAGGGATAGAGGTTCTCCAAGATAAGCTTGAAGGCACGTCCGTAGGGCTGATTCTCCAACCCCTGACGGCGTTCGTTCTTCACCACGTCACGCTGGTTGTCGAGCTTAGCTTTCGTGAGCGCGTCGGGCAGGGTTAGCAGACGGTCCGACTCAAGCCAGAGGAGATTTTCCAAATTTCCGGACGGAACGGTAGCGAAATAGTTCGTGCGGTCCTGGTTGGTGGTACCGTTGACTCCGCCTTCGAATAAGTTCGCTCCAGCGGCCTCGACGTAAGTGAAGTATTCCTTGTCCGCGTTCTTGGATCCCTGAAACATCATGTGTTCGAAAAGGTGCGCAAAACCACTCCGACCCGCGCGCTCATTCTTCGAACCCACGTTGAACCATTGATTGACGTGCACCACCGGTAGCTTGCGGTCAACGTGGAGTATGACCTGCAAACCGTTGGGCAACGTGTACTCTTCAAACTGGATCTTGGGCACCGCCCCCGCGCCGCCTTGCATGCTGGCGAGGTTAACCTGCGTCTGCGCAATACCTGGTAAGGCCGGCACAAGCAGCAAAATCCCAATCAATTGCAGAGAAAGAGCCTGTCTATTGAAGTTTCTCATGGGGTTTTAGGACTCCTTTGATGGAATGCAGGACGCGTTGAGACACTTTTACGTTGCGCAGCAGCATTATGTTTCTCCGGAGATCTCGAACGCAAGGTCGGTTTTGAGGACAATTGAATATATAGGAATTGAACTTTGAACTTGTGTTTTGTACTTTGTACTTTGTACTTTGTTGTGACGTCTGAAGTCGAGCGCCTGGGAGATCCTCGCACCTTGCCGTGCTGAAGCGTGTTATGTCGCTTCTTTTTTGGTAGGGTAGGGATTGGTGCAACCCATCGCGAATAAAAAAGACTTTGGCTTAACGCTAACGCAGGAGCGTTCTGTCAGCGTCAGCACACACGCTCGATATGTGAATGCCAGCGACCTTTAGAGCCTGAATGTCTGAGTTAACCCGAGTCCAATGCGTACTTGCGGTGCCTGACCTTGAGAAGTCCGTTGCGTTCTACTGTAACCAACTCGGATTTACGCTCCACTTCGAGGTAGAGGGCTGGGCATTTCTGTCGCGCGATCAGTTCGATTGATGCTCGGCGAGTGCCCGGACGCACTGCCGGCATCTGCAACAGGCGATCACTCTTACTTCGCGTATGTGACGGTCGATGCCGTTGACGATTTGTATCTGGAGTTTCTCAAGAATGGCTTATCCGGAATCCAGAAGCCAGCCGACAAACCGTGGCAGATGCGAGAATTTGCCGTTAAGACTCCGGACGGCCACCGGATCACGTTCGGGCAGGAAATCAAATCTAGCCAGGAACCACCGAACTAGTAGTTGCACCGGAGGCAGAGCAGCAAAGACTTGAAAGGGTTGATCGAAATGCCGACGCGCCCACGCTCAATCACGGTCATCGGTTGGATATTCTTAGTGTTCGGCAGCATCGGATTTCTTGCTAGCTTGCTGCCGTACCTTGATACGACTCCGGCCCAGCGCATTGCCGAGTTCAAGGCACACTGGATCGTCCACCTTGCCCGGATTGTCGCAATTGTTTCCGGCCTGTTTATGCTCTATGGTTTCAATTGGGCGCGCTGGCTCCTGGTTGCTTGGATAGTGTTTCATCTCATTCTCAGTGTGCTGCACTCGCCGTTACAGTTGTTAATGCACACTTTGATCTTCGGTGTAGTCCTATATTTTGTTTTTCGCCCGCAGGCGTCGGCCTATTTTCGAGGCCCGAGAACCGATTCACCGCCGATTCCACAATGAAGTGTCCCCTGTCTACGTGTCTCCGTCCGTCTTGTCTTCACAACCTCACCCATTTACGATTGCGGCCATGCCAACCAAAATCACTCGTCGCGAATTTGTCAGCGCCACGGTCGCGGGAGCGGCAATCGCAGCAGGATCCAAACTCTCAGGAGTGCAGACTCGTCGTCCAAACATCCTTTTCATTCTCGCCGACGATCTAGGCTATGGCGATCTAAGCTGTTACGGACGTCCCGATTACCAAACCTCAAACCTCGATCGCCTCGCCAGCGAAGGCGTCCGCTTCGTCAATGCCTATTCAGCGGCGCCTGTGTGCACGCCGACTCGGTGCGCATTCATAACGGGTCGTTACCCGGCGAGAACTCGGGTGGGCCTTGAAGAACCACTGCAAGAAAAAAGTATTCTGGGCGATGCTGTAGAGACGCTTGGACTTCCCCCCGAATATCCGACAGTTGCTTCTCTACTTAAGGCGAACGGTTATGAAACTGCGCTGATCGGAAAATGGCACCTGGGTTATCCGCCAAACTTTGGCCCGGTGCAAAGTGGCTTTGAGGAGTTCTTCGGGATCATGAGCGGAGCGGTCGACTTTTTTACCCACAAGGATATGGTGGGCGAAGGCGATCTTTATGAGGGAAAGATTCCGGTAGAGCGCATTGGTTACCTGACGAACATGCTCACCACTCGGGCGGTCGAATATATCTCGCGGAGAGGCGAGCGCGGGATCCGTGGTCGACCGTTCTACCTTAGTCTTCACTACACCGCGCCTCACTGGCCCTGGGAAGGTCCCACTGACGTCGCCGTCAGCCGCGCGTTAGGGCGGGGATACGATGGTTTTACAGCCGGCGGCTCTCTGAAGACTTACGCCGAGATGATGAAGAGTCTGGATGAAGGGATTGGCGAGGTATTGAGAGCGCTAACAAAGGCTAACCTCGACCGCAGTACCTTAGTGATTTTCACCAGCGACAACGGTGGCGAGCGTTTCTCGTACAACTGGCCATTCAGGGGTCAGAAGTTTTCGCTATTCGAAGGCGGCATCAGGGTACCTGCAATAGTACGTTGGCCGGGTAGGGTTCTGGCGGGTCGCGTCTCGGAGCAAACGTCGATCACGATGGACTGGACTGCTACGATTCTTGCTGCCGGACAAACTAAGTCCGATCCCAGCTTTCCGCTCGACGGCGACGATCTACTACCGGTCATGACTGGCGGGCGCGAATCACGTGCCACCTACGATCGAACTTTTTTCTGGCGCAACTCTAACCAGGATGCTGTGCGTCGAGGCCATTGGAAGTATCTTAACGACGGCACCCGAGAGTATCTTTTTGATCTCGCAATCGATCAGAGAGAGCAGGCAGACTTCCGCGAGCAGAATCCTGCCATGTTCGACCAACTGCGAAATGAATTTCAAACCTGGCAATCCCAAGTCCTTCCACGCCCGCCCGCTCGGCCGCCCCGAGTGCTTTAGGCAACACAGACCCGTGATATTTTCCATTTCTCATTTTTCATTTGTCATAATTTGTCATTTTTCATGGTTGAGTGTAATCTCCACATTCTCGTAAGACTTTCTGAAATAACATTTGTTGACTAGAGATTTGTCCCTCGATATCCTCACGGCTCCGAAATTCGCATCCTGGGTGTGGAATTTCGGATCTGGGATCATTTTACGAACTCCCCAACCGCCACCTTCTTGATCCGGGATCCGGTCGCTAACACTCGTTTTCTGGCCGCGCGTCATTTGCAAAAGCCATCTGGAGGCACACCATGAAATTCGAAAAACCCACGCTTCTCTTCCTTATCCTGGTTTCACTTCTCGGCGCGGCTGTTCTGACCAGTTGCGCCCACGTCGACGATCATAAAACCGCAAGTGCGGCCGCGGAGCCTGGTGCGGTAGCAGATCCAAGCAGCGGCAAGATTCTCAACACCACGGCGTCGGAGGAAGCGAGAAAGGAATTCTTGCAAGGACGTGATCTTGCTGAGAGGTTGCTCATCACGGATTCGATCCAACACTATGACAAAGCAATCTCATTCGATCCGAACTTTGCTCTCGCTCATCTTAATCGGGCCAATGCTTCGCCTACCGCCAAGGAGTTCTTCGACCATCTCAAGAAGGCGGTAAGCCTCTCTGACAAGGCATCTGAGGGTGAGCGGCTGTTGATCCTCGGTACTGAAGCCGGGGCCAACGGCAACGCCGCGAAGCAAAAAGAGACGCTGGAAAAGCTCGTGGCCGCATATCCTAATGACGAGCGCGCTCGCTTTACGCTAGGCGGTTACTACTTTGGCCAGCAGGACTTTGATTCGGCGATTCTCCACTACAAGAAGGCAACAGAACTGGCGCCTAAGTATTCACCGGCCTACAACATCCTTGGTTACGCGCTCAGGCAGAAGGAGAATTACGCGGATGCCGAACAGGCGTTTAAGAAGTACATCGAACTCATCCCCAACGATCCTAATCCGTACGACTCACTCGCGGAGTTGTTTTTGAAGATGGGCAAGTTTGACGACGCCATCACGCAGTATCGGAAGGCGCTGGCAATTGACCCCAACTTCTTCAATTCACATCTGGGAATTGGAGCGGCCTTAATGTACCAGGGCAAAGCGGACGAGGCAGCGGTTGAGTTCAATAAGATCACTCCTAAGGCCCGCACTGATGGTGAGCGTCGCGCGGCTTTGTTTGCCCTGACGGTGCTAGCAGTTGATAGCGGCAAGACGGACCAGGCGCTCGCCGAAGTAGACAAGCAATATGCACTGGGTGAGAAGACCAGGGATGTGCCGAGCCTGGCAGGCGACTTACAACTAAAGGGCAACGTCTTGCTGGAGGCCGGTAAGTACGACGAAGCAAAGCAAGCTTTTGAGGGCGGTCTGAAGACGACTTTGGACTCCAATCTCTCGCAGGAGATTAAGGACAACACAAAGCTCTTTCAGCATTACAACCTGACCCGCATTGCCCTTGGTAAAAAGGATCTTGCGACCGCTAAGACGGAAAGCGAGGAGTTCCGGAAAGGCGCTGAGGCCTCGAAAAACCCGGCGCTGGTGAAACAGGCTCATGAACTGGCCGGCCTGATCGCGCTGGAGGAAAAAAATTACGATCAGGCAATTGCCGAACTGAAACAGACAAACCTGCAGAACCCGCAGAATCTTTATCGCCTGGCCCAAGCCTATCAGGGCAAGGGTGACGCCCAGCAGGCAAAGGAGTTTTCTGCAAAGGCGGCGGTGTTTTATTCGCTGCCGCAATTGAACTACGCCTTCATTCGCAACAAGGCCGCGAAACAAGCGTAACACTCAAACTGGGAGCCGCCCGGCAGGTTGTCGAGAGGGTGGTGAGCAGCAATAGAGGTAGTAAATTGATCCACGAAATCGCGCGAGGTAAAACGCGAATTTAGACTTTGATTTCGTGCGGTTTCGTGGATCGTGTTCGTTCTTCACCAGCCCGCTATTAGTTGATTGAGAAGTGTCCTGCCGAACGTTACTTACAATAGCAGCCCCACGCACATCAAGAGTTCTCTTTTTCATCTGCAATGACCAGATGAAACTTTTCAAATGACAAATGGAAATGCTGGGTCTCTGCTACGCGGGCGCTTACTCTGCTAAAATGCGCCCCCGATGACCCTCAGAATCTATTGCCCCTCCTGCTTTGGTGAAATTCGCACCGACTCTGATATTTGCCCAAGTTGCGGCATGTCGCTCGGTGACCCTCTTGAAGATAACACCACGCGACGACTCCACTCCGATAAGTCCCACAAGTCACCGCAGGCCAAAAGCCCTTCGTTCGACTCAATCGACAACGCGCGCTTTGTCCCGGGGGCTATTCTTGCCGGACGTTATCGCATCGTCGGATTGCTGGGGAAGGGCGGCATGGGCGAAGTTTATCGAGCGGACGATCTGAAATTGGGCCAATCGGTAGCGCTCAAGTTTCTGCCTGATCATCTGTTGAGCGACGGCGCGGCGCTCGCACGTTTTCATCGCGAGGTGAGGGTCGCCAGGCAGGTGAGTCACAAAAACGTTTGCCGCGTCTACGACATCGGAGAGACAGACGGACGCCATTTTCTCTCGATGGAATACGTCAAAGGCGAGGAACTTTCTTCTCTCCTGCGCCGCATTGGTCGTCTTCCTGTCGACAAGGGGATTCAGCTCGCTCGCCAGATTTGCGCCGGACTTAACGCCGCACATGATGTCGGTGTGATGCATCGCGATCTGAAACCGGCGAACGTGATGATCGACGGCGACGGTAATGCCCGCATTCTCGACTTTGGTTTAGCTGGTTTGGGGGAAGAGTTTCGCGACGAGGAACTGGCGGCCGGAACCCCGGCTTACATGGCGCCCGAACAGCTCGAAGGGAAAGCATTTACCGTTCGCAGTGATATCTATTCGTTAGGCCTGTTGCTCTACGAGCTCTTCACCAGCAAGAAAGCATTTGAGGCAGCTACGCTCGGCGAGTTGATTAAGCTGCGACGCAGCAATCCTACGCCAACGACTCCTACCTCAATCGTTAGAGACCTCGATCCCATAATCGAACGCGTCATCGACCGGTGCATTCAAACTGATCCGGCCCAACGCCCCGCGTCCGCATTGCAGGTCGCGGCTGCGCTTCCGGGCGGTGATCCGATCGCTGCCGCGCTCGCTGCGGGCGAGACGCCTTCACCTGAGATGGTCGCGGCCGCACCAACGGAAGGCACTCTTCGTCCGGCGCTCGCGAGCGCGCTCCTGGTCTCGTTCCTGGTTCTGCTGGCACTTTGCTGTTGGCTTACGAAGTACTCGTCTGCCTACCGGCTGGCTCAGCTCGACGAGCCTCCTCAAGTCTTGCGCTCCCACGCGCGTGATGTCATTCGAAAACTGGGCTACACAGAGACGCCACTTGATCGCGCCGACGGAGTCATTCTCAAGGAAGACTACCTACGCTTCATCGCCGCTCATGATCAGTCGACCATGCGTTGGGAGATGATGCGGACCTGGGGACCCGGCCCTTATCGTTTTTGGTATCGCCAGAGTCCGCGTTATTTCGAAACATTGGAACCGATCCAGGTTGATAAGCCGGCGCTGGACGTCTCGGGAATGGCGAGCGTCTATTTAGATATGAAGGGTCGCCTGCACTGGTTCATCGGCGTTCCGCCTCAACGTGAGCCGCAAGGTGAGCCCCAGCGTCAGTCTCCAGGCGCTACTGCTCCCACGTACGATTGGTCCATTCCTTTCAGTGAAGCAGGGCTGGACATTACACACTTCCAGCCCGTTGCCTCCACCTGGGTGCCCTTGCACGCTTACGACTCGCGTTCCGCCTGGGACGGCGCCGACCCTGCCCAACCCGAACACAAGATCCACGTCGAGGCCGCTGCGTTCCGCGGCAAACCAATCTATTTTGAGACTATCTACCCCTGGGATCAGCCTCTGCGGCAAGAAGAAACACCTGAGAGTGGAGGCACCCGCGCTCTGATCGCCATTGTCATTGCTGTTGTTCTAATTGCGTTGGTTGGAAGCGTGGTGCTGGCTCGGAGGAATCTGCGAATGGGGCGCGGTGACCGCCGTGGCGCAACCCGCGTGGCGCTCGTGTACTTCACAGTACACATGCTGGTCTGGCTTTTCGTGGAGCATCACAACGGAATGGCGACGCGTGAGTTCGACCTCTTTTTCAAACATCTTTCGATCTCCGTTTTCAGCGCGAGTTTTTTGTGGCTACTTTACGTCGCACTTGAGCCGTTCGTACGCCGGCGTTGGCCAAGATGGATCATCTCCTGGAGCCGGCTACTCGCCGGAGACTATCGTGATCCGCTCGTTGGGCGCGATATTCTGCTTGGCTCGGTCATCGGCGCCGGCATGATACTCATTAACATACTAGCTAGCGTCGCTCCGCGGTGGATCGGACGACCCTCGATGTTAGTTATCAATCCCGGAAGCATGGCGATCGACGCATACCTCTTCTTTGGCCGGTTCGCAGAACAACTCTCAGCCGCACTCTTCCAGGCTTTCATCCCCCTGTTCCTGTTGCTCCTGTTCGTCGTTGTCCTTCGTCGCGAGTGGCTGGCGCTCCTGGCGCTCTGGCTTCTGCTCACTACCATGACCACGCTGATAACGCGGGCAAGCTTGACGATGATTCCGTTCACGGCTCTATGGACTTTGCTCGGACTCCTGGCACTCAAGCGCTATGGCCTGCTGACGGCGATCTCTGCGATCTTCGTCTCCCACGTCTTTATCTTCTACCCCATGACAACCGACCTCACCGCCTGGTACGCCACCGACTTCACCATCGCCCTCGTCATCTGCCTTGCGCTTGCTACCTACGGTTTCTACACATCTCTCGGCGGCCAGAAACTCTTGTCAGGGAAACTCCTCGGCGACTGACCGCACCCGCGCTCGGAGATTAAGGACAACACAAAGCTATTTGGCCTTAACAACCTGCTCGGCATTGCCGTCGGCAAATGAGATCTGGCCGCCGCGAAGACCGAAAGCCAGGAGTTTCGCAAGCTCGGTGAGGCGTTTGAGGATCCGCCTCATGTAAAAACAGGCTCATCACTAGCCGGCAACTTAGCCAAAACCTTAGAGATGCTCCGGTAATGGAAAGGCAGAGCCTTACCGCACGGGAGGCGGCAAAGCCGCAATGGTACGCTCGCAAGAAAGTAACAAGAAAGTAACACGCCTCGCGGTAGGAAAGGCTTCCGCAAAGTAAGCAGTTGTGGTAAGAATAGCCGCGCCAGAAAACAACCCCCAACCGCTGATTGTCAGCCCTCCTGCTGATGTCGGCAGCTCCTGACGCAAGGTTCAGGCAGGTAAGCACCCGACTCCAGGTCTAAAGCAGTAAGTCCCCGACTACAAGTTCAAGCAGTAAGCCCCGACTCTCACTTCGTCAATCCTAAGTCGTCATTCGGAGTGCCCTTTGAATTCGGTGCTCCTGAATTGTCATTCGGAGCGCTTGTGTATCGTAAGTTGTGACTCAAAGCACTTCGCCACTCGAAGTTCGAAGCAACCACTATAAGCTTCGAGTTTGGTCTTCATTTAAAAGTAGGTGGCTTTTTGCTGCGTACATGTAACTCGAGTTGTTCGGACCCCGACTTCGAACCCCCAAACCAAGTTAGGAGAGAGCACATGAAAGAGGAGTCAGTCCAAACCACCATCCGTCAACCCAAGCGGTCTACCGGCTTGGGCACCCCGGCCCCAAAAGCTCACAGCAGTCGTAAATTTCTGCGGAGAAGCGGAAGAGTGTTTGTGCCCGCATTCGCAATGCTTGCTCTCGTCGTCACCTTTTCGGCATTGGCGCAGGAGGGTACCAACAGTTTCAACAGGGTATGGGGAGATCGCTACCAACCCGCGCCGCAAATAGAACAACAACGAATACAACCACTGGAACGGACTACGTTTAGCCAAGGCGGAAGTGCACTACGGCGCTTCGTTCACTGGAATGAGGTTGCGAACAGCGCCAGTGCACTCGACCATGCGCCCGTCCCACCAGGAGACCCAAGGATTTTCGGGCAACAACTCGGCCCCGGCAGGCAAAGCCGGGCGATGGCCATAGTTCACGTTGCTATGTTCGACTCGGTAAACGCGATCCAGGGAGGTTATCGGAGTTTTACCGGCATTCCCCGCGTGCATGATAATACTTCGGTTGACAGCGCGATCGCTCAGTCAGCTCACGACACTCTGGTTTTTCTGTATCCTTCCCAGGCGGCGACCTTTGACCGGGAACTCGGGGAAGATCTTGACGACATTCCGGATGGAAATGCCAAGGCACGCGGTATCGCCCTGGGCCGTCGGGCGGCTGCGGCAATTGTGGCACTGAAAAGAAATGATGGTTCGGCGCATGCAGAACCTCGCCTCGGAATCGATTGGTTTACAAGCAATCTGCCAGGAAGATGGCGGCAGGACCCAATCAGCCTTGTTCCCATCGCTCTTGGTGCGCACTGGGAAGACGTAGATCCATTTGTATTGCGGAGCGCCAGTCAATTCCGGATTCCTCCCCCACCAGCACTAAACAGTCAGGCATATACAACCGCGTTTCGTGAGGTGAAGCGTCTTGGCGGCGACGGCATTGTCACGCCCACCGAACGCACTAGAGATCAAACCATTGCCGGTATTTATTGGGGATACGACGGAACGCCGCACTTGGGCGCGCCGCCCCGATTGTACAACCAGATCGCCATGCAAATTGCCGATGACAGAAATACTAACAATGTTCTGGAACTGGCACGGCTGATGGCGTTGGTTAACGTGGCGATGTGTGATTCAGGCATAGCGGCCTGGGAATCAAAGTATTTCCACGACTTCTGGCGCCCAATAACTGGCATTCGCGAGGCCTCGCCAGGGACTGGCCCTACTGGCCGCGGCGACGGGAATCCAAATACGCGCGCCGACCCAACTTTTACGCCACTCGGCGCGCCGTTCAGCAATGCCACGGGGCCCAATTTCACGCCGCCGTTTCCGGCGTACGCTTCTGGCCATGCCACTTTCGGAGCCGCATTGTTTCAGACCCTGCGTAACTTCTACGGAACGGATAGTATTCGTTTCACCTTCGTCTCAGATGAGTTCAATGGTGTGACAAGAGATAATCAGGGAAATGTTCGGCCACTAATCCCGCGCAGTTTCCGGAACCTTTCGGAGGCTGAGGAAGAGAACGGCCAGAGCCGAATCTATCTTGGGATTCACTGGGCCTTCGATAAGACCGCGGGGATAACGCAAGGGCGAAGCATCGCGAATTATGTCTTTCAAAACGCGTTCAGACCCGTGCACGGCGGTCACGACAATGACGACGGACGTTGATCGCGTTAGTCCTGTTTAGAGATCAGTAACCGCTGAGTTCTACACAACTACGCCCGAGGCGTTGGTAAGATTAGCGTCTCGGGCGTTCCCTTAATACACATCCTTGGCAGTTCAAATCCGTACAGAACCATTTGCGGTACCAATGGATCGCACTCAACACAGAACCAGCCACTCAACACACAATAGTCCTGCACTCAACGGCGGACGCTACTGCAAGCGTGGGTACGTTTTGAGTGGCTACGCTCGCGTTGAAAGCCGGCATTCATAGGCTTCTTTTTGTTGAGTGATATCTGCTGGGGTTGAGTGCTGGGATCCATTGGCTACCGCAAATGGTTCTGTGTGTTGAGTGATACCTGCTGGGGTTGTCGGGTCCCTCAATCGTTCACTTCAGTTCCACAACTGCAATGCCGCCGGGTGGGAGAGTTACAAGAACAGAATTCTGCGCTCTGTTAACGTCGAGGGGTTTGTCAGTAATCCAATCGATTGCGGTGCGGACTGGCTGGCCGGGGATCGAAATCGTAGCCCTGACGACGGCGGTACGGTCGACCTGGGCCAGGCCCTGTTGGGGTTTGTTGACGCCGTTGTTGTTGAAGAGTGTGACGACCCAGCTGGTGCTGGTGCGGTTGATCAGGTACTCAACGTCACCGCGGACTCTTACCGGAGTGGCGTCTGAGAAAACATGCGCGAGCATGTGGGCTGCAAAGGGTGTGACGCGCTCGTCGGTGCCGAGAAGATCTGACAATGCCGAAATGACAACGCTTCCCTTCCCGAGTTTGTTAACGGTGACGAGTGGGTCGCCGCTCGGGGACGCGATCAGTGTTTTTGCTTCCTTGAGTTCCAGCTTGGTGTAACGGAAAAGTTGACCAGATAAATCCTGCGCTTGCTCCCCCGGGGAAAGGCAGGTGGCGGTGTCGGCTTCGGCGGTGGTGCCGGTCACTCGGACCCCGAGAAGTTGTTCAGAGAGACCTTTGATTTGAGCGGCGTTAATGACGACGGTGCCGCCGTTGCGGACGTAGTCGGTGAGCTTCGTAACCCATTCCGGCGACCAATCGATGTGTCCGCCTGCGACAACCGCGCGATACGGAGAAAGGGGGGACGCGGAGACGGGGCGACGCGGCGACGGGACGCCGGCGCTCCCAGTGGGACTTTGGACGTTGGACTTCGGACTCTGAACATCGGAAGTGACGAGTACATCGAAGATGTCGCCGAAGACCCCGTTGACGAAGACTTGGGCGTCGGAGGTGGCCGGTTCGCCTTCGACCACAAGTCCGGGGTAATAGGCAACACCGAATAGTTCTCGCAACGCACGATCGCTGCGGCTGATTTGCGAGACACCGAAAGGCCAGTGCGGATAGTCGGTCATCTCAAACCCGTGCGCTGGATCGAGTAGGAAAGCCACCGGCGTGTAGGGCGTGCCTCGATCGGGATGCTTCTCCGCGAAGCGCATGAATTCATCTGTGATGCGGCCGAGCGGGTTCAGTTGAAAAGGTTGTTCTCCCGGGCCGGGTTTGAAAAACTGATCGAAGCCCTGTTCCAGATAGATCGCCGAAGCGCCCGCCATGTAGTAGAGGTAATAGCTCTTGCGATACCACGAAAGCGACGGGCCCATCGTCGCGCCGTAGCGGGAGTGAAAGAAATGATCAGGTCCGGCGAAGTTCTGAGCGTTGGTAAATGTCGTGGCAGTGTCGCCAAAGTTTGGCGCGTGATAATAGAGAAACGCCCCGCCGTATTGTCTCGCCGCCCCGCGCGTGAAAGCGATGCGCATGGCAAACATCGGCTGGACCGCGGCAGTCTCCATTCCGAGTAGACGCACTCCCCATTGAGCGAGGGCGTGTGCGAACGAGGTGCTGGAAGTTGCCTGGGCCGGAATCAGCTTGTCCCACATGGGCCCAGTTTGAGTCTGAAACATCGAGCTCCACTTCTTGTCAAGCGCATTCGTATAAAACACTCGATATGCTTCGAGCAGTTCCTTCCTGGACATCGCCGGAGTAGTCTTCAGATCCTTTACCGCCGACTCCCAGACGTACCCCACGCTTTCTCCTGAAACCCACCCGAGAAACTGATCGCGCAGTTCGCCATTGAGCAGCTTCCAGGTGCGTTCTCCGTCTCCTTCGGGAAATTGCGCCGCACCGTAGTTGATCAGAATGGCGAAGGGTGACTTCGTTTCGCGTAGGAAGCGAAGAAAAGGACTGCCTTCCTTAAAGTACTCCGGCATGTTTGGTATGTAGACCACTGGGACGACAAGTCGCGAAGCGAAGATCGGCACATCTCGCTCTCCCTTGTACTTCGCGACAAACTGAGCGATGGGTTCAGCATTAAACGGATAGAGCGGGCGCTCGGCGGTGGGCTTGTCGTAGAGCGGCCAAAAGTCCTTGCTGATATTCCAGGGCATCAGAAAATCGCGGGCGGCTATGAGCGGACGCTGCCACATGTCGGGAATGGATGTGTTGCCGGTTGCCGGCAGCAAAGATGTCAGCGGCGTGCGCGCTGTGGACCACTGGCGGAGATAATGCATGCCCGCGAAGTCTGGCTTCCGACGGCCTTCGGGCACGTAAGAGAGGTCGTTGGTGATGAGTACGGCGTCAACATGTCGCCGAGCATCGGTCGCCTTCTCGATATCGATAGAAATGCGAGCCGGGCCCTTATCGAGTTTGGCTGCAGCGCTGTCCCAGGTAAACGCCCAACCCCAGTACATACTCACTTCGTCATGAGCACCGATCAGATCCGTTGTGCCGAACTCGTGGGCAAAGGGGACGGACGAGAGGACACGGGGACGCGGAGACGCGGAGATGCTGTTCACCGTGTCGCCCCTTCCCCCCGTCTCCGCGTCTTGACTAATGCGCACCACAAAGTTCTCCGACCGGCTGGCCCAATCGGCATAACGTACCCAGACTTTGTAATCACCAGCACGCGGCACTTCGATGTCTTGATAGATCGTGGAGCGGGTCTCGTCTGCGCTTGCGGCCACTGAATTCCACTCGCTTTCCCCGCCCTGAGACCATTCAGCAGAGACGCCGGGTCCATTAATTCCCCATCCCGGCGCTTTGGCCTTGGGATAGTTGCGCCACGAAGGATTCAGTATCGGCTCGCCACGTTGGTCGGTAGCCAGGCCGCGCATATTTTCGGCTTCATACCAAAGGTACTCGGGCCGTGGTGGCGGTGGGACACGGAGACACGGGGACACGGGGACGGGGAGATGAGCAGACTCGGACATGTTGAGAGGAGGAGATGTAGAAAGAAGACCGTTTGGTTCGACGACGACAGATGCAAATCCCACTGCGACAAACAAGAAAATTGCCAGGGCTGACAACGAGAACGGCCCGCATGTTTTTATTGGTTTAAGAGCCTTCATGAGTATGAATAAAACTTTTGTTAGCCCGTCCGCCAACGGCTACGCCGCCCCCAGTGCGGTAAGGCTCTGCCTAACCGTAAGAACTCAATAAGATTTTGAGGCTGCGCCTCTGTAACGTTCACTTTCGCCAATGGATTTTGTCGATGTCGATAAGCAGCGGTTCGTCTTCAAAAGGCTTCCTATTCCAAAGTCGAACACTTGAATACTTATAGTCTTCAGCTTTCTCTACCAATCCCGCTCTGACAGGATTCTGATGTGTGTAATGTACACGTTGCATGAACATACTCTCGCTCGTCAACTGGCGAATGTTGGGATGATGGTCCCAAAGCGAGTAACGATGACCTCGTCGATAGCCTTCATGTCGGAGTTTTTCAAGCGAGGACACATAATTGTGCTCTTTCAAAAAATTAATAACTCGGCGAGCCACTATTCCGTTGACATATCGAAGGATCACTTCGGGTTTCTTGTTGCTATCGGTGACGAGATGGAGGTGATCAGGCATGATCACGTACGCGAAGATCAGGAAGCCTCCCGACATTCTTGCCTCGTCGAGGGCCCGGGCTGCAATGGTTTTGATTTTATCAGAGCGGAAGACCGGGAGTCGGTCCTTTGCAACGGACGTAAGGTAGTAGGCCGGCGAACCGGGTGAGATTTTGAACATTGTGAGGAGCGAGGCGTAGCCTCGAAATATTCAATTTTAGTTGACCGGTAAGGCATAGCCTTACCGCACTGTTGCGGCGGCAAAGCCACGAATGCAATTTTCCAAGTCCCTCTACCCCCGACGTCTCTCTATCCCAGCGCGGACAAACACTCCGGCAGGCTACGCTGACGGCAAGTAAACATGGGTGTGTCGCGCAGGGTGTACGAACTGGCTTTCGTCTCTCGTAACTCTTGAACCAGATCGAGAAAGTCCGCTGGGTGATCGGTTTCAAACGCAACCACGAATTCCTGGTCATCGAGGCCGAACGAATAAGTCGTGTGCAGCTTGACGGAGCGATACTTCGTGCCGATCCGAATGTGCTCGTCCATCATCTCCTGCCGCTGGTCCGCCGTACGCGAATACCACTCGCGCGTCTTCACAAACGGGTAAACGAAGAGGTAGTCGGATTTACCGGGAATGATGTGCAGACGATCCTCGACATGCTCAGGATTGTCTCGATCGATATACATCGAGCGCTTGGTCATCGAGAGGAATGATTGTACCGGCTCGACATACTTGGCCATCTCGGTGGCGTTCAGTCGCGAAGTCATCTCCTGGAGAGGTTCGAGTTCGTAACCAATTCTCCAGATCATGAAGTCAACGTTGGTACGCAGACCTACTGTCGAGTAAGTGTGAATTAGCAACTTGCCGCGAAAGTCGTCAACCGCTCTGGCAAATTGAGCGATGCAGGACTGCTTGTCGCTGTCTGATAGTAATCGCCATTCGGGACGGGAGCGATAAAAGGTGAAGTTTACAAACTGCCTCGGCAGCTTCGGTTTTTGTTCATCCAGTTCGATGCTGTTTGGGGCCAGCCTAAGCGAACCTCGTATTGCGTTGCCGGAATCCTTGTCGCTACTCATGGGATTTTCCACCTCTGCAGTCGCCAATTCGTGATTTGCTTTGCGAAATCGATGAGAGTACTCAGACGCGAAGTTATTCTGCCCGCTATTCTGATTGTTTGCAACTCACCAGAATTCGGGCCTATACTGCCCGGGCTTTTTCAATCCAAAACAAACGCATTCGCGATGGAGACCGAAGGATGAACTCTGCCAAGTCTGCGGCCATCATTTTATTTATCGTATGTTTCGCCGCCGCCTGCAACAGCTCGAGTACACTAACAACTAATCAAGCTCAGCCGTTGGCTTCACCGGCGACACCAGTAGCGGCAGCCACAGCTACGCCTGATCCATTTGCTGAAGCGTACCTGGACTTTCAGAAGAATTGTCAGGTCTGCCACGGCGAAAAGGGTCAGGGGGGCAGAGTGGAGATTGAAGGGCGAAAGCTTAAGGTCCCCAGCCTGAGAGACGGTCACGCGCTGGAACACACCGATGAGAAGTTTGTAAAACAGATAACTGACGGCGACGAGGAGATGCCCGCGTTCAGGGACAAGCTTAGTCCGAATGAGATCAATGATCTGGTGAGGTTTATTAGGAAGGAATTGCAGGGGAAATGAGTCATGAGAACTTAGTTCTTTGTACTTTGTTCTTTGTAACTTTTGTGGTTTAGATTGGGCAGAGTTCAAAGTACAAGCTTTAAGTACAAAGTTCTAAGTACAAAATTCTAAGTACAAAATTCTAAGTACAAAGTACAAAGTTCACTTGTTTAGTTTACGATTCACGCTTCACGATTTATTATTGACCTGCTTAGCACGCGTAGCTCAGTTGGATAGAGCGTTTGACTTCGAATCAAAAGGTCGCAGGTTCGAGCCCTGCCGCGTGCACCATCTCTTCTCCAGATTTCCTTCGTTTCTTTTCTGTTCCTCGTTATTCCGAGATGATCTATGAACCGACCTGTGGACACTTCGGCTCAGCCCTCAAAACTTGCCTTGATTGGTTTTCGATACGACGAAAATTCATCCTTCATGAAAGGTGCGGCTGATGCTCCACCCCAGATTCGCGCGGCCTTCCGTTCCGATGCCTCTAATTTGTGGAGCGAAACGGGCCTGGACCTCGGTGTGGAGGGAACTTTCTTCGACGCTGGTGACGTCGAGCCGTTGGCGGGAACGGATATGTTTTCGTTAATCGAAGACACAGTTCGAACTCTAATAACAGACAACCTTGCCCCGATCTGTTTGGGCGGAGACCACTCGATCTCCTATCCGATCATTCGAGCTGTCAGCAAAAAGTATCCTGAGTTGAGCATCCTGCACTTCGATGCTCACCCCGATCTCTACGACGAACTGTTGGGAAACCGACACTCACACGCGAGCCCGTTTGCGAGAATCATGGAAGAAGGACTGGCGACGCGACTCGTTCAGGTCGGCATCCGCACAATCAATGGACATCAAAGAGAGCAGGCCGAGCGATTTGGAGTGGAAGTCATTGAGATGAGGCATTGG
>JAMQPH010000399.1 GCA_023717605.1 Pyrinomonadaceae bacterium
GCGAAGCTAGACTGGTAAGACTAAGCGCGATGACGAGCAGTAGGGTTGGTAGTTTCATGGTATCTCCAACGTTCGATGGTCGAATTCTAACCCAACCTTCCCAACTGGAAGGGTAAGGGGAGAGAAAAGCCAACAAAATCAATCTGCACAGTCAAAAGGTCTCCACTACATCGGGCTTGCTATCGTCAGTGTACGCGTTGGCCACCGGCGGTGATTCGTGGTGGCGGCTGGGGCGGTAACGTGAGCTTGAGTTGTTCTAACAAAAGTTTGTGATCGGTGTCAGGCTCGGTGTAACGGCTCAGCATCAACGTGCGTCCGTCAGTGGTGGGAAACTTCACGTCCAACATTTGCATGGTGGCAAACTTATCGAGCACCGCGCGCGGGGTCAGCCCAGCGGCCACCGGCCGCAGCCGCGCCTTGAGCGTGACCTGTAAGCAGTAAGCCATAAAGGCGACAAAGATATGCGCTTCGATACGGTGTTGAAGCTGGTGGTAAATCGGCCGCAATTGCAGATCGTCTTTTAAGTTTTTGAAGGCCGCTTCGATCTCGACCAGTTGGATGTAGAACTGCCACAGTTGCGCCGGCTCCCGGCCCGTCAGATTGGTGCGTAATAGATAGCGGCCCTCGCGCCGGCGCACTTCTCTGAGCTTTTGCCGATTGAGCCGGAAAGAGAAAGCGACTTTATCGCCGCGTTTTTTGGCTTGGGGTAGGACGATGTCGAGCAACCGCCAGGCCGCCCGATATTTCCCCTTGGCCGCTCCCAGTTTGAGCAGCAAGGCTTGGCTTTTGGTAAATTTCATCCCATCCAGTTCTTTGAGCCGCTTTAACAGCGCTCTGAGCTGCCTTTGGCGCATCGAGCGTTCTTTGTTGACTCGATCGATACTCTTGGCCAACACGTAGAGTTCTTGCTCCTGGGCTAACAGTTTCACTTCGACACCGCACCGCACCGCTTGCCAGGGCACAGTAAGCAGCTGTTGTTCCAATTTGCTGAGTCTGGCTTTGGGCGTGCCCACCAGGTAATACACCGGCGGATCGCCCTGGCGCATCTCGGTGAGGATTTTCTCGGTGGGAACACCGCGGTCCATCACCCAGATGCGTTGGACTTTGCCGTACTGAGTTTCAATCTTGGTTAAAAAATCCTTAAGCGTGGTCCGGTCCGAGGTGTTGCCCGCCAGCACTTCGTAGGCCAAAGGAAAACCGTCCGGGGTCACCACCAATGCGATGACCACTTGGACGCAGTCCGAACGCTTGTCGCGGCTGTAGCCGTAGCGCCGCTTGTCGTTCTCGTCATCGGGTCGGCTGGACTCAAAATAGGTGCTGGTCAGATCGTAGAGCAGCACATCGAACTTGGCGCCAAACAGATCCTGCCAGCACTCGGTGAGATGACTCAACAGGGCTTGCTTATGCTCGAGCACTTTGTCCAGACAGCGATATAGGGCATTTTTCTCCACCAGCGCAAAGTCCTCGCCCAACAGATCGCCCATCGCGCTCTGCTCATACCACAGCCGGTGCAACCGCCACTCGCTGCCCGGATCGATCAGCCGGTAACATACCAGCGTCTGAAGAACATGCTGCCAACAAGTGCCCTCACGACTATCGGGCAAACGATCCTTCCAGAACTGCTCCAGGCCCAATTGCTCGTAGAGATGACAAGCCAACCAGCACGCGCCAAACTGGCGCGGCCGATTAAGCTCCATCGCCTCAAGACGCACCTGCACTGCGTAACCCGCGGCGTGCGCGGGCAACTCCTTTTGCGCCGGGAATAACGCCAGCTGCGTGCGCTGTTGGCTTTGCTCATCGAAGGCTTCAATCACCCGGTACCACGATTGGTGCTGGCTGTCGTTGATCTCGCCCAGATACAACACTTGGCGCTGCACCACCTTGCCCCCGGCACAGCGCTTACTCTCGACGATGTTCCAATAGCGATGCTCTTTACCGTCCTTCAATCTCCGATTGCAGCGCAAGTACATCTTGGTGTCTGATTGTACGCAAAAACTTTCCCTTGAAAAGATACTTGGTCTACACTACAGCCGCTTTGAAACACTCATCCCTTGAAATTACGAAGCTTTTTCGCCTTCACACCCGCTAAAAAACTTTATTTCGATCCGAGTTGAGAAAGTTGGGTTAGACTGATGCGTCGTTCAGTTCAATCTTACGTCGAAATAGACCTTGACTCTCGTCAAGG
>JAMQPH010000464.1 GCA_023717605.1 Pyrinomonadaceae bacterium
CTTTTTCGGATCTATGCGCAGGGCAACTTCATCGAGGCAAGCCTGGAGACGCCCTATCTCCAGACGGGTGAAACCAAATATGGGAAGCCGATCATCGATTGGGTAATTACCCGTTCGACCTCGCTGAACGACGCGGCAAAATGTGTCCTCGTTTCGTTCGATTCAACGATGCGTAGCAACTTGTCCGTCGGCATGCCGATCGATCTGATCTGCTACGAACGGGACAGTATTGGACCCGCGCAATATATTGATCGGACGGATTCAGAAGCTATGGAAGGAGTAGATTGATGAGCCCTTGGATCATCTACATATACGTGCTCATCAGCTTGGTCATAGCGTTCACCGCTTTTAGCGCGGGATGGCGAGCAGGTTTATCTGCTATTGGTACCAGCTTTTTTGCCTTTGTGGCTGGGGCGGGGTTAAGAGGAGGTCTCTACGGGACGACACGGCAAAAAGTGGCAGGGTTGGGGCTAGCCGTCGGGCTTATGAGTATCACGCATTGGGTTGGACAAGGATTTTCAGTTCACGTTTTTGGCTATGACTTTACTGGCATGGGGATGGTTAGGGTTTGCGATATGCTTCTTGTGCATAACCAAGCGATTCGCAGTTTCAGGGAAGTCATGAAACGCGGTGAGTTGGTTACTGCTTCCGACTCTGTTTTTCCAGGCGCTTTGCTTTTGCCATAACTTCATCTATGAGCTTCTGGTAGTCGCTCGTTAGAACAATTGGCGAGTAAGGCGTTTCCCTCGAACCACAACCCACGCCAGCCGATAACCGCATTTTAGGCACCGTCCATTGACCGCCTTCACCCGCATCTTGCCCTTCCGTTCCGGGACCACGATTCCCAAATAGCCGTTTACACTTAGGACAGGAGCGTTGAAGGTACTTGGCCATCGGGGCTATTGCAGCACGTCGGAAATGTCAATCTCGGCATCCATCACTTCGTGGAGTTTCCGCCCATGGTTACGCTTTAAAAACTCAAGGACGTGGTCGTACACTGGTACGCTCTGATTGACCCGAAATATCTTTCGTCGGGGCATTGAACCAGCGACACACCTGGAGTCCATCCAGGAGAGGGCCGGGCAGCACGGACCGTGGCGCTCCAGTCAATGGCCACGTCAGACTAGATAGAAGGAGATTCAATTCAATTAGAGACCTTAACGCCCCGCTTCAGCCGCTGTCCGCGAGCAGCATTCAACCTGACCGGAGAAGACAGCGATGAAAAAGAATGCTATCGGTCGGTGGGCTGCAAGCGATTGTTCGGCGGCGCGTGAGATGTAACGCACTCCTGCCAGGAAACAACCCTATTCCACTCTCGCCAGAACAGATAAAATCAGCGTAACCAGCGCAATCAGATTCAGAACTGCGCTAGTAGCATGAGAGTATTCCCATTGTCGACGAAGTTCTGCCCAGTTTTCTGGCAGCATAGTCCAATTGTTTGTTGCTTGATTGGCGGGATAAGCGTATGTCCAAAAAACTACCTGTGTTCCCGCAATGCAAAGGAAGGCGATTTAGGCGAGAATAAACGCCTTTCGCTCGTGGCGAACCGTAATGGTTAAAGCCAGAGTCGAAAGAAATGCACCGACGACAACAAATCCGAGTAACGCCCAGCCTCTATAGATTTGCTGCACCTTCAGGTAATCTTCGCGGGAAAGATTGATTTTGTTCGGCAACTCCAACAAATGAGCCATAGCAGGCGCGAGAGCTAGAAGCAGCGAATAAGAGACTTAAGAAATATATTGTTTTTAACCACGTACTCATTTGTGTCGCACTAACGGCGCCGTCAATCCAGTCACAACCATCGTTTTATAGGATACCGTTTTTCAACTTCGTTGTAGTAAGATTGCCTGACGATTCCAAAAGCGTCTGATTTGATCGGTCATGGTGTGGTGTCTGCGGGCTGACATGACGTCTGCTACCGGTCAGGTCACTTCGCTGCGCCGGTGCGCGCGAGGCAGGCACGCACGCGCGCCGCGAGCTGCGGGTTCGAGAAGGGCTTGGTCAGGTAGTCGGTTGCTCCGAGATCGAAGCCGGCACGAGTATTGACCTCGTCATCCAGGGCCGTCAACAAGAGGACTGGCAGCGCCGCCGTCGCTGGCCTGGAACGAAGCACCTTGAGCACCTCCAGGCCCCCCTGTTCCGGCATCAGCAGGTCCAGCACGAGAAGATCGGGTGCCTGCGCGTCGATCAACGCGAGTGCCTCCTGGCCGCTGGAAGCTGCGCTTACGATGTGACCGTCCTGGCTCAGAGCCTTGTTCACGAGGGCACGGAGGTCCGGGTCGTCGTCCACGACCAGGATGT
>JAMQPH010000430.1 GCA_023717605.1 Pyrinomonadaceae bacterium
TTTTCGTGCGGCACACGCGCAGCATCAAAAAGCTCGCGGCGAATGGCCGCTTTTGAGTACCCTCCGACCGATAAAATCGCCGCATGCTCCGGGCAAATAATCAGCATAGTTTCAGTCGAGGTCACGCCGCTGGTAAATCCGCCTATCATCGTAAGGGCGAATGTCTTTAGCAGGCTCTTCGCCGTCTGACTCGCCATATCGACGGCGCTATTCACGCCGGTGCAGCCGAAGACGCTAACAACGTCCGTCTCCCGAGACAATCCGCGCTCGACATGCAGGGGATCCCAAGGGTTCTCCTCCTCGTTCTCAGCAATGCAAAACGTATATTTAGCCGGTTGGCCCAGAGTGGCTTTGTCGTAGAGGCCGGGCGCCGCACCACCGATATTGCTCAGCACGAGCCGCAGAGCTCTGCCAATCGTGGAGTTGGCGCGCCAGCCCTGTCCTAAGACGTTGCTCGAATAGTTGATTTGCAACGTATTTCGACATGGCCCATTGACAATTACCAGTGGAGCAACGTTGCCGGTGGTTGTTTGCACACCGTCAAGATTGAAGCGCGGTTGCAATACGCCCTGGATGGCGGCCAGCACCAAGGGAAAATAGTCCGGCAAACAGCCGGCCATCACGGCATTGGCGGCGACTCTCTCGACGGTGGCGATCCCATTGACGGGAGGAATGATACCCAGAATGTCATCCTTGTTTAGCCCGGTGCCGGCAATCATTGCATCGATCGCGTCTTGCGTCGGTGGAAGCATCGGCAGCCCGTCCGACCAACCCCTGTTTATGAAGTATTGAAACATCAGGCCGGGGTCCGCCGGCACCTCCACCGTTGCTGTGCATTCGACGCCGGACTCGTCTGCGTCAATTAGAGGATCATCGGGGCAAAATTCACCGGCCGTTAATACGCTAACGATGGAATCGATATTTGACTCCGCCAGTGAGCGCAAAACATCGAGAGAAACTGAGCCAACCGGATGAGGAAGCTCTATAAGCCGCAAGTCGCCCAGGCCGCGGGTTAGAGATTCAGTCTTGGCAAGCACAATAAACTCATCGGTGACCAGGGTGGCGGTTGGAACGCCCGCGTTTTCCAGCTGAACGGAGTCGTGGATACTCCACGACGTGCAAGAGCCTCAATCGGCAAACGCGTTGATGACGACGTCGCATTCGTCGGCAAGTTCCTCGAGAAAATCCGCTCCCGTGCGGGTCATTTTTCTTCTCGGGATGAGCTCAACACCATCGTATCGTTGCTTCAGAAGCTCGCCCACATGAGCGAGAAATTTGTCGGCATTGGGTTTGTTATTGTCCAGCAGACCAATGCGCTTGTGGCGTAGGCTGCGGTATTTTCTAGGAGCGAGCTTAGTCCGCTTAGAAACTCGAGGCGCCGTTGGATTCACAATCTTTATCAGCTCTCTTTCCATTGCTTGTGCCCTCCAAAAACCGCCGGCCTTTTGCCCGGCCGCTTGTTTCTCCTGCCAAAAGATTACTGCGTCGTTCGTATACTGAACCCGCGACGGCCGTCAAGGGGAGGACTTTTCGGACACCGCGGCGGAACAGCTTGCCATCGAACTACTACTTGAGCTATGCGGGTTATTGGGACTGGAAAAATGGAATGTTGGAGTAGTGGAATGCTAGAACATTGGAATGTTGGAAGGTCGGAATCCTGGATTTAGATACATTGTTCCATTTTTCCACCATTCCACTATTCCAAATCTTTAACACTATGAGTCTTTTTCAATGGTTCTTCTTTAGCTTATTCATCTTAATCCTCCCTGCCCTGGTGTTCGGCGCGGCTGCTCCGGTCCGAGTCAAGATCGGCACGGCATCATTCAGCAGCAGCACGCTCAGTCTCTGGATCGCGCAGGAACAGGCAATCTTCGGTAAGCACGGCATCGAAGCGCAAACCATTTTGATTCGCGGCGGGCCGACCCTGGTGGCGAGTTTGATGGCTGGCGACATTGATGGTGCCTTTACCTCGGGTGTATCC
>JAMQPH010000432.1 GCA_023717605.1 Pyrinomonadaceae bacterium
CTCTTCCCCATTCGAGTTCAATCTCATCAACATAAGGACAAAGTCGACGATATTCGTCGGCGTCCATTCGGTAGGCAATGTTAGCTGTCGCTCCAAAAGTCTCAGAGTTCCCACCAAGCAGTCGCTCCCGCAGCTCTTCCGATGAGATGGGAAGTTCGACATCGTAGCCGTCCGCTTTCAATTTCTTGAGTGTGTCCCAAACGCTTGGGAAGACGTCCAGATCAGCAGCGGTTCCGATGTTGCCCTTGTTCGGAGGAAAGCAAAACAGTACCAGGGCGAGCCTGAGTTCGCTGCGAGATGCCCGGCGCAGGCGGTTTGCGCGCCGCAATCGTCGGGCAAGACGTTCGCAACGGTCTTCCAGCGCCACTGGTTCAACTTCCTTCGCTGAAATTCCGCCATAGACGAATGGTTCGGTTGCCCCATCGATTTCCGGAATAGCGATCTGCATTCCTGCTTGAATCGGATTCAGTCCAGTAAGCGACTCACTCCAGGCTTCAATGCTCTGGGTATCCAAACTCAACGCAGATCTATAAGGACGATTTAAGGCGGTCAGGAACTCGGAGGCGGCCTGGCTATCGTTCATCGCCGGCCCGCCCACAAAGCTGAAGCCGGTTAATGAAACGATCTGGCTGACGCGGGAATGCAGGCTGTCAGTAGTCAGTAGTCCGTTGTCAGTTGTTTGCGTGCTGGACGTTGGACGTTGGACTTGGGACGTTGGACCCGGATTCGTGTCTATGAAGAATTTCTGGCAGGCTTCCCGGTTATCCATGAGCGTCGAGATTGCCGGAATGACGCTCAGGCCTTCGCTCTCGATTGCATGAATAAGTGCGTCGTAATGCTTCGTCGTCTTGCTGACGACCTGCGGGCGCATGAGTAGCAGCCCGATAGTTGTCTCGGCATCAAGGGGAAACGACTTTGGACTTTGGACTTTGAACTTTGGACTTCGCCGGGCGTACCACTTTCGATACGCCTCGAACGTTTCAAACAATTTTGGGGCATCCGGATGATAGATCGCCACCGAGGGCATCGCTTCAGGCGCCGGGATATCAATTTTCAGTTTGCGCAATCGGTCATCAGGCAGGTAGTGCTTCAGCGCGAACAGAACCATGGAGCGAATGTTGAGGGGCGTAGGTTGCAGGAAATAGCAGAAGATGTAGAGGTAGTTTTTAATGTCACGAAGTTTTCCTGCTGTGGGAACGAACCTGAGAATGCCCGGCAACTTGTCCACCAGCTTCAAGTACTGCCCGTGGCCGTGTCGTCGCTTTTTAGAAACCCCGTTTGAACCGTTTCCACGAGCCTGCCTGCCAATCCATGAGCCGGCGGCGCCGAAGAGGCTAACGGCGCGACTAGAACTTCTCTTCTCGGCTTCTGCCTTTCTTTGCTTCGTGTCCGTCGAATCGTTTCCGAACAACCTCCCAACATCCAAACTTCTCATGCGCGTCCTGCGCATCAGCTCTGGCATGCAATTGATGACGATTACCGCGTGATGGCGTTTTCTATGCGTTTCGAGAGCCGGAACCAGTCGCGCACCGTTCTCGCCATCCATCACATGGATAACGAACACGACGTCCGAGGCGGCGAGATCGCGTTCGACCTCGCTCCATTCGAGTTGACTGAGCGGCGAGCCGAAGTTGTAGGCAGCCACACGCAGTTCGAGCTGGTACTCGCGATTAATCTCTCGCTCAGCATTCTTGAGCGGCGCCAGCAAGCTAGAGCCGACGTAGAGAACCGTTACCTGCATTTTCCTGTCTTCCCTTGAACCTTTGAACTCCTCATCCAAGCATTGTAACCATAGCCATTTTTCGTGGTCTTTCGTGTGATTTAGTGGATCGTATTGCTTTCCTAGGCAGCCAAGGCAAAACGATCCACGAAATCACACTAACGAACACGAAAAAAGTTGGCGGCTCAAATTACGTATCTCTTCCACTCGAGCCGCACTCGGCTGCCAAAGTTGATTAAAAGCCCTACTCCCATGCGTGTCATCCTCATGTAGTTAAGTAGCTGCGCTTCCTCTACACCGGTCAGGCGATCCAACGCTTTCAATTCAACGATAATCTGGTTGAAGCAAATCAGGTCAGGGACGTATTTCTTCTCTAACGGCTGGCCTTTGTAAAGAACAGTAAGCTCCTTCTGATGCTCAAACGGCAGGCCTCTTCTACCCAATTCGATCTCGAATGCTTCCTGGTAAATCGGCTCCAGAAAGCCGCGACCCAGCTGATAGTAAACATCCATCGCTGCGCCTATGATTTCATAGACTTCTTCCTTGAGGACTAATTCGGTCATGAGGAAACCTCCTTAGGGTTAGATTTCTCTTCTTACTTCTTCTTATTTCGTGTCAGTTCGTGTGACTTCGTGGATCGTTTGGTTTCTACACATAACACACGATCCACGAAATCACACCAAACAACACGAAAAGAATCGCCGCCGAACTGACACGAATCGTTCTTGTTCAACCAACTAACTTAGGCCACACCTTCTAACTGATCTTCCAAACTACTACTGATCTCGCGCAGCTTATCAAGGAGACTGACATCAGCCCCCCAGTAGCCGCGTCCGTGGGCTTCAAGCAATCGACCAACAAGGGAATGCGCCGAATGCGGGTTAAGGGTGCGCAGGCGCTCAAGCATTGCTTCGTCAAGCACAAACGTCTTTGCGACTTCTGTGTATATCCAGTCGTCAACCGCGTCTGCTGTTGCGCTCCAGCCAAAAGTATTCGAAACGTGGCTCTCAATTTCGGCGACTCCGCGAAATCCGTGTTTCAACATTCCTTCGTACCATTTTGGGTTGAGCGTTTTCGCGCGAGTCTCAAGCCTCACGGTCTCTTCCAGCGATCTGATCCTCGCGTCACGCGAGAGCGAATCCGACAAGTAGATTGAAGGCCGGGCCTGGGCGCGCGTCTCGACGGCCTTTGTTATACCGCCGAGGTACTCGAAATAGTGATCGACATCCGTAATTCCAATCTCAAAGGTGTCGATATTCTGATATGTGGCTTCAACTCGCCGCAGTGCTTGATCCATCGCAACTCGGGCTTCACGTCCTTCAACCGAGCGTCCCTCGGAGTCTCGGCCATAGGCAAAGCACTTGCGCGTCACAAACAAGTCTCCAAGTGTCTGGTCACGGTCCCACTGGGAATCTATTACCATGAAGTTGACGTTGGTCCCGTAGTTGCCGGGAGCGTTGGAAAACACACGGGCTACGGCGTCGTCATAGAAACAAGCATCGTGGCGCACTTGTTCCATCACATGTCGCCGCAAATAATTCATTTCCGGGGGCTCGTCCAGCTGGGCGACGAGTCGAACAGCTTTGTCGAGCAGCAACACAGTCGGACTAAACAGATCGCGGAAGATTCCCGAGATAGTCATTACCACGTCAATGCGCGGACGTTTCAATTCCTCAAGCGAAATCGCTTCTACTTCGGTAACTCGGTTTAGTGCATCGCGTACCGGCCGTACTCCCATTAACCAAAATGCCTGGGCTACCCCTTCACCCTGGGTCTTGATGTTGTCCAGGCCCCACAACACCAAGGCAATTGCTCGGGGATAGCGTCCGTTCTCGGCCAGGTAACGCTCGAGCAAATTCCCCGCAACCGCTTCGGCACGGGCAAAAGCCATAGTCGAAGGAATGTTGTAAGGATTAACCGCGTGCGTGTTTCTTCCGGTGGGAAGGATTGCAGGGTTTTGAACTATGTCGGCGCCCGGACCGGGTTCGATGAACTCGCCACGCAACGCGCGGAGCAAAGCTTCGATTTCGATGTTGGTTTCAAGCTGCTTTGAGATCTCCTCCAGCAGAGCGAACACCGGCAATGAATCCCCACGATCAACGTTCGCGTTATGCTCCAGCAAAGAAGCTGCGGCTCCGGAACCGCTGTGGAGAAACTCCTTAATCGCGGCGGAGACTACGCTGTCAATCCGTTCCCGCTCGGACAACCGTGCCTGGTCTGACGATGCGAACTTGAGTACTGCGTCATAACTCCCAAGGCCGAGATTTTCACTCACCAGATCGGGCAATGCGCGTACGCCCAACTCAGGCCGGTCAAACGAAGCGATCAACCTGAGCATGTCAGTTCGCTCTGCGGCCTCAGAGGGATGTCCAAACACATGCAAGCCAGTAGGTATAAGCCGTTGCTCGACTTCGATCAGTTGATCGTAAAGTTCGAGCACACGCCGATCCCGTTCAGTTTCCGTGAATGACTTGTTAGATTGACTCGACATTTAGTGTAACGACTAATTCCGAAGCTGAGGCCGACCTTCATATGCTCCGCTTGACGGTCAGGTACTTCGCACCCAATTTCTCTGCCAGGACTCGAGCATCATCGTTTGAGCCCCATTGGGTTTGAGTGTCCACGACAAAGACCTTTGCCCCAGCCTTTGCTAACGCTGAACCCGAGTGCGCTAACTCTCTCTCGATTATTTCCCGACGTTCAGCCCGAAGTGCAGGTTCCGATGCGCGTCCGTTTAATCCGGCCGCAACATTCGCGTTTCCGTCAGTGAAAATCAGTAGGATGATCTCACCGTTGCTTCGTTCTCGTTTTACTACCTCCAACGAGCGGACCAGGCCAGCAGTAAGTGGTGTTCCGCCGCCGACTCCCAGTGAATCGAGAACTCGCCGGGCCCGAATCATACTTCTGGAAGGCGGTAACAGGAGTTCTGCTGACGTCCCGCGAAATCCTACAATCGCCACGCGGTCACGCTTGATGTACGACTGTTTCAGGAGGCCAAGCGCAGCTCCTTTAGCCTCGCGGATGCGATTGACTGCCATACTTCCAGAGGCATCTATCGCAAAAATAAAAAGCCTTCCGCTCTTCCGGCTCAATTGCTTGTAACGAAGAGTGGGTGTCAGGTGCCGGGTTTCAGGTGCCTGAAGAGGTGTCAGGTGTCGGGTGCCGGGTGCCAGGCTTTGTTTCTTACCGGCACCTGACACCCGGTACCTGGCACCCGGCATCCGATATCTGGCACCGGCGGATGCCCGTAAGGTGGCATCGACCGCTATTTTGCTACCATCTCGTCGGACGTTGATCGCCCGTGCATACCTTCCCCGTTGCGAGCCGTAGGAGATTTGCTTCGGTCCGGCATCCCCCCTGCTGCCATGGTCAGCTGTCTTTGATTGCTGTCGAGCGACTTCAGAACGCTCACTAAATCCGAACTCAGCCAACTCAATTCCTACAGCCGACGATAACGATGGCACTGCTGGTGAATCGACCCCGCGATTCCCATTCAAGTCCGATGATCTATCCGGGCCAGCTGATTTGCTACGGGAACGAGAGTCCTGGGCCGCGCTTTGATTGCGAGCCTCACTCTCCGTGTTCTGTCCCGAGAATCCAGCGTCATCGCCTTGCCCCCCGCTGTTCGATCCGGCGTCGCGCTTCTTTGGTTGTTCGCTGAACACCGTTTGCAATGCTCGTTGAATTCGTTCGGTGGTGCCCGCTTCTTCAAGCGGATCCCTCCGCAGTCTGTGGCGCAAAGCCATTGGACTAACGCGACGGACATCGTCCGCAGTAACTTTCTTGCGGCCTTCGAATGCTGCCAGCGCACGTCCGGCTCTGGCGATCGTTAGCTCGCCACGGTGTCCGTCGATCTTCAGCACACTGCAAAGCTGCGCAATCTGACGCAACAACGGACGTTCAACTATGACGGAGTCATAGTTCTTTTGTGCTCGATTGATCTTGTTTCGAAGTTGCTCCTGATCCCTGGCGAGCCGGGCGCAAAACTTCTCCGGATCATGCTCGAAGGCGTTGCAGCGTTCCACAATGTCGACTCGACGATCGAGATCGTCGTCTGTTGTCACCTGCACGTGAAGCCCAAACCGATCGAGCAGTTGCGGACGCAACTCGCCCTCCTCGGGATTTCCGGACCCAATCAACACAAAGCGTGCCGGGTGTTCAATGGAAATACCCTCTCGCTCCACCTTGTTGACACCAGTAACCGCTACGTCAAGCAATACGTCAACCAGGTGGTCGTCAAGAAGGTTCACCTCGTCAATATAAAGAAGCCCACGGTTCGCTCGGGCCAGCAATCCCGGCTCAAATGTTTTGCTTCCCTGCTGGAGAGCACGCTCGATATCAATAGTTCCACACACGCGATCTTCGGTGGCTCCAAGCGGAAGATCTACGACGGCCACGGCGGCAGATTCAGGCACTAGTCGTTCACCGTTATCCAACTTCTTTTGACAGTCTGCGCATAGATTACTTCCGCCGGGGTCGCAACGATATGTGCAGCCCACAACCACCTTGATTTCGGGTAACAGCGCAGCGAGCCCTCGCACCGCAGTAGATTTGCCGGTACCGCGATGCCCCATTATGAGAACGCCGCCGATCGATGGATCGACCGCGTTCAGCATCAGTGCGAGCTTCATCTCTTCCTGCCCAACGACTGCCGAGAATGGGTACTGGGGCGGCGCGGAGGATTTCGCGCGGTCCATCTTTACTGGTTTGGGAAGGGATGTTGACTGCGTGCGTAAGGTGCGTTTCTTCATTCTTGATGCAATTCTTTTATCGGAAAAGTCTGACGCTAGCAAGGCGAAACATCGGATAGTGATTTAACCTAAAGTTCATAATTATTATTGTTGACAGTCAAGCAATTTGGGAATAAAGTCTCGCCACTGCCCGAACGATTCCCCCAGTAACTGAAGTAACTGAATAGCCCAGTAAGATTGAGAAGACCACCCCCCATGGATCTCCTGACCTTCAGCGTGGATGTTTAGCCATAGGCCAAATCGGCCTACGACTTTCCCGGCCCAAAGAACATTCCCAAGTTCCTAGCTGTGTTAGGCGTTCTATAAAACTAGTTTAACCTCCCGACGATTAACCGCCCGACAAGTTTCTGCCCAGTTTGAACCGAGATGGCCATGGCCCTCCCGTGGATATCTCTCAACTTCAGCCTGGCTAATAGCTATAGGCGACACTGACCTATACCTGTGCCCGGCCCTAACGAACACTCCGGGTTTCCAGCAGGGTTTCAGTTCAAGAGGAACAGTTGTGGTCTGCCGACGGGCAGACTGTCGGTTCCTTCCCCATACAAGCTGCCTTCCAACTCCGAGAAGGGAGATAAGATGATGAAACTCGTAAAGCTTTTAGCGCTAGTACTCTTTGCCACGGCGATCGCTTTGCCCATGTGGATGGCGACACCCGTAGAAGGCCAAGGTGAAGCCCAAGGAGCTCGTACCTTGGTTGGCCAAAGTGGAGATGACGAAGCTCCGACAACTGACATGGATGCCAAGACCGATGACCTCTTTAATGGCTTCGGCATCAGGGGCACGCCCCCAAATGAATGCGACACGAACAACGAGCCCGAACCACCGACGGAGCGTGGCAACGGCACTTTCGAAGACAATCTATTCATATTTTCCGAGCGCGAGACCATTGAAGACGGGCTCGGTCCCACCTTCAACGACACCGGATGCGTCGAGTGTCACCAGTTCCCCGATCCTGGCGCGTTCGCTCAGAACATGGAGTTCAGGGCTGGGCGTGTATCCAACGGCAACTTTGTTGACAATCCTGGCGGCCAGCTCATTCACGCCCGAGCCACCGATTCAGACATTGTAGAGCACATCGACACGGCCCAAACGGTTAAGGCCTTCCGAGTGGTGCTCAGCACCCTTGGCGACGGCTTCGTAGAATGCATATCCAACACCTCGTTGATTAACAACGTGGCTTCACAACCCTCCGCCCAGCGAGGCACACTGACCAATGTGCCGGTAGTTGAGGCAAACAACGCGCTGCGCGTCGGAAGATTCGGCTGGAAAGCTCAACACGCCAGCCTGCAGTCCTTTTCGGGTGATGCTTATCTCAACGAAATGGGCATAACCAATCCCTTTGATGGATCTGGCGGAAACACTGAGAACCCTGCCAGTACAGCTGAGGGTGTTAAGAACGTGACTTTCCCATCGCCATTCGACCCCGCACAGGATCCGGAGGATGACGGGGACGACGTGCTTGCATTTGCCGACTTCATGGCAGCAACGCGCGCTCCGGGTCGCCAAAATCCGATCCCTTTCTCCGACCGCGACAATGTGGACAGAGGTGAGAGCCTTTTCAAGCAAATAGGTTGCGAAGTGTGCCACACGGACACCTTCATAACCGCAGCCCCTAACACGCTCATCAATGGCGGCGCTTTCAGGGTGCCCGCGGCTCTGGGCAACAAGAAAATCCATCCCTTTAGCGACTTTGCGCTACATAACATCGGCACAGGGGATGGCATTGTCCAGAACGGTGGCCAAAGCTCGGCCAACCAAATTCGCACCGCAGCGCTCTGGGGCCTTCGCGCTCGCAATAGGCTTATGCACGACGGCCTTACGGTCACTGTATTCGACGCGATTCAGCGTCACGCGGGACAGGCAACTAACGCCCGAAATGCGTTTAATGGTTTGTCGTCAGGAAGCAGGTCCGACGTCATTAAGTTTCTCCTATCACTGTAGTTGCGACAGTGAAAGAAGACTGCGGTACGTAATTTGAAGCTCGCCGGACTTCACAGCCCGGCGAGCTTCCCTTCCCGATAAGAGGAGCCTAGGTAAGCTCCAAAAGGGACGACTTAGCCGCAGCTATTGATGAGAGCGCACTAGAACAATACTACCGGGCTACAAAACAACCGCGCCATCATCCACATTCTTTCATCCCCAGCGTCGATTCCGATTATCACCGGAGGTCATCGTTGAGACAAAGCATTGTTCATCAGACACAATCTCTGAGGGTAAGCGCACGTGGATCTTTGAGTGTCCAACTTTATCTTGTTGTGCTCGTTGCCGTGTGCTCGTTTGTGTCCGGCTGTGATCAGCCGGAGCAACAGCCAATAGAAGCGCCACCGTCGGCACATCCAGCCCAAGCAGCCCAAGCTCCAGAGCCAGTGCACCTACCAAATCTCTCCCAACCCAAACTTCTTGAAGTTCAGGAGGCTGTGAAACGCGTCTTTAAGGACGCCGCTGTCATCGACGCCAGCCGCGACCCTAACTTCATGGCGGGAGACTTCAACGGCGACTTTTCGCAGGACATCGCCGTAGTATTGACGGTCGCTCCAGGTAAGCAGGCTGAGATGAACCAGGAGTTTCCAGCCTGGATTCTCAGAGATCTCCTCGCGCCTGGCAGCCCTGAAATGAAGCGGCCGCGGGTGGAAGATAGTGACGTACTACTGGCGGTAATTCACGGCTACGGCGCCAACGACTGGCGGGACCCGCAAGCGACTCAAACATATTTGCTTAAGAATGCGGTCGGCTCTCGCATGGAGGTACATGGAGGGAAAGAGTTCGTGGCCGCAAATAGCGAAAAGAAGAAATTGCCCCGAGTGCACGGAGACTTGATAGCCGAGGTACTACGGGGCTCCTCCGGGTACCTTTACTATGCCGGCGAGACCTATGCCTGGTATGACCCGAAGACTTTCAAGGGCGAACCGCCAAGACGCTTCGTCCATTCGCGGCGAGCTAGGATTTACTGAATCGTCGCGAGGGTCGGTTCTGGGTCTCCTGGCTTTAGATCTCGCGAATTCCACAAACGAAGTGCTTAAGACAAATTGGATAACTACCCATCCCAGGAGGTATTCAGATGAGCTTCAAACTGAGGCGTTTATCGGTGTATGCGCTTTTCCTGACCTGGCTAATTATGGTTGCTGCCCATGCAGGCAACGTTCAGGCTTATCCTCTATCTGAGGTCGATCGACCGAAGTCTGCCGCGATTGAGTTCATAGCGGCTGAAGAGCTGAAATCAAAAATAAGCAAAAACGAGCGGATAACAATCATAGATGTTCGATCAACCGCCAGTTACACCGGCGGCGACAACAAGATCAAGGGGGCGATTCATGTGAAGCTTCGGAGGCTTAAGTACCGGCTCTCATTTCCGCCATTGAAGAGTGTTCCGCGCGACGCTGAAGTTATTACGTACTGCGCCTGCCCAAGTGATGAATCAGCCGTTCATGCAGCACAGCTCCTCTTAGACACAGGTTTTAAGCGGGTGCGTGTCTTGAAGGGTGGATGGCAGGAATGGCAGAAGATAGGCGGGCAGGTTGAAGCAAGGCCGAAGGTATCAAAGCTGCCGTTTCTACGAGGGCAATCTGAGGGTTAACTTAAACTGGTGTGTGCTTTTCCTTCCAAGGTTCAATACAATGCCTCACGAACTTTTGATATCCGGCAGAAGGATAAGCGAAGATGCTGGAAGCCACAGCTCTCGGATGCGTACGCGGCGACCGTCGATTATTCAGCGACGTCAACTTTTCTTTGGCTCCGGGCTCCTTTTTACAAGTGCAGGGACCAAACGGGAGCGGCAAGACAAGTCTGTTACGAATGATCTGCGGCCTGTTGGCACCAGCAGAGGGTCACATTCTTTGGCAAGGGGCTAACATTCGTTCGCTGGGTGAGGATTACTTCAACTCGCTCAGCTACATCGGCCATCGCAATGGACTCAAAGAAGAACTAACCCCGATTGAAAATCTCCGGGTTACCAGCGGACTGGCTGGTGCGCCACTTAGCGAGCAAGAGGCCACCAGCGTTCTGGGCAAGACAGGTCTTTCAGGTCGTGAGCACCTGCCCGCCAGGTTGTTATCTGAAGGCCAGCGACGGCGGACCGCGCTTGCCCGGCTCCTGACTTGCACGACTTCGCTCTGGGTGCTGGATGAAGTGCTCACGTCGCTGGATTCGTCGGCGGTTCGCTTCGTAACGTCGTTAATCGAGGAGCACTTGAACAAAGGTGGGATCGCGATTGTCGCAACACATCAGGAATTGGATCTCTC
>JAMQPH010000441.1 GCA_023717605.1 Pyrinomonadaceae bacterium
TGTCGGGCGCTCGATTTACGCGGTCGGCTCCGACGCCGAGGCGGCACGCCTGGTGGGAATCGAACCCTCGCGGACTATCTTCGGAGTATTTTTGTTCATGGGCGCGCTGGTTGGCCTCGCTGCCACGTTGAATGCGACGCGCTTTTCCATTGTTCCGAGCAATGCCGGAGTAGGATTGGAACTGAAAGCCATTGCGGCCGTCGTAGTAGGTGGAACAGCGATTACGGGGGGGCGCGGCACACTGATTGGTACGCTCATTGGAGTGGCGCTGTTAGGAACAATCGGGACGGCGCTGACCTTTTTGGGAATTAATCCGTTTTGGGAGAAGGCGATTCAGGGGGCGATCATTCTGGCCGCGCTCGTATCGGATGTTGCGCTCGGGCGACTCAATCCAATGCGCAAAACCGATTTCGGATGGCGGACTGAGACGAGCCAGTGAACCAACGTAATCCGCAGTCCATCCGCGATCTAGAGGTGGCTGCGCCGTGGCGCATCCGCCTGTTTCCCAATCATGAATGGGCGTTGATCCTGGTGTTGCTGATCGAGTGCGTGCTATTCAGCGTAACCGGCAGCAACTTCTTAACAGCGCCGAATGCGTTTGAGATCACTCGGCTGAGTGTTGAGATAGGTTTGTTGGCCCTGGTGCTCACGCCGGTGATCATCACGGGTGGAATCGATCTTTCGGTCGGATCGATGATGGGTCTGGCTGCGGTTGTGCTTGGTGGCCTTTGGCGGGATGCTCATCTCCCACTACTTTTGGCAGGCGCAGTTGCCTTGCTGATTGGACTGGGTGGGGGCGCGCTAAACGCGTTGCTGATCGCGCGCCTGGGCCTTCCGCCATTGATCGTCACGCTCGGCACCTTTTCGTTGTTTCGGGGCGCCGCCGAAGGACTAACCCGCGGGATCGAAAACTATTCGTCGTTTCCTGCGTCATTTCTTTTTCTGGGCCAGGGTTATGTCGGTGGGTTGATACCAGCGCAGCTTTTCATATTAGTCACAGCGATCGCCGGCGTAGGATGGTGGTTGCACCGTACGGCGTTTGGACGTGCTCTATATGCAATTGGCCATTCACCGGAAGGCGCGCGGTATGCGGGAATTCCGGTAGCGAAAAGGTTGTTCGTCGTTTATTCGCTGTCGGGGTTAGCGGCCAGCCTGGCGGCGATAATCTACGTCGCGCACTTGGGCCAGGCAAAGTCAGACGCTGGAACTGGTTTCGAATTAATGGCCATCACGGCTGTGGTTCTCGGCGGGACATCGATTTTTGGTGGACGCGGCACGGTGCTGGGCACGGTCCTCGGTTTGTTCGCCATCGTGGTACTGCAGAATGGCCTGCGCTTGAGCGCGCAGCCGGCCGAACTCACGGGAATTTTGACCGGCGTTTTACTGTTGACTACGATTGTCCTGAATCGCTTTTCACTCTTTGGCAAAGCCGGCGCGCAAGGAAGTCAAGAGGAGATTGAGGTGAGGAACTCGCAGGTAGTAGCGTTGAGCGCCGTCATTATTCTGGCCGCGCTGATTGTGGCCGGGAGCAACTGGATGTTGGTGCGCTCGTTCACACCCGAAGTCGCTGGTTTGCAAAGGAACGAATCAACGCCCAACAACGCAGGTCACAAGACTCAAGTTGCGATGATGCCAAAGGCCAAAGGCGATCCTTACTTTGTTAGTTGTCGTCAGGGCGCGGAAGAAGCGGCCAGGGAGTTGGGCATCGATCTGCTATGGGACGGTCCAACCGACCTCGATCCCGCCAAGCAGAACGAGGTTGTGGAAGCCTGGATCACCAAAGGCGTTGATGTCATCGCCGTGAGCGTCGAGAACCAGGCTGGAATTTCAACGGTACTGCGCAAGGCGCGCGAGAAAGGTATTAAGGTCATCACCTGGGACGCGGACGCAGAAGAGAACGCGCGCGACTTTCTTATCAACCAGGCCACACCGCAGGGAATTGGCTACACGCTCACCGATGAAGCCGCACGGATTATGAACGGCAGAGGCGAGTTCGCGATCATCACGGCCTCGCTCAGTGCCGCTAATCAGAATGAGTGGATCAAGAACATCAAGGCGCGCCTGGCTGAGAAATATCCGGACTTGAAACTCGTCGCGATTCAGCCCAGTGAAGGCGACCGCGACCGTGCCTTCGCCGAGACGCAGACCCTACTGAAAGTCTATCCCAACATAAAGGTAATCATGGCGATTGCCGCGCCCGCCGTGCCCGGAGCTGCCGAAGCAGTCAAACAATCGGGACGCACGGACGTGAAAGTAACCGGACTGTCGCTACCTAACATGAACAAGCCCTACGTCAAAATAGGGATCGTGGAGAGCGTGGTGCTATGGAACACGATCGACCTTGGATACTTGACCGTCTATGCGGCAGATGCCTTGAGCGGAGGGAAACTCAAGCGCGGCGATCGCGAAATAAGCGCCGGACGTCTGGGAAAGATTGAAGTTGCCGATGATGAGGTTCTTCTGGGTGCTCCGTTTATCTTTAATAAAGAGAACATAGACCGATTCAACTTCTAAGGTAGGACTTTGGTCTTTGGTCTTTGGCCTTTGGATTCTGAAACTTTGAACTTAGTTCTTTGTACTTTGTTTGTGTTTCCATAGATCCGAGTTCAACATCAACAGAGCAAAGTACAAAGTACAAAGATCAAAGCCCAAAGACCAAAGTCCTACCTTAGTGATTCCGTGTAATCTGCGTAATCTGTGGATCAAGTCATGAAGCAAGCCACAATCCGAGAAGTGCGTGCTTATGTGATAGCTCCGAATGAGATGGGAGCGGACTATCACAATCAGACCGGCCATCATTGGATAATCGATCTGCCGATCGCTAATCCGATGTCTGTCTATGAAGAGTACAAGGCGAAACGGACCAGCTGGGGAATCAATGCCCTAGGCACGGTCGTGGTTGAGGTGGAGCTCGACGATGGAGTTGTTGGAGTCGGGTGTAGCATCGGTGGCGAACCGGCGTGCTATATCATCGAGAAACACCTGAGTCGCTTCGTCGAGGGACAGAATCCTCGTAACGTCGAACTGATTTGGGACCAAATGTGGCGCGCGACGTTGCCGTACGGGCGCAAAGGCCTCGCCGTTCAGGCCCTCAGCGCAGTCGATCTCGCTATTTGGGATTGCCTGGGTAAAATCCGCGGCGAACCTGTGTACGCTCTTTTGGGTGGAAAGACGAAAGCGAAGTTGCCTGTCTACGCAACCACCTCACGACCTGACATAGCCAGGCAATGGGGCTTCCACGGCGCAAAAATCCCCTGTCGATATGGTCCAGCCGATGGCGATGAAGGGTTGAAGAAGAACATCGCGGTAATGGCCGTGGCGAGAGACCTGGTCGGACCCGACTTTCCTTTGCGACTAGACTGTTACATGGCTTTGACTGTTCCTTATGCGATCAAGCTCGCGAAGGCGCTTGAGCCGTACGACCTGGAGTGGATTGAAGAATGCTTGCCGCCCGACGACTACGACGGTTACTCCGACCTTAAAGCCGCGTTGACGGGTATCTGTCTTGTGACGACTGGTGAACACGAATATACCCGTTATGGATTCCGCGAGCTCATAGCGCGCAAATGCGCTGACATTCTTCAGCCGGACATCAACTGGGTTGGCGGCTTGACCGAAGCACGACGAATCGTGGCAATGGCGTCCGCTTACGACATCCCCGTGATTCCGCATGGCTCAAGCGTATTCTCCTATCACCTACAGTATGCGTTTACCAATTGTCCGATCGCCGAGTTTTTGGTGATGAGTCCTCAGGCGGACACGCTCGTGCCTTTGTTTGGGGAACTCTTTACAAATGAGCCCATGCCGCAGGACGGATTTCTCGAACTCACAGAAGCACCAGGCTGGGGGGTCGAGTTAAATGATCAGCTGGAGTTGGTAAGACCGTATGAAAGGAGCGGGACGAGGGTAGTCGTGCGCGGGTGAGAATTTCGGATTTCGGATTGCGGATTTTGTCTGGCGAAGGTTCCGTTGTTTCCGGCACGTAGTATGTCAGGTGACGATTGGCCAGACAAAATCCGAAATCCGAAATCCGAAATCCGAAATTCCCTTGGTATAGCCAAACAGGATGACTAATCAGTTTGCAGGACAAGTTGCGATGGTAACCGGCGCCGCTTCTGGACTGGGTCTGGCGATAGCTAAGAAACTCAATGACGAGGGCGGGCAAGTCGCACTCTTAGATTTGAATGAAACTGCGTTGCAGGAAGCTGCCGGGAACATTGGCCCGACCGCAGTTGCTTTTCCGATTGATCTCACGAACGAACTGGAGGTTAGCAATGTTGCTTCTCGAGTCGCGGACCGGTTTGGCCGGATTGATATTCTCGTGAACAGTGCTGGGATCACCGGCAAGACAAACACCAGGAGTCACGAAGTCGAGACCGGCAACCTGCGCCTGGTCTTCGAGGTGAACTTCATGGCGTCGTTTTTCACTGCCCGAGCGGTATTGCCCTTGATGTTGAAGCAGAACTACGGGCGCATCCTGCACATCGCTTCAATCGCAGGCAAAGAGGGAAATGCTGGGATGCTCGCCTACTCCGCGTCGAAGGCCGCCGTGATTGGCATGACGAAAGTGCAAGGCAAGGAATACGCCGAGACGGGTATCACGATCAACGCGCTGGCGCCGGCGGTGATTCAAACGCCGATGGTCGACGCGATGCCTGAAGCGCAAGTCAAATACATGACTGATAAGATTCCGATGAAGCGCTGTGGGACGCTGGAAGAGATTGCGCATATGGCTGCGTTTATCGTCTCACCGGGCACTGGCTTTACTACTGGATTTACATTCGACATGACGGGCGGAAGGGCGACATATTAGGAGGCAGGAGCAGGAGGCAGACGGCAGGAGCAGGAAATAGGGTCGCGGAAAGTGCTTTGTTTTCCTGCCGTCTGCCTCCTGCTCCTGCCACCTTCTTCAGAGGCATGGCGACTAACTATCAAGTGCAACTCTTAAAGATGGGCCAGTGCGATGTGATGGGTCCGGAAGTTTACTGGATGAGTCATTGGAACGATTGGGTTCAATTGTATTTCTGGATGGTGGTGATTCGCGCTAACGGAAAGACCGCAATCATCAACACCGGCCCGCCGGCTGACCTTACTGAACTAAACGAGCGTTGGACGAGTGGCTTCGGCGAGCGCGGAAAGCTGGCGCGCGAAGAGCGAGAACGTCCCGTTGAAGCACTCGGATCATTGGGCATCAAGCCGGAAGAAGTTGACTTTGTGCTCATCACGCCGTTGCAAATCTACGCCACGGCCAACATTCAGCTCTTCACGAACGCCGAGGTGTGCATTTCAAAGCGCGGGTGGATAGAAGACTTTCACGCCGAGAAGTTTCCCATGCACGTGCCGCGAAGGCTTCGCCTCTCAGACGAGACGTTGCGGTACCTGATGTTTGAAGGCCACGAAAGGGTCCGGCTGCTCGAAGATGAAGACGAAATCATCCCGGGTCTAAGTTGTTTCTGGACCGGAGTACATCATCGCTCTTCGATGTGTTACGTAGTGGAAACGGAAAAGGGAAGAGTGGCGGTTTCGGATTGCGTGTTTAAGTACAAGAATATCGAAGAAGGCGAACCGCTAGGCATCCAGGAAAGCATGGAAGAGTATTACGTTGCTTGCGACCGAATCAGGCGCGAAGCACAAATCTTCATACCGCTATATGAGCCAGATGTGCTCAAGCGCTTTCCCGGCGGAAGAATTTCTTAGGAGCCTTTGTGGTCCGCTAGGCAGCATGTATTTGTTCTTTGTACTTTGTGCTTTGGTCTTTGTTTGTCCGTCTACGTAAGAGCCAAGGAACAAAGTACAAAGCTCAAAGAACAAAGTACAAAGCTCTAATTCAAGATGATTCGCAAAGCGTTCTTGATGACTCTCAGGCCGGGCAATCAAGACGAATACGAAAGGCGTCACAACCCGATCTGGCCCGAGTTGCAACAGGTGCTCAGGGAACACGGCGTTCACAATTACACTATTTTTCTCGATCGCAAGGTTGATCGACTCTTTGCTTATGCCGAGGTCGATTCCGAAGAGTTGTGGCGGCACATTGCTGAAACGGAAGTCTGTCGGCGCTGGTGGGCCCATATGAAGGATCTCATGTTGACCAATGCGGACAACAGTCCCCAGGCTGTCGATCTCGACGAAGTTTTTCATCTCACCTAAGAGTTGTAGGGGTGGCACTCCGTGGCCACCCCCTCGTGCGAATAAAGCGCTCTAATAGGGAACCAAGCCTCTACCGAAACATGGGGCGCCCTCGGAGGGACGCCCCTACAATAGTCTGAGAGGGTCATTGCTGGATGGCAGGTCGTTTGCAAAACAAAGTGGCGATTGTTACCGGGGGCTCGGTCGGCATTGGCCAGGCCACTTCAGTTTTGTTTGCCGAAGAAGGCGCTAAGGTGGTAGTCGCCAATCCTAACGCGAATGCCGGAGAAGAATGCGCTGCCGGTATCCGCGCGCAAGGCGGCGAAGCGATCTTCGTGCAGACCGACATCTCGCAGGAGGATCACGCGCGGCGCGTGTGCGACGAAGCGGTAAGAGCTTTCGGACAGCTCAACATCCTGGTCAACAATGGCGCAGTCTTCATTCTTAAGGGACTTGAAGCTTCAGTAGCTGACTGGCAGTGCATGCTCAGCGTCAACATTATGGGGACGGCCCTGATGAGTCGCTTTGCTTCCGACTACATGAAACAGTTTGGCGGCGGGTCGATCGTCAACCTCGGCTCAATCTCAAGTTTCGTGGCGCAGCCTTCGTTCATCACCTATAGCTCAACCAAGGGAGCGATTCTCCAGATGACTCGTAACATGGCGATGGATTTGGCTCCATTCAACATTCGCGTCAACTGCGTTTGTCCGGGCACGATCTTGACGCGGGCGTCTGAAGAGCACATGGCGCGAGTGGGAATGACGAAGGAGGAATTCATCGCCGCGGAAGGACCCAAGCATCTTCTCAATCGCGTTGGCGATCCGCGCGAAGTGGCCTACCCGATTCTATTTCTGGCTTCAGATGAGGCTTCATTTATTACGGGTACGCATTTGATGGTCGACGGCGGTTACACGGCGCAGTAACTATCCGCAGATTTCGCAGACTAAAAAGGAAGGAGGCAGGAGGCAGACGGCAGGAGGGAACATTTCCCATTTGTCATTTGACATTTTTCATTCGGTCATTGTTCTAATCACATCTGGTGGTGACTCGTAAACAAAACACCAATGACAAATGAAAAATGTCAAATGACAAATGGGAAATGTTCCCTCCTGCCGACTGCTCCTGCCTCCTGTCTTTTTCCCGTCTGCGTAATCTGCGGATGTCATTGCGGCCTGAAATGAAAGGACCAGTAGCAATGAGAGTTGTTATTTTGTTCGCCCTGATAACAATCTGCGCGGTCTCAGCGGTGGCCCAGGAACAGCTACCAAAGGAGTGGATCGATCCGGACACCGGTCATCGAGTGATTCGTCTGACTGATGAGCCGGGCAGTCAAAGTCTCTATTTTCATCAGAACCCATACACAGCAACCGGCGACAAGATGGTCTTTACGAGCCCAACCGGGTTGTATGCCTACAATTTTAAGACCGGCAAAGCAGAGTTGCTGACCGAAGGACGTGTCGGCAGTCTGGTCGTTGGTCCAAAGACACGGCAGGCGTATTACTTCAAGGGCGATTCGGTTTACGCGACCAACTTAGACACGCGGGAGACTCGACTGATTGTTAAGAGGGCTGAACTTCGCACCGGCTCGGGCTTTGGTATCAACTCCGACGAAACACTACTTGGTGGCAGTTACACAGAGGGCGGGCTGCGGTTCGTCAACCCCAGCCCGCCAGCGTCAGGACAGCCCAGCGATAGTTACGCCGGCAAGGAGAACATGATGCGCTTGCGCGTGGCGGCGAAATTGCCGATGGCGCTTTATTCAATCGATATCAAGACCGGAGAGGTCAAGTCGTTCTATCACAGCACCGACTGGCTGAATCATGTGCAGTTCTCGCCAACTGATCCGAAGTTGATGATGTTTTGCCACGAAGGGCCATGGCACCAGGTCGATCGCATCTGGACGATCAATATTGATGGCACTGAAAAGCGCTTGATGCATAAGCGCACCATGGACATGGAGATCGCCGGACATGAGTTTTTCGGGCCCGACAACATGCTTTGGTATGACCTGCAGACGCCTAAGAGCCAGGTGTTTTGGCTTGCTGGCGTAAGTGTAATCACGAACAAGACGATCCGCTACAAGGTGGCTCGCGAAGAATGGTCAGTACACTTCAATGTGTCGCCTGACGGCAAGCTCTTCGCAGGTGATGGCGGGGGACCAAATAGTGTTGCGGCCCCAGGGAATGGTCAGTGGATATATCTTTTTACTCCTGAAGGCGATCACCTCAAGACGGAGAAGCTGGTCAATCTCGCGAAGCATAACTACGGACTTGAACCAAATGTAACCTTTACCCCTGATCAGAAGTGGATTGTCTTTCGGTCAAACATGCTGGGGCCGACGCACGTGTTTGCAGTGGAAGTGCAGAAGGCTAAACCATAATCCGCAGATTACGCAGATTACACAGACTACGCGGAATCACTAAGGTAGGACTTGGTCTTTGTTCTTTGAGCTTTGTTCTTTGAGCTTTGCTCTGTTGGTGTTGAACGTGGATCGATGGAAACACAGACAAAGTACAAAGAACCAAGTTCAAAGTTCAAAGTACAAAGACCAAGTCCTACCTTAGTAATTCCGTAATCTGCGTAATCTGTGGATGCTGCTTTTGACTGGACTGATCCCAAACTTCGGGGCGAAACAAATCGAAAATGTTGACCCGTTAACCTCTGTTCCAAAGGAGAAAAAAATGAAACCGAAAGTCGTGAGTACCATTCTTGGTCTGCTCCTGGTTTGTTTTTGTGCGAGTACAAACAAACTCCTGATGGCGCAGATCGGCGGCAACGGATCCATTCAAGGGACGATAACCGACCCAAGCGGCGCGGTGGTTCCAGGGGCTACAGTGGTCGCGGAGAACGTTGCCACTGGTGTGAAGACTAATAAACAGACTAATGAGGCGGGGCTGTATGTCATCAACGCGTTGCCACCTGGAGAGTACAAAGTGTTAGTTTCGATGTCCGGGTTTCAAACCTTGATTCAGGAGAAGGTGATAGTTGACGCCCTGAGTACAGTGGGCGTTAATCTGACCCTGCAGCTCGGCGACGTAACTGAAACAATCACTGTCTCCGAGGCGCCAACACAATTGAATACTTCCGATCCCCGACTCGGGACGACGATACGTAACGAGTTGTACACCAATTTGCCGCTTGCGATGGGCACCGCCGTCGCAGGCTCCGGCATTGGCCAGGGCCCCAGAAATCCTGGCGCCTTTATTTACCTATTACCTGGAGTCACCGAGGGAAATCGTTGGGGCCAAATTAATGGGGCCCAGGGCTTTTCCAAGGATGTTTTTATCGAGGGTGTTCCAATCACCGATCCGATACAGCAGGGCGAGGGCCGTACCGTCAGCCTGTCAGTTTCGGTCGAAGCCGTAGAACAGTTTCAAGTGGAAACCAGCGGCACAGGCGTCGAGTTTAACGGACAGGGGGCCGAGAACTATACGATCAAATCCGGGAAAAACGAGTTTCACGGCTCGGGGTTTGAGTACTTACGAAATACCGTACTGAACGCCAGGGGATTCTTCCCGACTGTTCGCCCTGTCGAGCATCAAAACGAATTCGGTTTCACCATCGGGGGGCCGATCGTTAAAAAAAAGGCCTTCTTCTTTTTCTCTTACGACGGGTGGCGCTATCGCGTTACCAGTCCCACGCAGTTCGCGTCCATACCAACGCTGAAAATGCGGCAGGGAGACTTCAGCGAACTGCCGGTGGCTATTTACGACCCGCTCACGACAATCGCCGTCCCCGGTGGATTCAGGCGTACACAGTTCAGCGATCCTTCGCGTGGGACTCCAGGCAATCCTCTTGGCCTCAACATCATTCCATTGAACCGCCTTTCGGCGATCTCGCAAGCTTACCAGGCTGACTTGCCCCTACCCACCAGCTCAGGCATTCAAAACAATTA
>JAMQPH010000453.1 GCA_023717605.1 Pyrinomonadaceae bacterium
GAATTGTTGACTCTTGAGTGGTATCCGCGATCGAAGACAGCGGTAGACGGGTCGAAGAGAAGAGTCGGCGGCACAACATCAATCAGTTGCCGTCGAGTTTGAAGGCAATGAACATCAGTTTTGCCTGCCGCTCGACCTGGAGAACTACTGGACCATTGGGGCTCAGACGGTCCAAAGCTGAGCGGAGACCTTCCAGATTCTCGACTGGCGCACCATTGATTGCGTGGATAACGTCCCCAGTCGCAAGAGAAACATCAACGTTTGAATCCGCAGCCCTGGCAGCGACAATCACTCCGGACGCTACGCGGAGTCCGGAGAGCCTGGGTGCGATCCTGGGATCGATCTCAACTGCGACAATGCCCAGCTTCGATACCAGACTCTTGACCGGATCAATCAAGGCAGTCAGGAGGTCAAGATCGTGTGGCGGCTCAACTACCAGGACCTCGAATGATAGTTTTTCGGATCCTCGAAGTATTCCCAGCTTGATCCGTTCTCCGCCACCGCGCATGAAGAGACGAGTTCCGAGTGAAGGCAAATTGTTCACCGGCAGGCCGTCGACGCTCGTGATGATGTCTTGCACCTGTAAGCCTGCGCTGTTGGCTGAGCTGCCAGGTGCGACATCCGATATGATCACACCCCAATCGCAGGTCAGTTTGAGCCCGGCAGCGAGACGAGGAGTAATCGCTTGAACTGCAATCCCAGTTTCGCCTCGATGGACGTGACCATACTTTCGAAGTTGTGGGTAAGCAAAGGCAACGATAGCGCTGGGAATAGCGAACCCCAGGCCCTCGTTACCGCCCCCTTCCGTTAGAATGAATGTATTGATTCCAACCAGCTCACCATCGACGTTAACCAACGGGCCGCCACTGCTACCGGGATTGATAGGCGCATCGCTCTGGACGAAGACCATCGGGCTGTCCGGATCAGTCTGGCGCGCGGCGGCACTCACCACTCCCATTGTCACCGAATCTTGCAGGCCCTCGGGGCTGCCGAAAGCAAGGACAACTTCGCCTTGCCTGAGCCTGTTGTAGTCACTGAGGGGAAGTGCTGGCAAGCCCTTGGCCTCGACTTTCAGCAAAGCGAGATCTAGCTGAGAATCCGATCCAACGATGCGGGCCTCCACAGTGCGACCCCTTCCGCTGACAAGTGATGGGTCCGAGGACTCGTCATGGGCCGCCGCGGGAATGTTCACCAGCACACGATGAGCGCCACGGATCACGTGAGCGTTCGTCACGATGTATCCATCCGGATCAATGATGACGCCCGATCCGATACTCTCCTGCCTTCCAAGGACAAGGCTGGTGGCGCCGCGGCTGCCTTCTACCGGACCGTATCCAGTCACCAGCACCTGGACTACACTCGGCGTAACTCGTTTTACGAGTGCCCTGACTGAGCTGTTGAACTGGTGCAGCGAGTCCGAATCGTTCTTGGCGGATCCTCGAGCTGACGTCTGCGCCGCGATGCTCGGCGCAAGCGCGAGCCACATCAGACAGAGCCACGCAACTGGTTTAGGGGCGCGCTTCTTGTTGCCTACAGTTTGTGCTCCAGCCAGATCGTTCTGCATACCATCTCCAGCTTCTGCCTGATCTCGCGTCATGTCTTTGAGAATGATGTCAACCGATGCTCATCGTTGTCGCCCCGCATCGCTTGCCGTCTCCGGGGTAAACTCGTCAAGTTTGGCGCTCAGGGGCGGCTCGCGACCATCGCGCAGGATGGTAAGCGTTACTTCCGAACCGGGCGCAGTGCTCGCTACCTGGTTCCGGAAAACATTAGGATCGTTTTCTTCCACGCCGTTGAGGGAGGTGATTACGTCACCCTTCTTTAAGCCTGCGCGTTCAGCAGCGCCGCCCGGCTGCACCTGAACCACCACCAGTCCTTTGTTCCCCTTAATGCCCAATTCCTTCGCCGCGTCGGAATTCGGTCGCACCACCACGATCCCGAGTTGACCGCGGCGAACTTTGCCGGTCTTTACGAGAGTGTCGGTAACAGTGCGCGCCATGTTCGAAGGAATCGCAAACCCGATGCCGATACTGCCTCCCGAAGGCGAAAGGATTTGTGAGTTGATGCCAATAAGCTCGCTGTTTGTACTGACCAGCGCACCACCTGAATTGCCCTGGTTAACTGGTGCATCAGTTTGCAAGAAGTCTTCAAAGCTGCCGTTACTTAAGCCGGTCTGGCGACCTTTGGCACTGATGATACCCATGGTTACGGTTTGCCCTATGCCTAAAGGGTTACCAATCGCCAGCACCACATCTCCCACGCGCACACGATCAGAGTTGCCTAATGCGAGCACTGGGAGGTTCGTGGCCTCGACCTTGAGCACGGCTAAATCGCTCGGCGGGTCAAAACCCACAACCTTTGCGTCAAGAGTACGGTTGTCGTTCAAATCCACTTTGATCTGTTCGGCGCCGTCAATCACATGGTGGTTCGTTAGAATGTAACCGTCAGTGCTAATGATGACCCCTGAACCGAGACCACTTCGGCGTCGCTCGGGCATTTGCTGTGGTAGGCGGTCACCAAAGAACTGCCGGAAATTGGGATCGTCCATAAACGGGTATTGCTGCGGGGCGCGCACACGCATTTCTGAATGAATAGTGATTACCGCCGGCGATACCCGACTCACTATGTCGGCGTAAGATACGACCGGACCGACTGTGTTGCTCGGAGGACCGTTATTGATTGGTGCGTTAGTGATCCCGGGATTTGAGATTGATGCATAGCGCACCCCTGAAGAGCCGCCACGATTACACGCGCCCAGGAAGAGAACCAACAACATTAGAATCAACAGGACTCCGATTGGTGCCTTTGCGATCACGAATGTTTTCCCGCTCATATCCCCTCCTCATTCAAAAGTCCACTCGCCTGGAACTGAAGCTTGTTTTCTCTCAACTTACGGTAATACTTCAAAGCTAATCTTATTGGACTCAACCATTGGCCCATCGCAACAGCCGAAGCGCCTCTGAATGGTCAGTTCATATTTGCCGGGCGGCAATGGGTCGTACCAGGCCTCCGCACCCGTTGACGAGCGGCTGTCGGCCAGGACAAACCAATCAGCCGGCTTTGGTTCATTTGGCCTGAGAAGTACCGTTTCCGGAAGATTCAGTTCCTTGCAAATTTGATTGCGCTGCGCATTAAGCCGTTCATAGGATTG
>JAMQPH010000458.1 GCA_023717605.1 Pyrinomonadaceae bacterium
CGCGGTTGTAAAACCTGTGAATGTCGGTCGACAGATTAGTCGTTATGTTTTGCGACACCCTTAGAGATGTTGACACGCTGGTAGCAGGTTTCCAGTACAGTAATGACGCTCAGGGGAGGGAATACATTCGAAACCACCCGGCAGCTCGAGGCATGCATTTATCCGCTTTGAGAGATCGTCGACGCAAAACTTTGAACTCAGATCTAGAGCGCTCAAGGTTTAGGTCGGTTCTTGAGTAGCTGAGAGGCAGCATGAAACCGCTATGCGGGTAGGCCTGCTAGCTTCAGACCGTCCGCCATAACATCCTTTACGTGAGGCGCAAAACCGACTGCCGAACACCAGCCGTTGATGGTGAAGCCGGGATCGAGGGTCAATAACCGCGCGCCTGCGGCTCTTGCTTCGTCCAGTCGGCCGAGCTTCGCGAGTGCCGCCGCGAGCCATCCGTGCAAAACGCTGAAACCTGGGTTCAGTTGCAACGCTCGCCGAACTGCAACGAGGGCTTCTTCATGATGGCCAAGCAGGAAATGAGCGACTCCGATAGTCCCTTGAGGAATGTAGTTCATTGGGTCGAGCGGACTCAGGCGGATCGCGCGCTCGCCCCAATCGATCGCGCGCGCCGCATCGCCGCCGTATAAGACTGACGCGCAGCCGAAAGAGTATACAAAGGAACAGGATGCGCTAAGAGCAAGCGCCTGCTCGAACGCTTCGTCGGCAAGTTTGCGATCATGGGCCACGATGCCAATGCTGAAGCCGCCGAGCGCGAGCGCCATTGCATCATCCTGCCCGTGTTCGATCGCCGCATGGGCATGCCGGATCGACTTCTCAAGGTTCTCTTGATGCATACCGCCGCGCATATAAATAATTTCGTTGGCCCAGGCGGCAAAGCCGTGGGCGAGGGCGTATGTCGGCTCGATGGTTAGCGCCTGCTCGAGCAGCGGCAACCCCCGGGCGGCACCTTCAGGCATGCAGGTGTACACGTTGGGCAGAGCACGAAGCAAAAGATCATAGGCACCAAGATTTTCTGGACGCTTGCGCTTAACGCGTTCGATCTCGGCCTGACGAACGTTAGGCTCAATGGCGGATACCACGTTAATTGTAATCTCGTCCTGCAGTGCGAATACGTCATTGAGATCGCGGTCGTATCGTTCGGCCCAGAGATGGCGGCCGTCCTCCGCCTCGACGAGTTGGCCAGTAATCCGGACACGGTTCGCCACCTTCCGCACACTGCCTTCGAGGAGATAGCGAACACCCAGGTCGCGGCCAACCTGCTTCACATCCACAGCGCGGTCCTTATAGACGAAGCTCGAATTACGGGCTATGACAAACAGCCATTTGATCCGCGAGAGGCTGGTGATGATGTCCTCAACCATCCCGTCGGCAAAGTAGTCCTGGTCCTTGTCACCGCTCATGTTAGTGAACGGCAGCACCGCAATCGATGGCCGATCAGGTAAACGCAACCCAACCTCTGGCTCCATCGGCGCTATTGCCTCAACACCTTCCTCGCGCACGGTACCGACGAACCTAAAGCCTTTGCGGATCATGGTGCGAATGAGGCGCTGTTCCTCGCCATTGTCGCGGAGTGCGTTGCGAGCAGCATTGACGCGGCTGCTCAGCGTCGCATCGGAAACGATGCGCCCCTCCCAGACCGCCTCAACCAGATCGTCTTTGCTGACGACTCGATGGCGATTTTGAATGAGGTATGCCAACAGGTCGAAGACCTGCGGTTCGACAGAAATCGATTCACTGCCGCGACGGAGTTCGCGGCGACTGCAGTCAAGCGCAAAATCCTCGAAAAGATACAGCAACCTAGTCGCTCCCGATCGCAGTGCAAACTACGGCCAGCATCCTAGCCGCTGCGCAAAAGCAAAATCAAGGTTATCTAAAGCCAAAATCAAGGCTGTCTTCAAGCGCGGTCAGAAAGTCTCACCTATATTGTCAACTGTCATGCAATTTACTTCAGATAAGGAGAGAAACCCATGGCAAACGAAAAATACAAAAGGCACAGCGCCATGATTGACCCGGATGATACGGTCATTCTGTTGATTGATCATCAAAGCGGGCTGTTCCAGACCGTCAAGGATTTGGAACTGGAAGAACTGCGTGGCAATGTCGTCGCCTTGGCGAAGTTGGCGAGGCTTCTGAACCTGCCAGTGATTACCACGGCTTCCGCGCCTGACGGTCCGAACGGACCAGTAATTCCCGAAATCGGCGAGATTCTACCTGAAGCGGTTTATGTGCCTCGTAAAGGTCAAATCAACGCTTGGGACACTCCCGAATTTGTTCAGGCGGTCGAAGCGACGAGGCGGAAAACATTAGTGATGGCGGCAACGCTGTCGAATGTCTGCCTGGCGTTTCCGGCTATCAGCGCTGCAGCGGACGGCTATAACGTGTATGCGTTGATGGATGCTTCCGGTTCGTGGAGCGCATTCTCTAAAGACATTGTATTGGCGCGTTTGACGCAAGCGGGCGTGATTCCGACCGATGTGATTGCGCTTGTTTCTGAATTGCAGCAAACCTGGGCGCGTCCCGAAGCGCAGCAATTTGCCGAAATTCATGCTTCCAGGATGCCCAACTACAAATTGTTAATTGAAAGCCACGGCAGGGCGCAGCAAGTGGCGCAGGTCGGTAATCAGGATGCCGACAAACCGACGACCTTAAGGAAATTGGCGGGGGAAATAGTCGCAGAGATAGCAGTAGAGGGGAGCGGGGATTTGATGATCCGCGCTTCCCTCTGAACTAAGTTTTCCTGGCCGGTAGATCTATGCTGGTAGGTTAACTTCTTCGAGTTACTCAAAACACTTTCTTAAAAGGAGAAAAATCATGGTTCAAATCTCAAGTGATGTCACCAAGAATGTCGTTCTCGTTCATGGCGGTTTTGTCGACGGCTCTGGCTGGGAAGACGTGTACAAAATACTTAAGCGTGACGGCTACAACGTAAGCGTTGTTCAGAATCCAACGATATCGCTAACCGGTGATGTCGCTGCGACGCGAGCAGTGCTCGATACCCAGGATGGTCCTGCAGTTCTGGTAGGTCATTCATATGGAGGAGTCGTGATTACCGAATCCGGTACACATCCCAACGTTGACACACTCGTTTACATTACGGCTTTCGCCCCGGATGCGGGGGAATCAGTCGGAACGTTGATCGCGAATCCGGCGCCCGGTGCGCCGGTGCCGCCCATCCTGCCTCCGGTCGACGGATTTCTCATGCTTGATAAAGCGAAATTTGCGAAATCTTTCGCCGGGGATGTCTCGCCCGAGAAAGCTGAGTTCATGGCGAACTCACAGGTGCCCTGGGGATTGGAGGCTCTCAATGAAGCCGTGAGCACACCTGCGTGGAAAACCAAGCCAAGTTGGTACCTGGTCGTGACCGAGGACAAGATGATACCGCCGCCGGCACAACAATTTATGTCCCAACGTGCCGGATCGACGGTCAAAGAGGTTGGAGGCAGCCACGCCATCTACGTGTCTAACCCTCAGGCCGTTGCGAACATTATCGAGGAAGCTGCAACCAGGAACTCAAAGGCTAAAGCGCAAACATCCTGACAGTGCGGGTGGTGCGTTTTAACGGGCGATACAAGGAGGGCTTCGTCCGGGTATTAATCTGACGAGGCCCTGTTTGTGATGTTGGGGACGCAAAAAGTCTTCGGACTCGAAAATCCCCGATGATCTCCAGAGCAATAATGGAGCGGAGGAAAAAGAAATGAATAGCAAAGAAATAGTCAGCAGATTTCTGGAAGCGGAAGCAAAGCAGGATGTTCAAGGAATGGCCGATGTCCTGGCGGAAGACATTGTTTTTGAAATGCCATTTGCCTTGCCGGGCTTGCCTGACCGCGTTGAAGGAAAAGGTACTGTGGTTGAATTTCTGGAACGGTTCCTAGGCAAGGAGCGCGGCATGTTTACCGGCTGGGATATCTACAATATTCGGATTTATCCCGGCGGCGATCCGGATCTCTTCTTTGCTGAATTGGATGGGCAAGGTGTGGTAGCCCAAAGTGGGTACCAGTACCGGCAAAAGTACATCATCTTGTTTCGTGTCTCCGACGGACGTATCAGCCACTGGCGTGAATACTTAAATCCCATTCCGTTGCAAGAGGCGATTGCTTCTATGCAAACTGGGCAAGTCCAGTCCGCGCACGCTCGCGGCTAGCACTTGGTCGATGACGGCCTACGCGCGCAGCCTTGAGCGCAGCACCGGCATGCCGGTCGAAACCGCGTACCGAGATTTCGCAATGAGAAGGAAGTTTCGCCGAATGTTGACTATTGCAGCTCTTCTCGCGGCCAGCCTTACGGGCGGCACGTGGCTCTACACTCAGCATCCCAAATTCGGAAAGCTTCCAGACGGCGCTCGTCTCGACAAAATCAAGCGTTCGCCTAACTATTCCGGCGATGGTTTTCAGAACCTGATTCCCACACCGGTGCTTGTCGACGACCGAAGTTTCGTATCCGTGGGCATCGGCTATCTGTTCGCAAAGAAGGATCGTCCGGTACCGACATTGCCCATACCATCCGTGAAAACGGATATTCAGTCGCTGGATCGAAACATGGACGTGGTTGTTTGGCTAGGACATTCGCCCTACTTCATTCAACTTGGAGGCAATCGCATTCTGATTGATCCGGTGTTCAGCGCTTCTGCCGGACCAGTTCCATATTTGAATAAGGCCTTTGCTGGAACCAACCCCTACACAGCAGAGGATGTACCGGAAATAGACTATCTGCTGATCACTCATGACCACTGGGATCATCTGGACTATTCAACAGTGACTGCCCTGCGCGCGAAGACGCAGACCGTTGTCTGCGGGCTTGGCATTGGAGCACACCTTGAACGTTGGGGTTACGACAAGGAGAAAATCCATGAGGCAGATTGGTACTCGGTCCTGGAGTCGGAACACGGGTTTGCCATTCATGTGCTGCCCGCGCGTCATTATTCAGGGCGTCTGCTTACCAGAAACAAGGCGCTCTGGGCTGGCTATGCATTAACGACTGCCAGTCGACGGATCTTCGTGAGTGGTGACTCTGGTTACGGACCGCACTTCGCTGAAATCGGTCATCGATTCGGAGGGTTTGACCTCGTAGCCTTGGATACTGGGCAGTATGACGAGCAGTGGCCGCACATTCATATGACCCCTGAGGAAGCGGCACAAGCTGCACAAGACCTGCAGGCAGATGCCTTGCTTCCTGGCCATATCGGCAAATTCTCTCTCGCCAGGCACCCCTGGGACGGCCCCTTCAGGCGCATCACGGCCGCAAGTGAACGACGGAGCTACCGGCTTCTCACGCCGATGATTGGGTCGCCCATAGTGCTTGATGATCCACAACATCGCTTCCCCCGCTGGTGGGAAGACTTGGCCCAGTCGGCTGCAGTCGGGGCGTCAATCGTCAAGGTAGACACGCGTTGATTGCCGGAACCCACGTGGTCCCGGAAACGCGTAGTCTGATAGTCACACACCACTTTTGCCAGTCGGGTACGCGATCTCCAATCCTGGAGAATCTTACGTGCTTCGGTGGTTCTGTCGTGCCACCAGAGGCTGTTCACCTAAGAGCGCAGAGAAGCGGTTCCACGGTTTGACACGCGAGATATTGAATCCTCGGTTCCCCGTCAGTATCCAATAAGCCTTAGTCTGCGTTTGTGAGGCTCAACGTCTATGACATTTCGTTGGCAATACTCTGATATCATTCGCGTCTCGAACTGTCGAAAGCTGCTCTTGCACCAAGTGTAATTCGCGCACAACGGGTGGCCAAGGAACGGATTTTTGTCGGCTTGTATTTTCGGATCCGAACACCCTGTCGTTGAAAATGCCCTTTGGGTTCTTTTCTTGGAGGCATACAAACTGTGATTCAATTGCGAGAGAACTCTCGACGTGGGCGAGTTGTTGCAGGAGTGGGCGCATTCATAGTGCTCTTCGCCATACATTTGGCGCTGACGTCACACGCTAACACCGTTACCTGGGACGAGCCCGATCACATCTATTCCGGATACATGTCGTGGAAGGGCGACTT
>JAMQPH010000459.1 GCA_023717605.1 Pyrinomonadaceae bacterium
CTAGTGATGGTGTTCGCCGTAAGTGGCTTGATGTGGTGTTGTTCAAACAAGCTCTTTACTTCGGTTTGATCGAGTTGACAGATCAGGGCTTTGCCGACTGCCGTTACATGCGGCACCATCCGCCGTCCCACCCATGTAGCCATTTTTATGAAGCCGGGGCCTTCAACCCGCTCGATGTAGACGGCCTCTCCGTGGTCCAGGATAGCCAGGTGCCCGTCGAAGCGCGTGCGATCGACGATGTGACGCAAGTGCGGAAGCGCCACTTCTCTCAGGGCCATACCCTGCATTGCCTGCCCACCCAGGCTTAGCACTCTGATCCCCAACGTATGTTGCCCGGTCTCCGCGTCGCGGTGAACGTAGCCACGCCCGACCAGGGTTCGCAGCAAATAGCTGGTCGAGCTTTTTGGAATATGCGCAAAACGGCTGATGTCGGAAGTGCTCAGCCCCTGATGCTTGTTTGCCAGCAACTCCAGAATCGATAGGGCACGCTCAACCGAAGTGACCTGCTCGGGGCTTTTTGCATTTGTTCCTTCAGTTTTCATTCGCGTCATCTTGTTTAGCCTGAGTCTGTCCGCTACCGGAGATTTCTTTGTGTTCACCATTATGAACGACGCTTTTATCAGCCAAGCGCTTTTTGAGAATTTTACTAAGAAAGAACGGCCGTAGAGAGTTTTCCTGATTAGGCCATAAACACCCGTGTTCACTATATCGAATTACCTATTGAACCGTGAAGGAGGCGCATGGTACACCCTCCTCACTCGTTATGTCGAGTAGGTGTTCACAATACGGAACAAGGGTTGCGCTGGCGCTGGAACCTCCGTGCCCTCTTCGCGTTCCGATGCTCGGGATCTCCGTACTCAATTTCCGCTGGAAGAAACAAACTACGGGGGTCACCGAGCATACCTGGCAAATGGCTCGGCAAGTCTAATGGAGGTTGAAAATGTTTCTGGTTGAAGAGAGACGAAATGGCCAACGTCGCGCGGAGATCTATATGAGACCCGACGGACTTTTTGAGGGACGCATCTATCGTCAGACATCTGAGTCGGCAACTGACGCGATTCGAGCGAAAGAGGGATTTGAAATTTGTGGTGTTACAGAAACGCTGCCTCGCGTCGAGACACTTGTTGATGAGGAACTCGGTCTCTAATCATGAATGCGGTTGTGACAGAGAGAGAGATATTCACTAGAGTTGGACGTTTCAATACCGCGCCAGCCGATTTTCGTCCGGAGTCTGATCTTCCGAAGGGGTTCATAGACTTTCTGTTGCCGCTTCATCACGAGCTCACGCCACGCCAACAGGTTTTCATTGCAGAGCGCTCCCGAGTCCTCGCGGCTTCCCATGGCGGACGTAAGCCGCAGTATCTTTCACACTCGGAGGTCACAACGGCAGACTGGAAAATTCAGCTGCCAGTCTGGTGTTCCGATCAGCGCAATCAGATGACCGGCCCAGCCGATGACCCGGAGCTTGTGGTGAAGATGCTGAATTCAGGCGCGCCCGGCGTGATGCTTGATCTTGAAGACTCGATGGCCAACTTTTGGCCCAATCTCAGACTGGGTATCGATAATATTCTGTCAGCTCTGAAAGGCGAGTTGACCTATGTCGATATGAAACGAAACCGCACTGTGGGCATTGAAAGAAGCAATACAGTGATCTTCACTCGTGCTCGCGGCTTGCACGTTAGCCAGGCAGGAGTATTGCTGGATGAATTGACTTCGGCATCTCTATTCGACGTGGCGATGGTCGCTTACCAGGTGGATGTCGATGGCCTTCAGCATCCCCTCTGTTTCTACATTCCCAAATCGGAGTCGGCTGAAGAGGCTTTATGGTGGCGGGATCTATTCCAGGCGATTGAAAATGCTCGCGGGTGGCCGCGTGGCTTTATCAAATGCATGGCTCTGGTTGAATCGCACCCACTTGCCTTTCAAATGGAGGAATACATTTCCCACCTGCGTGACTACATCGTCGGCTTGAATTTGGGTCGTTGGGATTACATGGCTAGTTTGATCCACTTCAACTTAGAAGACAGTGCTTGGGTCTTGCCGGATCGAAATACCATCCCGCACGACGTGCCCTTCTTTCAGAATTTGCGCGGGCTACTGGCCGACACATGCCACAAGCGCGGCATCCTGGCGATCGGCGGGATGACGGCTCTCTACCCCAGTCGGGTTGATTCGGAGCTGAACGAACGCGCGCTTCGAGTGCTAGCGGAAGACAAAAGAAACGAAGCACATTGTTTAATGGACGGCGCCTGGACCGGCCATCCCGATCAGAATGAGATCGCCGTCAAACAGTTTCCCTTTCCCAACCAGATCAATAGCCGTAACGCTGAAGCCCCGTCGCAACCAGATCTGCGACCGGTTCCACGAGGCGTCGGAAAGATCACGGTGCAAGGAACGCGCGCGGCAGTGCGGACCGTGATTCGGTATCGCAACGGCGTATTGAATGGTAAAGGCGCGAGTCTGCTCGACGGCTACATGGAAGACCTCGCGACGGACCGCATCTATCGACTGATGATCGCCCAGAGGATTCGTCATCGCCACACCGGGGAGGTTACTGATTCGTATGGAAGTCACACGCCTGAGTTTGTCAGCGAGTTGTTTGATGAGGAGCTGGACCGCATCCTGAGCGAGCTTCCTGCCGGCACAAGCGCGGCTGAGGCCCAGAAGTATTGTGAAGCACGGCGGATTAGCGAGTTGCTAATAACCAATAGCGAATTTGATCCGATCTAAATCAAAAGGCACGAAGATGAGGACAGGATTAACAGAATTGACAAGATGGGCCAGTTAACGAGCCTTCACTTTAGATTCTGTCATCCTGGCAATTCAGGTAAATCCTGTCTTTATTTCGGAGGTAATCATGAAAACCCACACTCCAACTACAACACTCAAAAACAGCTGGGCTGCCGATAAACGCTGGCAGGGAATCGAGCGCGGCTATACGGCGGAGGACGTGGTAAGGCTTCGTGGATCAGTTGAGATTAAATACACACTCGGCGAAATCGGAGCCCGGCGCCTTTGGGACCTCTTGCACACCGAACATTATGTCGCGGCGCTGGGCGCGATGACCGGCTGTCAGGCAGTGCAGCAGGTCCAGGCTGGTTTGAAAGCGATCTATCTGAGCGGTTGGCAGGTTGCCGCCGACGGCAATCTGGCCGGACAAATGTATCCCGATCAGAGTTTATATCCGGCCAACAGCGTGCCCGACGTGGTGCGCAAGATCAACCAGGCGCTCCAGCGCGCGGATCAGATCGCTCAGGCTGAAGGACGGAACGGTATCCACTGGTTTGCTCCGATCGTCGCCGACGCCGAGGCCGGTTTCGGCGGAAACCTAAATGCCTTTGAGTTGATGAAAGCCATGATCGAGGCTGGCGCTGCAGCGGTCCATTTTGAGGATCAACTCGCCTCAGCGAAGAAGTGCGGGCATATGGGTGGCAAGGTCCTGGTGCCAACAGGTGAGTTCATACAAAAACTGATCGCCGCGCGTTTGGCCGCCGACGTTATGGGCGTGCCCACAATTCTGATTGCGCGCACTGACGCCAACGGCGCCGGCCTTCTCACCAGCGACATAGATGAGCGCGACCATCCGTTCCTTACCGGGGGCCGGACCTTTGAAGGATTTTTCGCCGTCCAGGCCGGTCTCGATCAAGCAATCGCGCGCGGGCTGGCCTATGCCCCGTACGCAGATATGATCTGGTGTGAGACTTCGGAACCAAACCTCGAGGAAGCCGGGCAGTTCGCTCACGCGATCCACGCTCAATATCCAGGCAAACTGCTGGCTTACAACTGCTCACCATCTTTCAATTGGAAGAAGAAGCTTGATGAACATACGATTGCAAAATTCCAGAAAGAGCTGGCTCTGATGGGCTACAAGTTTCAGTTCATCACTCTCGCGGGCTTCCACGCGCTAAATCTCGGCATGTTCGAGTTAGCCGAAAAGTATCGCGAAACAGGTATGACTGCTTATGCTCGCCTGCAGGAGATTGAGTTTGAGCGTGAAGCCGGCAGCGGATATCGCGCGGTGAAGCATCAAGCCTTCGTAGGCACGGGATACTTCGATGCCATCGCGCAAGCGATTACTGGAGGCACTTCGGCCACCACTGCACTGACTGGGTCCACGGAAGAAGAGCAGTTCAACGCAGCCGACAATTATCCAGTTGCAGCGATTGGCCGGGGATAGTTTTTGCCGACCCAACCGTTTTCTGAGACGGTACAAACTTGCGGCTGAGCTGTTCGTTTGATTCGAGCAGATTGGAGGGCAACCGCTTTTCGCTTTGGATTCAGGATCTCTTGAACCCACCCCCTAAACTTGCGCCAACAACTTGCACGTCACCGGTATGCGGAGGCCCTTCATAACCTCTCATAACTCTCATCAGCAGGACTGCGATTCTTGGTTCGAATGGACTCTTGACATATCCCAACAGTCCCACGTGAAGAGGCAAAGATTCTCCGTAAGAGTGATCAAGTATCGTCTTCTTCCCACGCCGAGTTGAATTAAGCTGCAATGTTGCTTTACCGATGATGCCGTACGGTCGCTCATCGTCCGTGAGTCCCTTCTTCTCTTTCGTCCTCAGAGTGGCCGCTAGTGACTCACCTTTGTGATTCACCGGAAAGAACAACAGGGTGAACTTTACTTGCGGCTCGATTGCGTACTCTCTCAATTTATCGGAGAAGTGCTTCTGATTTGCGTTCCAGAGGGTGTCGAGTGAGTGAGGCTTCCCTTCCTGCTTCGTTTGGTCTATACCTTCGCTCTCGTAGTCAAACGACCATAGGACTTTGTCAGTCTTGAGATCGAGAATATAGAGCTTCGCGAAGTAGCAGCCACATGCCTCGTCAACAGGCTCGAGATAGTAAGCGAACTTTCCGTCCCTGGACCAACCGATTGGATAGAAGCTCTCAGGGGCCAACTGGTCGAAGGGTCGCTGTCTGTAATAATCGTTGGCCTGCTGTCTGAGATAACTGCCGAAGCTCCTCTTGATCGAGCGCTCCAATTTTAATTCGACGGGTTTGTTATAGAATGCGGGAGTCATGTTGCTCTGTGCGCGTGACGACGCGCAAGCAAGCGCCAGGACTCCAACAACCAGGACCAGTGAAGAGACGTCTCTTAGTAGGATCATTCTGTTAATCCCTTCCGAACCTTGAACAATAGGGCGGGGTTTACGTTTTCTGATTCCTGCTGGCTAAATTCCTGAGGAGTATACTCAAGCCGAGGGGTACGTTGTAGGGGCGTCCCTCCGTGGGCGCCCCACCTGGCCGAAAACAACCTCGAACAATACGCCTCAAACATGATTGTTCGGAAAAGTGGACGCCCACGGAGGGACGCTCCTACAATCTCTCTTACGACCAGTTTCAAAGGCACAACCTTGATGATTACTGTGGCTGAAGCCATTCAAATTATCAAAGAGCAGACTAGACGACTGTCTCCGGAGCGCGTCGAGATCGAAGATGCATTGGGCCGATTTCTAGCTGAAGACATCATCGCCGATTGTGACCTGCCGCCTTTCGATCGTTCCCAAATGGATGGTTACGCAGTGCGGGCTGCTGACATTCAAGAACCCCCGGTTCGCTTGCGCATCGTGGGCGAGTCGGCGGCTGGTGCGGGCTGGCACAACGAATTGCTTGCTGGTCAGGCCGTGCGCATAATGACCGGGGCACCAGTGCCGAACGGCGCCGATACCGTGCAGCAAGTCGAGTTCACGCGCGAACTGGATGAAGGAGCAAGCGTTGAGATCCAGCACACTGCGGACCTTGGCAGATCAATCGTTCGTCGCGCCGATGAGATTAGGTCAGGTGAGACAGTTTTACGTGCAGGCGAACGAATCAATGCGGCGATGATGGCTGTGCTGGCATCGTTCGGTTACGCAAAGGTAAGCGTCGGGCAGGAACCCAGGGTGGCGGTGCTCGCGACAGGCAGCGAATTGGTACCTGTAAGCCAAAAACCCGGCCAGGACCAGATACGTGATTCGAACAATTACTCTATTGGTGCTTACGCTGCGCTGGCCGGCGCGAGTGTCGAACTAATGCCACTAGCGGGCGATGACCCGGGTCGGCTGAAGCCGCAGATCACCTCGGCCGCGGAACGCTCCGACGTCGTTGTCACTTCGGGCGGCGTTTCGATGGGAGTTTATGATTTCACCAAGACCGCACTGAACGAACTTGGCGCAGAAATATTCTTCGAACGCGTCTCGCTGCGTCCTGGTAAACCAATAGTCTTCGCACGACTGCCAAACGGCGTACTCGTTTTTGGTTTGCCGGGGAATCCAGTGTCGGTCTCGGTAACCTTCAATCTGTTTGCGCGCACTTCGTTGCTGGCAATGCAAGGGGCGCTTGAACCGGCGCTTGAAGAGGAATGGGCCATACTCGAACGTAGCGTAAAAGGATCAGATCGGGAGAGCTATTTGCCCGGCCAAATAAGAACAGGCGAAGCCGGTCATCTCCTGGCCCAACCTTTAAAATGGGGAGGTTCGTCGGACTTCGTCGCGCTTGCCCGAGCAAACGTACTCATCAAGGTCCCCGCCGGAGTTGCGATGCTCGAGATAGGTACGACGGTTAGAGTCGTACGTTTACCGTCGTGAAATCATCTGCGGGCGAATGTGGACTTACGTGCGAGAGTCGTCGCACTACTTTTGGGCCTTGGTAGTCTCAACTCCGAGAAAGCGCAGGCTAGCCTCGAGTTTGCGGAAGAACCCGATCTTGTTTAGGAGCGGATTAAGCCAGCCATTGGTGATGCAGTAGTGCATCTCAAATGGTTCGGTGTGGTGAACCTCATGATGCCGTGGTTCCAGTACCAGGCGCATTCTTTGCAACCAACGTACTCCAGCAGCTGGCTTTTCCTGATGCGCCCATTTATGGAAGATATTTGTGCCAACTGTTGCGGCGGCCATTAACGCTGTGCACAAGATCGCAAATGCGAGCAGCCCATGCTGGGTCACCCAAAGCAGGTACAAGCACAGTGCGAGCACGGGAACTGCCAGAATGCACACGTTGCCTACGATACTCACAAACGTATGCGTGCAAATGTCGCGGGGAAAAAGGTGGTGTTGCCGAAACGGTTTGATCAGCGCCGCGCCTACCACTGGAGTATCTTCCGAGAAGTAAGTGTCTGCCGCCCAATGAACCAACCCTCCGACGAAGTCGCCCAACACTAACGCCAGTGGAATGGAAAGTGCTGCCAGCCAAAGCAGTTCGAGATCGTAGAGACGATAGAACGAGAAGTAGACATTGGGGACAAAAAGGACGGGAAAAAGGATTGAGGATGAATGTTCCAGAAACGCATGGGCCGGAGTGGAGTGCTCTTCGATCCCACTGTACCCGAGTGGAGGACCGGCCGAGTCGTTTAGGGCCAAGGCGTCCGCAAGCTGCGCGGTTTGTGCCTGCGGAGGCGAGCTAATATCCTCCTTTTCCAGAGCGACAGGATCTTGAAGAATTGCCGACATTATTTTGAATGAGTGGGAAACCTCTGTATCGGTGTCGACTTCGCGCATTAATATAGCACTGGAACAAACTCGGGACTGGTCGGATAGTTAGCTATATCATCCGTGCTAGTCTTGATGTCTTAACTTACGAGGGCTGCCTGGTGATTGGATGCTCCGAGTGAGATTATTCTGATAAGCTGAACAAAAGGCAATAGTCAATTTGATATATTCGATCCCTACGCTAGTGGGTTCCGGTGTTATGAAAGAGTTATCACATATTGACGCACAAGGCCGCGTGCGGATGGTTGACACCACTGCCAAGGCCCCGACTTCCCGTCGCGCAGTGGCCTCGGCGCGCGTGTTAATGTCGCCTGACACACTCTCCGCTTTGCAGAGCCGTCGCACTCCCAAAGGCGATCCGCTCGAGGCCGCCCGCCTTGCAGGTATCATGGCTGCCAAACGAACTTCCGACCTGATACCGCTTTGCCACCCGCTTCCTTTAACTCACATCGACGTACGCGCAACCCTGAACCAGGACGGAGTGCACCTCGAAGCAGAGGTAGCCACCAACGCTCAAACCGGGGTTGAGATGGAAGCTTTGATTGCTGTCTCAATTGCGGCCCTGACCGTGTACGATATGTGCAAGGCGCTGGAGAAAGGTATGAGGATTACTGAGGTGCAACTCGAAAGTAAGACGGGCGGGAAATCGGGTGATTATCAGAGGGACGCTGCAAGCCGGTCGCCGGAAGATAGATAATAGTTGTCTCTCTTTGTTAAGGAAGCTTCTGAACCCCAGGGAACATCGCTGGTTTGTTTGACGTTTACCAGAGCGACTCTTTACCCGCGGGATTTATTAAGGATAACTGTAACTGGAGATTTAACGATGAGATTACGAATTTCCCAGGATGCGCGCCCGCAAGCAATGACCTTATTGGCCGCAACCGCAATATCGATTGTTCTCTGGTTCATCCCCTTTGGCGACGTTCTGACCTACCCCTTCCGAATCTTTGTGACCTTTATCCATGAGGGCGGTCATGCAATTGCCGCCTTACTCACCGGAAACTCAGTCGGCAGTCTGAGCGTGGCGATGAACGCCAGTGGCGAAACTTACACGACGCAAGGCGGACTAATCTCCCAAACTTTTGTGGCGAGCGCTGGTTACCTGGGCTCAATGGCATATGGCGGATTGCTGCTGGTACTAATTCGCAAAGCGATCTCTGCCCGTATCGTGTTGATCGGATCGGCCGTGGTGATTTTCGCTCTCACTCTGATTTATGGATTCCTGGCGCCAATCTTTTCGTGGGGCGCGCTTTCCAGCATTCCTTTCACTTTTATCGCAGGAACTTCTATCTCAGTCGGCCTGGTCGCGTTGGCTAAATTTGCGAGCGCACGAGTTGCCGCTTTCTTCGTAAGTTTTCTGGCCGTCCAATGTGTCTTGAACGCGCTGCTGGATCTGAAAACAGTTTTCTTTCTTTCTTCGCCATTTGCCACCAGCGTTCCCACCGACGCCGTTAACATGGCAAACGCTACCGGCATTCCCGCGTTCATCTGGGCCATCATCTGGATTGGCATAGCACTCGTTATTCTGGCTCTGGCAATCCGAATTTACATGGTCACACGAGATTCAAGGACCCAGCCCGACCTCCCGTTCGAAGATGTTCTTAATACCTAGAATATGCCGAAGCACGTCTCTCGTTAGCACTGTCAATTTGTCATAGCGCTGTAGAACACGTGAAAAAGAGCGCAGTCGATATGTTCGACTGCGCTCTTTCTTTCTATTCTCCAGCGGATGA
>JAMQPH010000504.1 GCA_023717605.1 Pyrinomonadaceae bacterium
GATTTCGTGACGGTCTCAGCCATTGCCTTAGTTCTCAACCCGAACCGTTTCGTGCGTCTCTTCAGTTCGTCTTCATCCATAGTGAGCGCACTCCCGGATTGACGCAATCAAAAATCTAAAATCAAAAATCTAAAATTTCATGACGTTATTTCAAGCTATCGTCCTTGGCATTGTCCAGGGTTTGACCGAATTCATTCCTATCAGTTCCACAGCCCATTTGGTTTTTGCAGCTCGCGCGGTTGGGCTCTTCGAAGGAATCGAGGAGATGCTCAAGGCCGAGCAAACTACAGCCACGATTGCGGTGATTCAGCTGGGAACTCTGTTGGCCGTACTTGTCTATTTCGCCCGCGACATAGTTAACATCTCACGCGCATTCGTTGTCGATCATCTGGCACTGTTGCGAGGCCCGAAGAGTCGAAACCTGGCTGATGATCGGGCAAACGATTCAAAACACCCATCGTCCAGGCTGTCGCAAGATGCCTGGCTGGGCTGGTTGGTAATAATTGGCTCAATTCCGGTTGGCATTGTGGGTCTGGTCTTCAAAAAACAAATTGAGGGAACGTTTACAAAGAATCTCTGGGTGATTGCGACGATGATGATCGTGGTTGCGATCCTGTTAGGTATCGCCGAGATAGTAGGCAAACGAACGCGGTCGATGGAGGATCTTACAATTCGAGACGCGCTGGCCGTTGGTTTTGCACAGGTGTTGGCGCTCATTCCGGGGTCAAGCAGATCGGGATCGACGATAATGGGCGGTTTGTTCGCAGGCCAAACGCGCGAGACAGCCGCAAGGTTCTCCTTTCTGCTGTCTATTCCGGCCATTGCTGCGAGCGGGCTTCTGGAACTCAGAGAGGCGCTGGTCAAACTGCCAACGGGAACTTATGGATCGCTGGCTGTCGCTACCGTCGTGTCGGGTTTGGTGGGTTACGCGTCGATCTGGTTCCTGCTCAGGTTTCTGCGCACGCATTCCACCGGCATCTTCATCGGATATCGCCTGATTGTGGGCGGGTTTATCCTGCTGGCGCTCGCTGGTGGCTACATTACTGCTGGTGTGAGTTGATGTCTCGCACTTGCGAGACCATCTCCCTGTTTCTGGAACCCTTCTGTTTGAACTCCAGAAATTAAATAACTAACCATGACCTGCGAGATTCGGTTACACTAGCTTCGGCCCCTTCTCCTCTACCTGGCCGGACCTCCGGCTTGTAGAATCACTTGTCAACGACCTGCTTGTAGAAATCAATTGTCAATAAAAGGTTGGTGAGTTTGAATGAATGCGAAAGATCTCCGAGAGGGGACGAGTCCGTCTCAGCGGCCCCGCAGTCCCCGAGTTCCTGTCGAATTTGCTCTCGAAGTTGAAGGAAGCACGCCGGATGGCAAGACTTTCCACGTAAAGGCGCAAGCCATTAAGATTAGTCGAGCCGGAGCCACAATCGTTCTCGACGAAGAAGTTGTCGAAGGATCTGTTGTTACGCTAACGCCTCCATTTGGGCGAAAGCTCGAGGCGCAGGTTAATGGAGTTTGGACCGATGAAGTGGACAACACCCGGCGGATTGGTGTTAAGCTGCTCGACACAGATGGTTGGTTTGCCGAATAAACCGAAAACGAATGGTGAGACATATGGCCGATTGAAGACCTCCAAAAACGCTTGATCCTTTTCTTGCAACATACAGACCGTGACGCCTCGCTCGCCTGTCTTCTTAACATCTTTTCAATTGTAACCTCCCTCATTTCACGCGGATGTGGTGATGAGCGTTGGCGCGGGCCTTCCTTAACCCTCCTAAGATTAATTTCACAAAACTAGCCAATCGAGCCTCACAGGGCCGGCAATCCTGGTCCCGAATTTTGGCTCGTGACTTGCGGATCATGTCCGAACCGCGTCTAATTGGATTGAGTGCAAGAGATAACACGAAAGAGAGCTATTGCGATTGGGCTGCGGGCGCGGTTTCCACTGATTGCGCGCACCGTGGCGATTTTCATACTCACGGTGGGGATCGCATTCATCGCGATTTCCTACTACCATCTCCGCAACACCAAGAAGTTTTGGCTCAAGTCGGAAACCCCAGAGCTGTCGAAAGAGGTCACAGGCATTATCGAAGGCTATGAACAACGCGTCACCAAAGGCGATCGTTTGTACCTGCTGCTCAAGGCTTCGCGTGACATTACTTTTTCTGATGGCCACCATGAACTTGAACTAGTGAGCCTGTTAGTCTATCCGCCCGCCGGTGATAAGCCGGATCAGATTTCAGCCACCAGGGCCATCTACGATCAGAAGAATTCAGTGATCACTTTTCTGGGGAACGTGAAGATCGAGACCAAAGATGCGCTGAAGGTTAATACTGAGTCGCTCTCGTACAACCAGACCACCGAAGTCGCGCACACTGATGTCCCTATGACCTTTACACGAGAGAATGTCTCAGGGCGATCCACGGGCGCCGTCGTCGAGTCTAAGAGCAAGAAGCTTGAGTTGAAAAACGCGGTTGAGATCACGGTGGCGCCGGAGGTGTTGAAGGATCCTCAGGCGAAGGCTAGTTCATCCCGTTCGCGGCCGGTCACGATTCGTTCAGCTACTGCCACCTTTGAGCAAGCCTTGATGAAGCTGACCTTTTCCGGAAGCGTGACCGCCGAGCAGGATCGGGACGTCATGAGCGGCGATACTCTTTTTGCCACGTTGAATGAGCAAAAGCGCCTACAGAAAGTTGAGTTACGTGGCAACTCATATCTGCGATCGATGGAAGAAGGACGTGCGGCGGACGTGAATTCCATCGACATGGATTTCTTTCTCGACAAGGACCAGCGGTTGGAACGCGCGGTGGCATATAGGGATGCGCGAGCCAAGAGCCTTGATTCCGATGCCGAGATGCAAGCGACCGCCGTCAATTCGATTGAAGTTACTTTCCAGGCCCAAGGCGAACGCAGTTTGCTGCGAACGATGCGCACCGACGGCCGATCCGTTATCAATCTCTCTGCACCTAAATCAAAAGCCAACGACCCTCGCGCGGCGAATAAACGGCTGACCGCCGATTCCGTTAATCTCTTCTGGCGCGTTACTGGCCGCGACCTGGAGAAAGCCGAGGCGCTCGGCAATGCAGAGTTGTTTGTGGATCCCACAGTAAAGTCTGCCAACTCCGACCGCAAAACACTCACTGCCCCTCGGTTCGAATGCGACTTCTTCGAAATCGGAAATCTGGCGCGAACCTTTACGGCAACAGGAGGCGCAAAGGCCGTAATCGAGCCGACGCAGCCCAGCGAGACAAGAGGGACGCGCACACTTACTTCGCAAACCATCAACGCCGTTTTTGTGAAAGAAACTCAGGATGTTGACCGGTTAGATGCAACGGGAAACGCAAAGTTCAATGAGAGGGATCGGAATGGAGTTGCTGCTAGCATCTCTTACGCGGCTGCTGATGAAGTTGTACGTATGCGTGGGGGCGAGCCAACAGTGTGGGACTCGCGCGCGCGCACGAAAGCCATCGAACTTGATTCAAACCTCCGCGATGAAGTTTCGTACAGTCGCGGAAAGACAGCCACAACCTATTACAGCCAGGAACAAACCAACGGCGCCACTCCCTTCTCCAAAGTTAAGAGTCCCGTATATGTCGTCAGCGATCGTGGGGAATTTCATCACCAGGCTGGCGTCGCGATCTATACCGGCAACGCGCGCGCCTGGCAGGATGATAATTTCGTACGCGCTGACAAGCTGACAATTTACGTCAACGACAAGAAAATGGAGGGGAATGGTCACGTTCAAAGTGCGATTTATAATGCCCGGCGCCGAGTTGGAGGTCTGACCAGTACTGCGCCCGTCTTCGCTTCCTCCGAGTCAATGTTCTATTCCGAAGCCAACCGGCTGCTCCATTATGAAACCAACGTCGATATTCGCACCGCAACAGATCGCGTGACGAGTGGTATCGCAGACGTCTATCTGTCCAGAGAAACGAGCGAGGTGGAAAAGACTATCGCCCAAAACAAGGTCGTACTAACACAACCGAACAGAAAGGGGATAGGCGACTGGATGCAGTATACGACCACCGACGAAGTCGCGGTGCTCAAAGGAAACCCAGCTCGAGTCGACGACTCTGAAAAGGGTAGCACCGAAGGTGGTCGTTTGACCGTCTACGTGAGGGAAGGTAGAGTGATCGCGGACGACGTCAGAGGTCCACAGTCGTCGGGACGCGTGCGTTCAACCCACAAGGTGACTAAGAAACAGTAGCCAGGCAACACTAAGCCGGCAAACAAGATGGCCACTCAAACAGAAGACGTGCAGGTCGCGGTCAAGCACAAGGCGGCATCGCCTGTTGTGGGGGTTAACCCGACTCCACCGCTGCCGCCAGAGACGCCTTCACCTTCTGCTCTTGGGACGTTTCATCTGGAAACGACTTATGGCAAGCGGCGAGTAGTCGACAACGTCAGTCTCCATGTAGAGAAGGGTGAGGTTGTTGGATTGTTGGGTGCAAATGGCGCGGGGAAAACCACGACCTTCTACATGATTGTCGGCCTTGAGCAACCCAATGGTGGCACCGTCCGATTGGGTGAACGTGATGTTACCGGGCTGCCGATGTATCTGCGGGCGCGGTTGGGTCTCGGTTATCTCCCTCAGGAGCCTTCGATTTTCCGGAAGATGACGGCCGCGCAAAATATTCTCGCGGTACTCGAGACAATGGGAATGCGCCGGCGCGAGCGGCTTACGAGGCTGGAAGAGTTGTTGGAAGAATTTGGTGTCGGCCATGTGCGCAACACGCGTGGTGATGCGTTGTCAGGTGGTGAAAGAAGGAGAACGGAAATCGCACGGGCGCTGGCTACGGACCCGCAATACATTCTCCTCGATGAGCCTTTTGCTGGAATCGATCCCAAGGCTGTCGATGATATTCAGAATGTCATACTGTATCTGCGCAAAAGGGGCATTGGGATTTTGGTTACCGATCACAATGTCCGCGAGACGCTGGGCGTAACGGATCGTGCCTACATAATGGCTGAAGGTCGCATATTCCGCTCAGGCGCGCCGAGAGACTTGACAGAAGACGCGGAGGTTCGAAACCTTTACCTCGGCGAAAAATTCCGAATGTGAAACTAACGCGCAAACCGCCAGATAATCGGTTATAATCCCCCCAGCGCTTTCAGGCGCAAAGACAATATTTCAATCGCCCTTTTTCCTAAGGAATGTCCCTTAAGCTCACTACCAGCCTCTCTCAACGTCTCGTGCTGACACCGCAGTTGCGGCAGCGTATCGAGATGTTACAGATGACCACGCTCGAGCTCACTGATCTGATTCAGCAGCAGCTTCTGGAGAACCCCGTGCTCGAAGAAGTTGCGACCCAGGAGGAAGCCCAGGAGCTGGCGGAAAAGATTCTGGATCACCTTACCAGCGCGGATCCGGGATCAGCGCCGGAGGCGCACGTTGAAGCAGCCGACGCAGAGCTTGGCAGTCCTGCTTCTAATGGCGCCGGAGATCCGGAAGCCGCTGCCGCTTACTCTGAATCTGACGCGGAGGGGAACGAGCTGGCGGGCCCGGCGGATCTAAGTGAGGATTCAGTTGGTGACGAGATCGTGGGCGAAGATGCGTCGCGTGATGCTTTTGAAGAAATCGACTTTGGTCGTGAGTTTCAGGACTATCTCGATCCCGGGTACAAAACTCAGGAGATGGAGTACAAAGAAGATGCGCCGACGTTTGAACAGTTTCTAACCAGACCGCCGTCGCTCGCGGATCATCTCGAATGGCAGTTGCACATGAGTCCTCTCGAAGGCGAAGGGTGTGACGCTGCAGTGGTCGTGATCGGCAACCTTGACGCCGAAGGCAGACTCAGCGCCACGAATGAAGAAATCGCGGGGATGGGTGGTTGGTCTGAAGAGACGGTCGAAAAAGCGCGCCAGGCGGTGATGCGCATGGAACCGGTTGGCTGCGG
>JAMQPH010000474.1 GCA_023717605.1 Pyrinomonadaceae bacterium
CCAACCTGGATCCATCAGTAGATCCGTCCAAGCTGTTGGGGAAATCCGGAAGCAACGGCAAAGCCATCCATCCGCCAGAGATCGTCGGCACCGAATGGATCGACCAGCAACCAACCAGGCTTTCCGATCTGCGCGGGCAAGTAGTGTTGTTGGATTTCTGGGCGCCATGGTGCGGACCCTGTCGTTACACTTTTCCCAAACTGCAGAGATGGCATGAAACTTACAAAGCTCAAGGTTTGGTAATACTTGGGTTGACTAACTATTTCGGTCATGCCGAAGGTAGAAGGGTTACTCCGGCACAGGAGCTAGCCTATCTTCGCGAGTTCAAGAAGACGAATCGGTTGCCCTACGGGTTCGTCGTATCAGACTCGCACGTAAATGATCTAAATTACGGAGTCTTCTCGCTGCCAATGTCGTTTTTGATCGACCGCCGCGGCCAAGTTCGTTTCATTGCACTAGGTGCCGGTGAGTCAGAGACGAATGCGCTTGGCAAAATGATAAAGCAACTGATAGCGGAACCCGTGGCGGAAAAATCAGCGGGTGTAAACCGCCCTTCCTAACCTGCAAATTAGAGCTAGTCGAATAGCACGACTCACCGCGCGTTAATTTGCAGGTTGGGAAGGGTGGTTTACCCCCGCTGACGTTGACCACTTCTCAAGATAGAGCTTCAGCAGACTGCGGTTGCGGAGGCGACAGCAAATACATATGCGAAGTGTTATTTACCGGATTCACACCTGGCTGGGGATCCTAGTAGCAATACCCGTTCTCGCCTGGGCCTCAAGTGGACTGCTTTACGCCTGGCCCAATACGATTGAAGGAGGCTCGGTTGCCAACATCGAAGCTGCAAGAGTGGTTATTACACCCGATGATGCCATGACTCGCGCAAATCAGTTTGCCGGCAGACAACTCCCAACCACTGCGCTTACCCTATTAATGCGGGACGGCAAGCCGATGTACCAGGCGATTGGCGGCATGGGTGCCGACTCGCTTTTGATCGATGCCGGCACCGGTACGGTTACCAAGAGCCCCCCTCCCGGACTTCTGACTCGCTACTTTCGCCAAGCCCATTTTTATTTCTTCGCCGGTAGTTGGCAGGTGCCGTTGCTTATTCTTTTCGCGGCGCTGGCGTGCGCCTCGGCCGTTTCGGGCATCTATTTGAATCTGAAGCTCTGGCTAGAAAAAGGGCTTAAGGCAGGTTTCACGCAAAGCCGCAAACGGGGCAAAGACGCATCAAAGATATGGCTGTAGCAGCGATGAACGCGTTTGACTCTTCTTTGCGTCTTTGCACCCTTTGCGGCTTTGCGTGAAATCGCCTTTGCAAGTGTCTTGATCGTATAATCGACCACAAAAAGGGAACGCGCGACCCGGGAAGTTCATAAGAAATAATGGAAGGTTCAAACATCACAATCGGCATAGCTTTTCTTGCCGGCATTCTTTCATTTCTCTCGCCCTGCGTTTTGCCACTTGTACCTGGCTACGTATCACTGATGTCGGGCGTTAGCATCGACAGGCTCAAAGAGGGTGGATCACAAACAGGTGCTCGGCGGGCCGTCATTCTCAATTCATTGGCTTTTAATGTCGGGCTTTCGGTGATCTTTGTGGCGCTGGGAACAACGGCCGGATTAGTTGGCGCCGCAATCACCAGCAACCCATGGGTGAGGATCATCGGCGGAATCATCATCATCGCCTTTGGTCTTCAGCTCATCGGCTTGCTGAAAATTTCCACGCTCTACAAAGACACGCGCTTCTTTTCTGATGAGAAGCCTCGCGGAATGGCCGGCTCGTTCACTCTCGGGATTGCTTTTGCTGCCGGGTGGACTCCCTGCATCGGTCCGATCCTTGGCGGCATCATTGGCTTGGCCGCCACCAGCGGCGGTTGGCGAAGCGGTTTGCTGCTTTCGGCGTTCTACTCTGCCGGACTTGCGGTTCCATTTCTCCTGACCGGGTTGGGCATCAATCAGTTTCTTGCTTTCTACGGGAAATTCCGCAGACACCTGCACAAGGTGGAAGTTGTTTCAGGTGTGATCCTGATTGTCGTGGGACTGCTGGTGGCCAGCGGATATTCAACACTGCTTGCCAGCTCAACTCTCGCAGGAATCCTGCCGAATGCCGAAAGTTGGATCAATGTAAACACCGGCGCACAGTCGACTGCAGTGGCACCGGAAAATAGAAGTAATTTTCCTCCTGCTCCCGAAGTTTCGCTGCAGACTTTGGATGGCAAGAGCTTTAACCTCGCGGACTTGCGCGGTCGCGTGGTACTGCTGAATTTTTGGGCCACCTGGTGTATCCCCTGCCGTTCAGAAATACCCGAACTTAATACGATGCATCGCGACCTTGAATCACGCGGATTATCAGTTGTTGGAGTATCGACTTATGACGGCGCGGATGGCGTTAGAGATTTTTGGAAAGAGATCAAACAGGATTACACGGTGCTGCTCGGGGATAGGGCAGTGGAATCGAAGTTCGCAGTAGCGGGACTGCCGACAACGTTTATCATCGATCGCGAAGGTCGTATTCGCGCCAAGATTATCGGCGAACGAAAACGAGAGGCTTTTGAAGCTGCCGTCAAACCGTTGTTGGATGAAAGCGCGACCGCGCGGCTGGCTGACAAGTAGTTTAGAGTTCAAGCTTTAGCTTGCCGGTCGCAAAGCCACAACCTAAAGGTTGAACTCTGAACTACGCCCTTGGTATTAGGAGTTAATACTGATGATCAAACTACTTACCTTTGTCCTGCTTGTTATCGCTCTCGTCCCGGCGGCGGCTCGGGCCCAGGGCGGGCACGAATATTCACCGCTCCTGGAGAAGACGGTCGGTTACAAAACCTGGACCCTAAAAGATCTCAAGGACGAGAAGCCGGTTGATCTGCGCTCGCTGGTCCAGGGTAAGAAGCTGGTCATGGTCGTCTACTTCGCTCCCTGGTGTGGCAATTGGAGGAATGAGGCCCCGGTGGCCGCGAAGTTATATGAGAAGTACAAGGCTCAGGGGTTCGAAGTAATTGGTGTTAGCGAGTATGCCTCACGCGCCGACGTGCTTGCTTACTTTGGCCCAACTGGTGCGCCTTATCCCGTGGTGACTGAATCGGAGACGCGCGAGGATCGTGAAAAGACACCCCACTACGGCTACCGGCAACTCACCGGCGACACGCGGCGTTGGGGCTCGCCCTGGAACATCTTTCTGGAACCTGAAAAACTGACGAAGGAAGGTGAGCTGCTTACCGAAAAGGCCTGGGTGGTCAATGGCGAGTTGATCGAAGCTGACGTCGATAAGTTTATTTCCGAACGTTTGGCCGCGAAGACTGCGGCCGTCATCGAGCCTTGTAAGAATTAGATAAATTGCAGCGACCGTTCACACGAGAGGCGCGGGGCTCATGGGCTCCGCGCCTTTTCTTTGCCTGACGTTACATACGATCCACGAATTCACACGAAATGACACCAATAAAATTTCGCGCGATTCGTGGGATTTCGTGGATCGCTTGAGTCCTGACTTTGCCTGCACGAGTTTCGTTGCTAAGATTGCCAGCTTTTCAAAACTGATTTCCAATTAGCCCAATAAATATACATCTGATGAAACTTCGCTTGCTTTACCACGGCCATTGTTTCGACGGGGTTGCCTCCGCCGCCACCTTCACACGCTTTTACAAAGAAAGAATTCGTCCGGAAGCCGAGGTCGAGTACCGCGGGCTTCTTCATCGCCCAGGCACGCTCTTCGACCTGGAGATGTTTGACGGCGACGAGAATGCGATTGTTGATTTCAAGTATGCTGCTTCAGATCGCCTGACCTGGTGGTTTGATCATCATGAATCGGCGTTTCTCACGCCCGCGGATGAGGCGCATTTTCGCGCCGACAAATCAGGACAGAAATTTCTCGACGCCACGCGCAAGTCGTGCACTGAATTCATCGCCGATGTCGCGAGTTCCAGGTTTGGCTTCAATGCCGAACCGATCAAGTCTTTGGTTGAGTGGGCCCACATCATCGATGGGGCACTCTATGAATCCGCGGCCCAGTGTGTGGAGTTGAAAGAGCCCGCCCTGCAATTGATGCAGGTGATTGAGGCTGACCCGGACGATAATTTCATCGAACAGTTGATCCGCGATCTGACTTCGAAGTCTCTTGAAGAGGTTGCCACGAGTGCGGAAGTACAACGTCGGTTCCGTCCCATCAAAGAAGAGCATCTCGAGACGCTCGAAATCATCCGGCGTAAGGCCTCGTTCGCGAATGGCGTCGTCCAGTTTGACCTCGTTGACGAAGGCTACGAAGGCTTCAACAAGTTCATTCCTTACTATCTCTATCCGCAAACTACTTACTCGGTTGCTTTAACCCGGGGCAAACTGCGCACAAAGATCTCCGTCGGCTCGAGTCCCTGGGCGCCAGTGCCGCGCACTCACAACATCGCGAAGATCTGCGAACGCTACGGCGGCGGTGGCCACGCGGTGGTCGGCGCAATTTCCTTTGGCCCGGATGAAGTTGAGCGAGGACGAGCAGCAATGCGTGAGATTGTTGAGGAGCTTTCTAAACCCGGCGACGCGAAGCCCTCATTGTAGGGGCGTCCCTCAGTGGGCGCCCCAACGTCGCAAAGACAAAGGTGATCAGGAAAGAAGAGAGGTGCGCAAACCTGGGGCCCCCACGGAGGGACGCCCCTACAATGAGGGCAACGAGGCGCTACTAGCGCGCCATCAGCTTCTCAATCTCGTCTGCCTTTTTTGGCACCTTGTTGGTTAGTACGCGCGGGCCGTTGGGGGTGCATAACACATCATCTTCAATGCGTATGCCGATGCCAAGATATTGTTCGGGAATGTCCTTCGTGTTCGGATTAATGTAGAGGCCCGGCTCAACTGTCATCACCACACCCGGCTCCAGCGCGCGCGACTCCTTGTCGTGGTAATAGCGACCAACGTCGTGTACATCGATCCCCAGCATATGTCCCAGCCCGTGCATGTAAAACTGTTCGTACTTCTTTTCCTTAATCAACTCAGCCGGATCGCCCTTGAGTAATCCGAGACGCACCATACCTTTTGTCAGCACCTCGATCGAATGACTCTTGAGCTGGTCATGCGTGGTTCCGGGCCGGACCATCTCGACACAGGACATTTGCGCTTCCAGCACCAGGTCGTAGATCTCTCGCTGAGCTTTCGTGTAACGACCGTTAATCGGGAAGGTACGGGTGATGTCGGACGCATAGCCTCGGTACTCCGCACCTGCATCTATTAGTAGGAGGTCACCGTCACGTAGCTCACCGTCGTTGTTGATGTAGTGGAGCACGGTGGCGTTTACGCCTGCGCCGATGATTGAGGTGTAGGCAGGGGCAGCAGCGCCAAGCCGACGGAAGATCTGTTCGATCAGCGCTTCGATCTCGTATTCCTTCATCCCTGGACGCGCAGCCTTCATCGCTTCGACGTGCGCTTCAGCAGCAATGTCGGCGGCGCGCTGCATCAGTTCGATTTCTTCCGGCGTCTTGAGAACGCGCATCTCGTGGACGATCGTGGCCGGATCGATGATGGTCTGTGGCGGATGGATCGGTTTTCGATTGAGTGCGCGCATCCGGGCAATCTGACGAATGATCGTATCGTCGAGGTCGGGATTGACGCCGAGGCGATAGTAAAGTTTCTCGGGGCCGTCAAGAATGTCCTGCAGCTTTTCGTCAAACTCAACAATCGGTAACGCTTCGTCGGCGCCGAATTCGTCTTTCGCACCCTCAACGCCGGCGCGCCTTCCATCCCAGATTTCCCGTTCCGGATCGCGTGGACGAACAAACAAGGTGTACTTTTGTTCGCGTGCTGGCGCCACGACGGCAATTGCTTCCGGCTCTTCGAAGCCGGTCAGATACAAAAAATCCGAGTCCTGGCGAAACCGATATTGTGTGTCATTGGAGCGCGTAGCCTCGCGGGCGCTGGGAATGATGGCTACTGAATTCGGGTCCATACGACGCATGAATTCCGCAAGTTGCGGTCGGATCATTGAAGGGTCTCCTGATTAAAGATTCGAAGAATGGAGCCGCCATTGTAACCGAGAGGAATGAAGTCAGGAAACGTGCCAAAGCTTTAATGGTTCATTTTGAGGCCGGCAGTTTAGAGTTCATCTATGAAGCCGTTGCCGGTGTCAAGAGGTTTTAAGAGTAGACTCCGCCTCTGACGCCGGAGCGCCTGGTTTGTGGTCTTCATCTGTTTGCTCTTTGACATGAGACTGATACGTTTAACCTACCGCCG
>JAMQPH010000557.1 GCA_023717605.1 Pyrinomonadaceae bacterium
CGCGAGGATATACCGCACGCGAGCTCAGGCCAAGGCCGATGTGTTCGATTATATCGAGTGTTTCTACAATCCTCGGCGGCGGCACTCCACGCTGGGGTATCTCAGTCCCATGGAGTTCGAAATGCAGGCGGAATTAGCGTAAGCGGGTGTCAACTAAACCGGCAGCAGCCCAATTCACAGTGTTTCCTACCCAGCCAAATGGACCGGGGTAGAAGATAGCGCTAAACTCCCGTTCTCAATGGTTCCACTCATTGATATGAGGGAGATACAGGAAGACCCAAAATTCGACAGACAGGTGGTGAACCTATTGAGGTCAAAAGACGAAAAGATTGATGTGAGACCATTGATACGTGATTATCTTGCTGCTTTGGGTGGAATTCATGAAAGGATGAGAGGTCGATGGAATCCTTACCTTAACAAGTGGGAAATGAGTATAGTTAGTGCAATTGAACGGTTTAAAGCTCAGTGCGGAGAGGAAAAATCCATTGTGGGACTAGCGGCATTGGCCAAGGAAGACGGAGGTAAGATTTCTCAGGAGGTACCCTTAACCACTAGTTTCATCGAGTATCGGACAGGACTTGAGGCGCAAGCTCCTAGTTTATCTACTTTGGCAAGACGATATGTAACTAGCGAGGGGGATAGATGTCTGTAGTTGTCGCTGATCCAGCGGCTCTGACGCGGTTCGAGACCTGATCGGCTCCCCGATCTGTACCCGTTGCGAACCTTAACGGGGCGGCTTATTCGAATGCCAATGTACATTTCATCGTAGAGTCGCACCGTTTCTGCTAGTTCCTCCAACAGGAACTGTGCAATGGGCGCGTGGAGCCTGAGGATGTCGATGCCGCGCTTTCGGTGGAGATGCTGCCCCTCTCCCTGCGGCTCTCCGCGAGCTACACGGACCTCCGTGCTGTTCAGGACACGGGCATCTAGTGATTTGACCAGCCGTCCCGCCGCCCCTTTGGTCATCAGTTGGAAAAGGCGGCCTCTGAATCGTGATGGTGGCGGGCCGTTCAGCAGGGGCCTGACCAAAGCCGGATTCCGAGTGCCTGACGACGTCGTTCGTGAGTGCGCCCCGATAAGGCGGCGCGAGACTTTCACAAAGCGCATGGGTTGAAGGATGAGGGATTTGTGGACCTGGGGCACCATCTGCTTTCGGCATTTGAAGCGATGGCAACCGGCTTGGTGTGTTTCTTACTTCTATCAGCAATATCTCAGCCAACCGCACGAAGGATGAGGGGGACCCTATGAGACACGTTGCGTTACTTTTGCTGTTGGTTCTGGCGTTTGTGGGGCATGCGAATGCAGGCGATCTGGTTGGGCAGGTGTTTGAAGGAAAGGCCCCGGTAAGGAATCAGTCAATATCACTTGCTGGACCGACAAATGTCCAAGCGACGACGAATGCAAGCGGATTCTACGCGTTTCGCAAGCTGCTCGAAGGTGAGTACACGGTGACGATTCGGGGACACAGTGAAAAAGTCTATGTGTTTAAAACGGGGGAAACGCAGAAAGACATTCACTTCTAGCTAAGGGGGTTACCGTGGGTGAGGACAAGGCCGAGCGGAAAGATGTCTGGGGGAAAGTTGAGTCTCTCGCCAAGACAGTGGCCGGGGTTGGCGCAGGTATTGGCGCGATCTTGATCCCCATCTATGTTAACGATTTCAGCCAGCAGAGCCAAAGGTCGGGCATTTACATGCAGATTATGAGCGAAAGGGAAAAAGCGGATACTGATATCAGGCGAGCAATGTTCACCACCCTGCTGGAGAAGTATCTGGGCGAATTTAAAGATGAAGCAGAGTATGACGAAAATGTGGTGAGAAAGCGCATCATGTTTCTTGATCTTCTGAACTTGAATTTCCAAGAGTACCTGAATGCCAAGCCCTTGTTCGAGGATGTGTATGGGCGGTTGGAACGGGCCAGGAAAAAGTCAAAGACAAGTGAGGAAGTGCAGACCATCGGATCTTTGCAGGACGCTATCATCGGAGTTGCCAAAAGAGTCGCCTCCAAGCAGGCTGCCATGCTTGCCAACATTGGACTTAAACGGGCTTTCCAAGTGAGTCTAGGGGGGCGCGCCTGCATCAGGCTTTACGACGTTCGAGGGCTCCAGAAAGTCGTCGTTGGAAACCCGGAAGCAATTCCGATTCACCAGTCCGACGAGGGGCAGGATTGTAGCCAATCATCTGATAACATGAGCTCCACGAAGGAGTGGACCGGACGAGGGTTCCCCTCCATTGAAGTCCAGCTTCACGAAGTCAGAGCAGACGCCGTGCGGGTGGTCGTGATCCCCTACCAGGACTTTTATAATAATGGGACGTTCATCGGCAGCAAGCGTGATCTCCCCATTGAATTTGAGGTCTCCTATTTTGACCTGCCGTACATGGACAATACCAAGTTGTTTGATGGGAGTCGGTTTGCCTTGGTGCTGTCAAACAGCGCCTCAGATCGAGCGCAGTTGAACGCGCTCATCTTTAAGGAAGAGTTCATGAGCCTCCGAGATCGTCCCTTATTTGAGGAAATGCTCAGGAAGCTTCAGCAGGATCATACGGTCTCGTGATGTGCGGGTGGTTGTCCCCCCCGCGTTCCTTCAAGCTCTTCCACCAGGCGTGCAGGCGTGGGCGCCTTCAGCCTATCGAAAGGGAATCAATGGGAAGCTGATGAAACCATTGTTCGTTCAGCTAAAGGAACTTGAACGGTGGCCTAACAACTGGGGGCAGGTCAGCCTGTGGTGCTACTTCATCAAGGCGAAAATACGAATCGGATTGTTCTCGCAGAATTGCTGTCCTTGTGGCGGCATCAATGTATTGAAATTTACGTCATGACCGTAACGTGACTGCCCATGACTGGATCGACGTGATCGAAAGTACATTTAGCTCAAGACTTGTCGGAGTCTATGGGTGAGAAGGATGTTTCTCTAGCGAAGGCAATTGCTAAAAGCATTGATTGGCATGTTGGCAACCGCGGCATGCACCGACATCACGCATGTTCGAATACGTCGAGACCCGATGCAGAGGTCCCGAGACTGGAATGATTTGACATGGAATCGCAAGAGTCGAGGTTGAAGTTACAGCAAGCCTAGCCCAAGCATCCAGCCGACGCGCGAGAGGCGGCTTGTCCAAGGCGGTCGGCGTGTCGCGCGCGGCTGATTGAATGCGGACGCTACGCAGAGGAGCGGCGAGTGAAACGCACGGGTGGCCCACCGGAGACATTCGATTTTCTGGGTTTCACGCATACCAGCGGCAAGACCCGGCGAGTCGATTTCACGATCCATCGCAACACGTCACTGAAGAAATTCCAAGCCAAACTGGCAGAGTTCAAGGAGAAACTATCACCGAGACGCAACAGCCGCGCTATGCTGAGAGGATCTTTCCATGACTACTAACTCATTAGACCCACCCCCAGCCGCTTCACCGACTGCCTGTCCTGGGATGGGGACCATACTTATTGCGGGAGGCGTCGCGTTTCGCGTGTGGGCACCCTTTGCCTCGGAAGTGTTCGCGGCAGGGACATTCAACCAATGGAGTACCACGGCCCATCCGTTTGCCAGCGAGGGCAACGGCTACTGGTCGGTGGAAGTTCCCGGAGCGAAGATCGGCGACGAATACCAGTTTGTGATCCGCAATGGTGCGCAGCCCCTGATCTGGCATAAGAATCCATTCGCGAGTGAAGTGGTTAATTCGTCGGGCAATGCCATCATTCATGATCCCAACTTTGACTGGACGGGCGACAACTTCACAATGCCGCCGTGGAATGAACTTGTTATCTACGAAATGCATGTGGGCACCTTCAATAACGCACCCGGCCACGGCCCGGGCACATTCGATGAAATCGTGCCGAAGTTACCCTACTTGCGCGATCTGGGGATCAACGCGATCGAGATTATGCCGATTGCCGAATTTTCGATGGATTACTCATGGGGGTACAATCCGTCACAGCCGTTCTCCGTAGAATCCGCGCTGGGCGGACCGCAGGGTCTGTACAAGTTCGTCAAGACGGCGCATGCGTACGGCATCGCGGTGATTCTCGATGTGGTTTACAATCACTGTGGTCCCGGCGATCTTGATCTGTGGCGCTTCGACGGGTGGTCCGATGCCGACCACGGCGGCGGAATCTATTTCTATGACCAACAGCGCGTTCATACCCCTTGGGGCGCTAACCGCCCCGATTACGGCCGGGGGGAGGTCCGGCAGTACTTCCGTGATAATGCGCTCTTCTGGCTGAACAAATATCGACTGGACGGCTTGCGTTTCGACTCTGTGGTCAATATTCGCAACAGGAACGGTAATAACAACGACCCTGTGGGCGACTTACCTGATGGTTGGGGCCTCCTGCAATGGATCAACAATGAGATCCGCGCGAACCAGCCGTGGAAAATCACCATTGCCGAAGATTTGCAAAACAATGAATGGATCAGCAAGGATACAGGAATCGGCGGGGCAGGCTTCTGCACCCAATGGGATGCAGGGTTTGTGCATCCGATCCGGAGTGCCGTCATCTCGGCGAACGACGCCAATCGAGACATGCTGGCCATACGCGATGCGCTCTCTCATCAGTACAATGGCAACGCCATGCAGCGGGTGGTCTATACCGAATCCCACGATGAAGTGGCGAATGGCAACAGCCGAGTGCCGGAAGAGATCTGGCCCGGTAATGCCGACAGTTGGTTCTCCCGAAAGCGATCTACCCTTGGCGCGGCGATAGTTTTCACCGCGCCTGGCATCCCGATGGTTTTCCAGGGGCAGGAGTTCCTCGAAGACGGATACTTTCAAGACACGGTTCCTCTCGACTGGGCGAGGCTGCAAACGTTCAACGGCATTCATCTGCTTTACCGCGATCTGATTCGGCTCCGCCGGAATTGGTCCAACCGGACGCGAGGTCTGCGAGGGCAGCACATCAACGTCCATCACGTCAACAATGCGGACAAAATCATCGCCTTCCACCGTTGGGAAATTGGTGGGCCGGGCGACGATGTCGTAGTCGTCGCAAACTTTGCCGACCGCAGTTATGACAGCTACACATTCGGTGTGCCTCGTGAAGGCCGGTGGTGCGTGCGTTTCAACAGCGACTGGCAGGGTTATAGTGCGGATTTTGGTAACCATTTGGGCTACGATACCACGACCGGTGATGGCTCTATGGACAACATGCCGTTTCAAGCCAACGTGGGTATAGGGCCGTATTCCGTCCTAGTCCTGTCGCAGGACAATTCGTGATGGACGTCCCACGGGGGCTCCATGCGGAGCCTAGCATGTATTGCGGCACAACCAAGTGCGTCGAGTCGTAAAGGAGCTAGCTTCGGCCATCTGCAAGCTTCGAACACCCGATTTAAAATATAACTCGCTCAGATAAGGGCCGGTCATGGCAAATCAAATCGTGCTGTATTCGGGCCAGGCCACACAGGTGCGGCCCAATGGGAAGATCATTTCACCACGACACAACCTAATAGGGACTGTAAAGCCCAGCCGTTGGAAAGACGGGCTTTAGCGAGGGCACAATGACTTCCAGCTGCTGTCACCCCCCCCAACTGGTCAACCGGAGTAACCGTAGAAGCATCAGGCAGAATTACTATTCCTCACGGTGTCCCTGGTTCAAACAAATCGCGCAAAGTGTTCGCTCTTCACACTCTTGGCGACGGCTTGCCCGACCTGCTGCAACTCGGGGATGTGCTCCACCGAATCAAGCTGTTGTACATGTTCCGGCTTGATCTCCGACAAGCCTAACCTCTTCAATCCTTCGAGCGTCAGCTCTGCGTTGTATCGCACGTAGGTGAACAATTTGTTCGACCCCACTGGCCCCTTCGCAGTCTTCAAGTCTCCGACTTCGCGATCTAGTTTGTCACCCGCGAGGCAACGACCAAACACTCTGCAAAGCAAATCCTGCTCGTTCAGCGCGGCACTCATCAGGGCAGAGGGGATGGACGTTGCGTTGTATAAGAGGTTCATCTCGTTGGGATCCAGGTCCGCATTGGCCTGGGGGCTGGTGCCGGTACCGATCGATACCACAAGCATCTTATCCTCACCAACCTGCCACACCATTTTATAAGGGGCAACCGTCGCCATCAGAAACGCCTGGAAGGCAGGATTGTTGTACATCGTAATTCCGCCATCGACAAAGACGAACTCCTGACTGCCAACCTTCACCACTTCCGGTGGAAAGTAGACCGGCGCAGCAGTACTCGCCCGGATCAACTGCCACAGAGGAAGGTCGAGATTGCAGTTGTCGCGCGGGCTGCCGTCTTCACGTAGCCGTTGGTTGTACATCGCAAAGGGGTTATTCGAAATCGGCCATGGCGAGTCGGTCGTGGCATTCCGCATAACCATCATCAGTATTGTTTTTAATTTGTTGCTTCCCAGCGTGGTGTCCTTCCCAAAGACCGTTTGCAACTTCTCAGCAAGCTTCTCATCCTCGAACTTGTAGCGAAAGCGTTTCAGCAGGGACGCTTTATCGAACATCTCCTCGCCACTGCTGAGGTAGAACGCGCGGATCTCGGACACCGTCATGCCGACCGAGATGCAGGCCGCGATGATCGCGCCCGTACTGGTGCCGGCGACAAAATCAAAGTAGTCCGCCAGCCTAAAGTCGTCACCACGGCCAAGCTTCCGACGTAGCTGGTTCTCAATTTCAGTCAACACCTCGACTGTGATCATACCGCGAATCCCACCGCCGTCGAGAGCGAGGATTTTCTTAGGCCCGGGGGCTTCGATGCGCGCTTTCAACTTCTCGCTCATATCGCCTCCTGAGGATGGTCTGTATTGCTCAGTGGTTGATGAGCCCTATTTACCCTCATACACCTGTGGCAACAATAGTTGGTCGCTCGATGACGAATCAGGCAGAAGGAATGGTTTCCGCGAGCTTGCCATACTAGGGGCGTACGCTAAAGGCTCCGGCTGTCGATCCACATGACTCTTCCTGTTCTACGTTTCACTTCCTGATACATATGCGCGGTGCCTCCTGGCCCGTCACCGCCGCCGCCATCCCATAGGCAGATGAATCGCACTTTGTCGATGCCATGCGACAACGCGGTATAGAGCAGCCAGAGATTGCAGCGTTCGAAGGGGTCAACGCCTTTGGGCAGTGGGCCGAGTTCGTCGGGCATGATGCGCGGGATGTCTTTCAAGCCGGACTTGAGCCGGTAGAAATAATTACGCCACTTGTCGCCGTCGACAGACGGCAGGATCGAGCGCTCGATGAATTCTGGCTCTTCGAGTGGTAGCAACAGTTGCATTCGCACGTCGCGTTGCTTACAGGCTTCGAGAAATAACAGGTCCCCGCCACTTGCACCTTGGGTGAGTGCGAGGTCATCGGGTCCGGCCGTCAGTTGATCCAATGCCTCGGCGATTTTCCGTGCCGCGACTGATTCTTTTTCCGCAGGAAAACGCGGCGTCGCGCGATCCAGCTTGTCGATCATGTGACCGCTGAATAGAAGCACCTGGCGCGGATGCCAGCGGTCTTCAGGCCTTGCAAGTTTTTGCAGCGCGTGGTCGAAGGAGGTCATCCCAGCTTCGACGTTCTCCGGACGGAAGCCCAACTCTTTGAGTAGCTGCAGCTGCGCGCGGCTGGAATTGAGGGCGAACCAGTCCTTGTCATTCTTCGCAATAGCCTCCTTATAGGCTGCCCTTGTCGTATCCGGGGTGCCGACCAGCACCTCCAGATCTCCGAGCGTCCCTTTTGACCAGAACAACTGCTGCTCATCCGGTTCGCATTCGGCAGCAAAACGCACAGCCCCGGCCATGATAGCCATTTCTCGGTCGAAGCGTGGATCGTTGGACAGGTAACGGTGGAGATACATCAAGGTGAGCGCGTTGATGCCGGAATAATAATGACTGGGATTACGGCGATAGCCTTTGGCGTAGCTGTCGATGGCCGCACGCAGCAAGGCATCTTCGTAGGCTGCTTCGTCTTTCATCTGCTCTGACGTTTTGCCGGGTTCGCGCCACGTAGCGACCCAAGCATCTTTATCGACACGACCGAGCAATGCCCAGGTCTCAGGGTCCTCTGGATACAGCTCCAACACCTTGCGGTAGTGATCTCGCGCACGGTCCAATGAGTGGCCTGACCGACCCGCCAAGGCGAGCCGTTGCAGACAGATACCCTGCTCGCGCAGGCCCCTGAGATTGTGCGGCTCAATGGCCAGACCATGTTCAAGCTGTTCCAATGCAAATTTGAAGTGTTCGGCCTTTCGCAAGGCTTCGCCGGCCTTGATCCACGCCTCGGCTCGGAAGGCGGAAACCGGGGCTTCATCTGCGAGCACCAGGACATCCCCGATGTGCCCCCCTTTTCGCGCCAGCGCAATGCGCCCCTCCCAGACATCGTGCTGATCCCAGAATTCCTGCACGTCGCCGATGCGGAGCGACTTCCAGTCCGGCTCCTGGAGGTTGGGCATCAGGTGATAGACCGGGCTCACCTTACGGCCGTGCCACGACTCCATCGTGGCCTTGACCATGTCCGCTAGATTCTTCTTGTCCAGTTCTATGGTTGCGGGGTCCGGCCCACCGTTCTTGATGCTATAGCGGAGCTTGCGATCAGTATAGAGGTCGAAGGCGGTTGTCACTCGTCCCCCGCAGATAAGGACAACACCCCGTGCGCGCAACGCATGGCGCACGCCTAGCTCATACCAGACGTTGGGGTTGTCCAGCGTGAGATCAGCCACCACGAGGTCGGCGATCAGGAGTTCTTGAAACATGTCCGTGCGGATCTCACCAGCGCGTTCTTCCTCGTCCGCCCGAAAAACGTCCAGGCCCGCCGCTTCGATCGCGGGCTTGATCAACTCAGCATAGACGCGATTAAAATCAATTTCGTTGCCTTGGCTATCTCTTTTCAAGCCGAAGGGCATTGCGGCAAAGGCGTGCGGCCTCATGCATCGCTCCCTGTCATCACTCATCCCTCTTCAAGAATGAGCAACATACTTGATCAACCATGGCTAAATGCACGCTTCGCTAAGTTCTGTGAGCAGAAAAACTTGATCTCCGAATAGCCAACAATAGGTTTTCATCATCGTGGCATCGTATGGAGAGGAATGGGCACCGAAGAAGGATAGGATTACAACCTTTTCGTGAGGCCAAATCTACACTCAATGAGATGATGGGTCAACGTAACCGTTAACTGGCGAGGAACTTGATGGAGCCACATTGCATGGGACAGTTTACTCTTGAGGCGTGCTGAGAAGAACGAGTGCGAGTGAGGATATGTCCTACCGCTGCTACAGAGCAAGACAGTCTCAGTAATCTGGTGGGGGTGAGTCTACTGTAATGTCGAGCACGCATCCATCACTCAATCCGGCACCACTTCCGGAAGAGGCTGCGAACCCGCACCAATCCGCTAGCAGTCTGCCATAGATCACGGATTGCTATTTTCAGCGAGGGACAGTCAGCAGCCCCACGCGAAAGTGGGCTGGCGCATTCCACTTTTTTGCGTCAGCCTGGTCTATCCCTGCATGCGAACGACGAACGACTACAGTATTTTCAAGGGGACTGCCTGAGGGGGGGGGAAGGGAGGAGCAAATAGCGGATGGCCGAAAGCTATTAGCGGGGAGGAAGATGCGTATCTCGTGAAGCGTATTTCGTATCTCGTTTTCCTAGAAGGAGAGCCGGGGGAGGCGAGTGACAAACGACGCTTCACGAAAGACGGGCTAAGGGGCAGCAAGTCCTTAGAAGGAATTCAACAAGCAGTCTTGGGAGCAGACCCGCCTCATGCCGGGCAATGGTTACGGGCACTGCTTAATTGCTAGCAGCAGCGGGCACGACTCATACAAACTCGGCCGTGAGGGGATGCGCCTATCAGAAAAGACTCCTGAGCTGACCCGGGTTTGACGGACACATTAAAAGGGGGCACGATGAGCTCCCGAGGAGGTGCGACATGGGCCCAGCGCGACCGCTTCCGAACGGGAGGAATGAATCCCCCATTCGATGACACCACGCCATGAATCGATCCTGCGTGCTTGCCGAGTGCCCAGCCGATCTCGCTCAACGACTGCCCCTGCTTCCACCGATGCCACAGGTCTGCTTTCTGGGCCGCAGACAAGCCTGGACGTCCCATGTGTGCCATGACGATCACCCTCCAACTCCACCATACCCCAGATGGTGTTGCGTTGATCGTCTGAACCTACCGCCGCGTACTTTGCGACGGAGTCCACGTGAGATACGCGTTTATCCGGACTCAGGCACGTGCCCATCGGGTAACTCGCTTATGTGCGGTGCTCGCCGTCAGTCGCAGCGGCTACTATGCCTGGCGGGATCGGCCAGTCAGTGCCCGCACGGTCGAAGATCAGCGGCTGCTCCCCGAGCTGCGTCGGCTGCATCAGCAGATGCGGGAAGAGTACGGCGCGATCAAGTTGTGGCGGGGCGTTGAACCGGAGCGGGATTCGGTGCGGCCGCCATCGCGTGGCGCGGCTGCGGAAGCTCGCTGGCTTGGAAGCCCAACGGATCCGCCGCTTCCGCGTCATCGTCGAGCACCATCAGCTGCCGACGCCCGCGCCCAATCTGTTGCAGCAACGCTTCGTGACGACCACCCTCAATCGTGTGTGGGTGGGGGATTTCACCGCCGTCCCTACACGGGCGGGCTGGCTCTATGTGGCGGTGCTCCTGGATCTGTATTCTCGACGGGTGATCGGCTGGGCAATGAGTGCCAAGCTGGATCAACATCTGACGCTCGAGGCCCTCACGATGGCCACGCAACAACGGCGCATGCAGCCGAGGCTCATTCATCACTCGGACCAGGGGGCTCAATACAGCTGCCTGGCATATCAACATCGACTCGCGACACTCGGTCTGACGCCGAGCATGAGTCGCAAAGGGAATTGCTACGACAATGCGGTGGCGGAGAGCTTCTTCAGTACCCTGAAGAATGAATTGATCCATCACCAAACGTATCAGAGCCGGGATGACGCGAGCCGGGAGATCTTTGCGTTCATCGAAGGGTTCTATCATCGCCAGCGGCTGCATCAGAGTCTGGGGTATCTCAGCCCGCTGGAATTCGAGCAACGGATGAGTGACCTGTAACTTGGTGTCCACGAAACCCGCGGCAGCTCATCCCGACCCCTTTTGTTCTTTCTGAGGTGACGCTCACTCGTGTGCACACGATGCGATTCGTCCGGCAATATTCCTTGAAACACGTCTCGGAATAAGTCGCACTCATGCTCCATATGTCTCCAAGCTGTCTACCTTGGGAAATCAACGGCGTACGCCGCGAATTGGTTCAGGACGCCTTTCATTTCCTGAAATTCAGAATGTCCCCGTTCTCGCCCCCGCCCCCGTAACGAGGAGGGGCAGCACTGCGTGAGATAGTTTTCGCGTCAATGTGACCTGAATTCTCCATGCCTTCGGCAAACGGATCAGCCGGTCACCGAATGCTCGCACCCGTTGGTGTGTTAGGTGAGGAGCCAGAACGGTTTCTCTCGACCGCCACGAGTGGCTCTCTGTACTCGTGCGCCTCCGGCCGGAGACCCCAACACCCTAGGCCTGCGTCGCTCCGATGGGAGTCGCGGGTCTAGTCGCCGTCACCACCAGACCCGCGACCGGAGCGCCGGATTCCATGCGCAACACCGCACGCGCGATGTCCGCCTTCAGACCAGCATCGACGAGCACACGCTCGACGTACTGGGCCCGGTGGTTGAAACGGCCGTGGGGCTTGATGCCATACGTCGAGGGGGCGTCGTCCTCGGTCGCTTCCTCGACGGTGAAGATGAGCCGTCCGCCGGATCGCAACGCTCCGGCTGCAGCGAAGGCGACATCCTTGAGCTCCCCGAAATAGACGAACGTGTCCGCCGTCACGATCAGATCGAATGCGTCGTGGCGATCCTGAATGTATGCCGTCAATTCGCTTCTAACGAGCTCATCATAGACGTGCTTCTCCCGGGCGTGTTCCAGCATACCTGCCGACAGATCCACTCCGATCAGCCAGCGGGCATAGGGAGCCACGAGGGGGCCACAGAGCCCGGTTCCGCACCCGGCATCCAGTACATCGAGGGCGCGTGCCGCGGGGAGACCGGCATCTGCCAGCGCCGCAGCCACCAGGGCCGGCGCCTGATAGTGGAGCGTCGCGAGCTTGGCTTCGTAGCTCGCCGCAAAGCTGTCGAACATCTTCTGCACGTACGCGTCGGATGCGCGTGTCGGAACGTTGCGGCCCGACACTGCCGCCAGTGTGTGCTGCGCCACCGGATCGTCTGTCTCCGACTTCAGCCACTCCTCGCACACGATGACGGCCTTATCGGGTTGGCCGATGACGCAATACGCCAGCGCCAGCAGGCGACGCGCTTCCGGATACTGCGGCTTCAGCGTGAGCGCCGTGCAATAGCACGTCACCGCCTCCTGGGTGCGCTGGGTCGCGCTCAACAGAATGGCTAGATTGTGGTACGCGTCCGGCTGGTTGGGGTTCAGGCGGATCGCCGTGCGATAGGCCTCTTCGGCTTCCGCGGTCATACCCTGTGCCCTCAGCAGGACGCCAATGTTGTTGTGCGCGTTGGCGTGCGTGGGTTGGAGCGCCAGTGCCCGTCGGTAGGCGACAACGGCCTCCTGCAGCTTTCCCATGTTCTGGAAGATGATGCCCAGATTGCTGTGCCAGTCCGGCTGATCGGGCGCGAGGTCGAGACTCCTGGCAATCAACGCGATCGCGTCCTCGCTGCGACCGTGCTGGTGTGCCAGCTCGCCTGAATAGTGCAGCGCGACGGGCTGATCGGCCTTGAGCTCCAGCACCTTTCGATACAGCGCCGCCGCCTCGGCCAGCTGGCCGTTCTTCTGGCACCGAATGGCGATCGCCAGCGCCTCGTCGACGGTGACTGCACGCGGCGCGGTGGGCGATTGTTCCATGCCGGGTCTCGTTTCGAAGTCGGCTCGCACGTCTACTCCAACTGATCGTCGAAATCGCCGGTGGCCACGGCGAGGCGCACGCCGTTCAACGCCCAACCGGTCATCAACCGCGTCAGAAACTCGCGGTTGACGGCAGGCAACGCGGTATAGGTGAGTATCGGTACGATCAGGCGCCCACTACGCTCGACCGCTGTCCACCGGCTGACACTGCATCGCACGGCGTCCTCATCGTAGGGGAACGGAATCGTGTGGTGATTGGTCACGCGCCTCGTGGTTCGCCCCGGCTGCAGCCGCACGGGTTGACGAGCCTCGCGTCACTCAACGGGGTCGCGCCTGCATCCCCCACAACCAGCTGAGGACCTCGACCTCGCCTTTGTGGGCCTCGCCCAGCGTCTTCCCGTTGATCACGACACCCGTGGCGCCTTTGACCATCAGGACCGGGTCGCCGGCTCCCGTCCCTGGAGAGTGCGCGTCGCTCAACCTAGCCTTCCTTGTTCAGCTTGATGTCGTACTTGAAGTGCACACCTGCGTCGAGCGATCCATCCGGCTTCTGCGGCTTGTATTCCAAGTCGACTTTCGCGGCCTGCAGGCTCACGCTCTCAACACCGGACTCGCCGCCGCTGAGTGCAGGTTGAACGCCCGTGATCAGGATGTCGTTCATCTTGAAGATCAGGTATTCCTGATGCCCCTTACCCGCCTTGCGGGCGGTGATCGTGGCGTCCTTGATGTGCATGCCCGTAGCGCAGGCTTTCATCAGAACGGGCGATGCCTTGTCGATATGGTGAGTAAAGTGGAAATCCGAAAAGCTCGCTTTGCCGGATCCTCCTCCACTCCCGGGCCCCAGGCCCCCGGTCTGCGAGACGCCCCAGGACCATGAGAGCACCTCGACCTCGTCCTTGTGCTTGGCGTCGAGCGATTCGCCCTTGATATCCCCGATTTTTGCAAAAATGTCTATCGCCATTACGACGCTCCTCTTGAAGAATAAGAAAGTCAATCCGCCCGTCGTCGGCGCACTGTGCCGATGCAACGCTGCGGTGATGCCGTCTTGGTGCTGCGTGTGCCCAGTTGCGCGCAATCCAGGTTGCCGGCGCGCGTTCGGCAGCCGGATCAGCGCTCCCCGAGCGCTTCGCAACGGAAATGACGGCAAATCATGCCGTCACCACGCGCAGCAAGTCAAGCGCAAACGCGTGTTGGATAAAAGAAACACGAGTGGGGTCATTGCTTGACTTTGCACTGCGCCAGCGCTGCTAGAGAATCTCCTGCCCGAGCCGTGTCAAGAAATCGGTCCGGTCGGTCTCGTCATGAACAATCGTCTGCTGGTCGTTGCCGCGAGCAGTGAGGTGGGAGAGGGCGGCCGGATATTCCCCGTGAAGTGAGCGAGCCATGAATGGGGAGCCGAGGTGCAACGTCAAGCAATGACCCCATCTCCTTCGTTCGATGAGGAAACCGAATTCCACCCCGAGGCGATGCGAGCATCAACCCACGGCGGTCGACCGGTCGATGCACGCGCCAGACTCTGATAAGTGCATGTGACCGATTGGCCGAGACGCGACGGTCTGCCACTGGCCGATGCAGGGCTTCGCGAGTGTCTGCTTATTCCCTTCGCGACCATCAGCAAGGGGTCGGGTGCGGATGATCACTGCGGAGATCGATAACCCCGACAGCAGTCGGTCACATTCAGCCTGCCGAGAGCCGACGGTCGCGACAGGCAACCAACGGCAACTAGTGAGAGCTCTCCATCGTCCGGGTTAGCTCAGTAGAGCTTCGCTAGGCCGGTGCGGATATGGTCAGGTATGTTAGGCTGATTCGCGATCGCCGACAGAAAATTGGGATCGTCGACCACGGTGAGCGGGTCCAGCGCGATGGGCTGGAGAATCATCGACAGCGGAGCTGCGGTGGCCCGCAACGAAACGCGGTCAGGTCCCGTGAAGTCGCGCGGGCCGTTGAACGGTAGCCGCGGGCGCAGGTCGACTCCGGTGGCCTGAATCTCGTCGAGCGCCAGCGACCACACCACCGGTTCCGGCGCATCGAGCGCGGCTCGCGTGGCTTTCTTCGGCTTTGGGTTCTCCAGTTCGCGCGCGAGCTTGGGTAGCTCACGGAAGGCCGCGCGCAGGGCGCTACGGGCCGCGCTCAGCGACACGTGGGCCACATCAGGGTCGGCGGTCTCCTGTTTCAGGAACAGCCGACGCGTCGTCCCGCCCACACGCAGCGTCTCTCCTTGCGGGCCGAGCGCACCCATCAACCCGAGCACGCCGTAGCGCGCGACGCCGTTGATCATCACCAGTCGAATCGAGGTCTCCTTGGCCTTAATGAGCGCCTCGTACGGATCGCCAACCTTTCCAGCGATGACGACCACATCGGCGCGTTTGCTTGGCTCTAGCGTGCCGAGCGCCTTGTGCCACTTGAGGATCGCTGCGGCGTCCCGCGTAGCCATCGCAACCAAATCACGCGCGCCGAACAGACCCCCCAGCACGTGCTGGGAGTAAAGCCACGCGACCTTCAGCTCACCAAGCAGGTTCTTGCTGCCGGAAGGCGACCAGTCACTGCCTAGGCCAATGCGCACCCCGGCCCGTTTGGCCGCATCTACGCGCGCGGTGGCCCCGTAGAGCAGCAGGTTGCTGAGCGGCGACCAAATCATCGCACCCCCGTGGTGAGCAAGCACGTCGAAGTCCTCGGGCAAGAGGCCCGCCGCGTGGATGGCGGCCAGCCGGTCGTTGATCGCCCACTGGTCCGGCGCCACTTGGAGCGCGAGGAAATGCCGGCGGGCCACCGAGTCGGCTTGTACTGACTTGGTTACCCCCTCACTCAGGTGCAGGAGGAAACAACTATCCTCCTTCTCCAGCCTGGCCAGGAACGATCGCGCGTCCTTGGCGTCCACGTCAGCGATGCGCCCTTGGGCCTCGCACAGATCAGGATCGTCGGTCTGCTCGACGTTGCGCAAGATCCCGCGGTAGAAGCGCTGTACGCCGGCATTGCTGCTGAGCATGATCCCTTGGCTCGTCGTGACCCCCCCCAGCAGGCACTTGCACTCGACATAGCGGACCAGCGGAGCCAGCAGCGAGGGTTTGCCTTGGCCGTCCCGGTATTCACCCACAACTTTCATGGGGCCGCTGATGAGCTTGCGGTAGTCGGGGTGGTCGGGCCACTGGCCGCGGTGCTGGAACAGCTTAGGGACCGGGCTCCACAGCGGCAGGGCGTTATAGCTGAGATGGTTGTGCAGTTCGATCAAGCCTGGGAAGAGCGTCCCGCTGGTGTCCACCAGCGGGACATCGTCGAAGCCGGCTGGCGCAGGCAGGGCGCGGTTCTGCACGGCGACGATGGCGCCCCGGTCGATGAACACGACCGCATCGGTCTTGACCGTAAACGCGTCATCCATGGTGACCACGCGTCCCGCCAGCGCCAGCTTGGGGCCCGTGAGCGGGTCGATGGGCCCTTGCTTCGGTGCCTCCCTCGCTGCCGCGTGTGCTGCGCCTCGCCGTGCTGCCTTGGTACCCGCGAGCGGATACCAACGGCGTTGGACGTCGGTCATGCCAGGATCCCCTTTGGGACGGTGCGGGTGTTGTTGCGTCGCTTGGCGAGGTCGTCTGCGCCGGTGCGTTTCGCCCAGCCGTCCTGCTCATGCATCCACGCAGGCAGGCCGGCGGGGAAGTCGGACTCGGGAATCGCCACGCGGTCGCCGTCGACCCAGCTCTCACCATACAACACGAGCAGTGTCGGCACATCGACGTGTTGGACGCTCGGCGACAGGGCCTGCAAGGCCGCGTTCCAATTCTGAAGCAGCTTCTTTGTCGCCGCCACGAGCTTGGTCTTGTCACCCTTGGACGAGCTTTCCGGCTGCGTGGGGTGCGTCACTGCCACGTAGGCGACGTTCACGGACTGCGCCGCCGGCGTTGCTTTCCAGAACTGCCAGGCCTCGTCCGCCGCCTGCCCGAGCGCGAGAACGGCTTCAACTTGACGTCCGACCAGCAGCGCATTCAACCACCGGTTGCGGTAGTCGATGAGGGTTGGGCCCTTTCGCGTCTTGGCCTTGACGCTGCCGTAGACGCTGTACATGTATGTGTTAATGAACACGTAACTGCGAGTGATCCCGAGTTTGGCGAGTAAGCCCTGGACGCGACGCCCGGCTTCGCCAACCAAAATGCGGCGCACGACGGTCTCGTGCTGCGCGGGGTCCTGACCGATCACGAGCACGTGCGCCGAGCCGTCGAGTCGACCGCGGTGGAACATCGGTCCCCACTCAAGGCGGAATTGCTCTGGCGGATAGACATTCGCCTCGGGGTATTCTGCGCACAGGGTCAGAAACGGCTCGGCGACGTAACCTGGATCGAACGGATGGGGCATGCGTAGACTCCTCTCGGCGGCCGGTTTGCATACCACATTTCCCAAATATTTTACCGCATCCCGCCATGAAAAAGACGAGTGGGATCATAGAAACACGGGTGGGGTCATTGCCCCTCATTCTTACGGACTTCTTACACTCTTTGGTTCGTGCTGAGATCATACCCGGCACGAGCCTTGCCCCATTCCTCCGTGTATTTCCTGAACCGAAGCGACACCGTTTCCGTCGGTCTGGCGCACAGATCACGGAGTTACGACACTGCGGCTCATCCGTGAACGCGTTCGTCATGACGAACACCGTCAGCACCGTGCTGGACAGGTCCTACAGGTCAAACACGCCGTCCGTGTCCGCGGTCCGTTTCGCGCCGCGGTCTGCGATCTTGGCAAGGGTCTTTGTCTCGTCGATACCGACCGAGACGGGAAGGCCCGTCCATTGCTTCACCGTTCGGCGTATCGCTCGACCATAGTACAGTGGTATGGAGCCCTTCTTCTTGTCTCTGAATGGCTGCCTGCATCCTACGCGAGTAAAGTTGGCTCTGTCATGAGAATCTCAGGGTGACCGTGATCGTCATAAATCTCACACAGCACCTGGTAGTATCAGGGATCGGCTGCTAGATCGGCTAATGCAGGTAGTTGGTCGTCATCCACTGGCGCTATGGTTTTCCTTTCCCCTGGTTTGATCTCGACAGGTCCCATATCTATTGCACTGGCCCACATGGAAATACTCTCGGAAATATTAATACTCCTGGGGTCCAACGTCCCGAATCTGACCCAAGTCTTCTTCACCGTATCATTTCCGGAGTCGAGCACTATCTCATAGCCTTCCTGCTTCGGTCGATTAGCCTTCTTGTGTTCGCCCTTTGCCATCGCTCACCATCCCGGTTGGTTGCTAACCAGTGATGCATTCGGAGGATTGAGTCAAGTCCGAACGCTTGCTTCTAGTACCCTTAGCGATTGGATTTGAATTTATTACTCACGGATACCAACGGGCCGCCGGACGGCTTATCGTATATGATCTGCACCCAACAATACGTACTGTTTGCAGGGAGGTTAGTCACCTGGCACGGCGAGATGGGCTGAGTAGACCACGGGGTTTGAGTGATCAACGTACCTCCATTGTTTTGCGCAGTTGTCACGGTCATCTTCCACCTAACGACAGATGTTGCGGGATGAGCTCCATGCGCATTGGTGGGAGTGAAGAGGCAGGAAGTACCTTGCGTAGACCCGTTGTTGGGTGGATTCAGAACCATGGGGGGCATGTGAAACCTCCTCTTGTTGGTCAGAATTTAAATTATGGCGTTGACCGTATAGGGCATAGGAATAGTACACAAGCTGAGTTCACAACACTCTTGACCCGAGGGTTTCCATCCAGTTGGTGGAATAGACCTGGGAAGTCGTATTTTGTGTCGCCAGCCGGCGGCGGCCTCCCAGCGCAATGGGTCATGATTGACAGCCCTCCGACCAGTCCACGGCAAAGGCCTGGGTCAGGAACCCGGCCGGCGCGATCTGTCGCAACGACAGAAGCGCAGTTTCGTCCTCTAGCCCCTCGCCTCGCGCCGCTTTCCCCATGCCTGCGCTAAGCGTAGTGAGGGCGAGCGGACTGGCGAGCCAACTGCCTGGTTCGGTTGGTAGGCTGTCCCGGCCTGCCACAGTGAAGCTGCTGAACTCCCCGCCGGCCAACGATGCGCAATGTTGGTTGAGCAACGAGGTAGGGAGCAGCGGCGTTTTCCCCAGCGGCTGAATCTTGCCGCTGGCTGGGGCGTTCGGGGATTGAATCGTCACGGTGCCGTTTAAGCCGGAGCCGGAATCTGCGTTGACGATACTGTTGGCATCCGGCAGAAATAGATTCGTGGTGATCGTGATCGCGCCGCCCTGACCCTGCGCCGCCTGGGCCAGAATCTGGCTATTTTGTAGAATGACGAACTGCGGATCGATCGAAATATTCCCGCCCCCTCCCTCCCCGTCAGCTACCGAGGCGCTGATCCGACTGTTTTCGAGCAACACTGTGGCCGATGGGGCGGTGGTCACTTTGATGTCACCGCCGCTTGCCCCCTGCCCAGCCTGCGTCTTGATGGCACTGTTCTGCATCGTCAAGCCGTTGGGCGCGGTGATATTGATGCTGCCGGCATCGCCGGGAGTCTCAATCTGGCCTGTGCTGGAGGCCGACACGGTCGCACCATTTGTCAGGGTGACGGAGTTGGCATTGAGAGCGATATTCCCGCCCGCGCCGGTGCCCTGCGTGTCGGTGAAGAGTCCGCTGCCGGGGCCGTCGATGAGGACGGACTGCGCCGGACTGGCGAGGCCTTGAATAATGACGGTGCCGGCTGCACCGGAGGGGGGACCTTCAGGAAACTCCACATCAGGCAGGCTACTGCTAGTGATGTGGCCGCCGGACAGCAGTTGAAGGTTGTTCGTATGTACTGCAATGGTGCCGGCGTTTCCCACGAGGCTCGTACTGGTTGAGATACGGCCGCTATTCTCGATTACGACAGAGGGAGCGCTGATAGAAATGTGCCCCGCATCCCCGAAAGAAAACTCCATGCTATCGCTATTGATTTGGGTGCCGAAACCGGAGATTGTCAGCGAGTCTGTTGCATTCACCATGATGTTGCCTGCTGCTCCAGTGCTGCCGCGGGAAGTAGTATTAAATAGGCTGCCACCACTGAGATTCAGCCGAGCTGTCTCGACAAGTATGTTTCCGGCGCCTCCTTGGATATTCTCACCGTCACCGATAGTTCCGCTACCCAGTTGGCTCTTGTCAGAGAGTCTGACATCGGTCGCGTGGCTTCCTTCACCGGTTAACCCTCGAATCGTGATGTTGCCGCCATGTCCCTCGGCTTGAGTTCGAGCGGTGACGAAACTTTCTGTGAGGTTCACCTGGTTTCCATGGAGTTCAATGTCTCCCGCGTTGCCGAGACCCGCGGTGGAGGTCCCGATATTCGAGTTCCCGTGCAGCTCAATGGAAGGAGCCGTAAGGCTCACCAGGCCTCCGTTACCTTCACCATCAGTCGCGGTCACGATCGAGGAATTGCCAAGCAGGACAATGCTCTCTGCATTGACTGTCACGGATCCGGCATTCCCTGGCAGGGTCGTCGCTGCTGTGATCGCGCTCCCATTATTGAGGACGATGTTGTCTACACCACTACTACTGTTTCCGGAGGTACTGACCACCGCGTTGGCTACCTCCAACACAAACTGCCCCCCACGGATGGAGACCGTACCGGTTGCACTCACGTCAACGATGGAGTTTTGGGCGAGACGGACAGACCCGGAAGATGCGAATGTTGCACCATCCACGTTCGGAATAGGCTGGAGTATGGTGGCATCGAATTCTCCTGGCGATGTGGCACTGGCCAACTGAATGTTGCCGTTCGGTGCAGACAGGCGAGCGAGTTGCGATGTGCCGTGTTCCAGCGTGCCAGACTGGATCGTGACATTGCCGCCGACGAGCGAGATACTTTGCCCGTCTGTCACGGAGAACTGGCTTCCCTGAACGGTGATGGCTCCCGGATTCGAGCCAAGGAATCCAAATGCAGCGACCGGCGCATTCGTTAAGACGCTCGCCTGCGCCGAGTCTGCGTGGAAAATGCCCGCATTGCTGCCGTCCAGCTCCCCCAACCGAAGATAATTGGCGCTGGTGAAGGCCACCATTCCACCCACGTTCACTGTGGCGTTCGGCCCGAACAGGAATCCGGCTGGATTCATGAGGAAGAGGTTGGCGTTCAAGAAGCCGGTGGTTTGAATGGTGCCGAAGATATTTGAGATATTTCCCCCGGTCACCCGACCGAGGATATTGTTGGTGGGGAGCGCCGTCTCATTCAGAAAGTTCGCGATGTTGTTCGTCGGGACACCGAACTCGCCGAAGCTGTGGAACAGATTCAGTCCGCCTCCCGGCCTGGCTCCACCCGTGATGTCGTACTGCACCTTTCCGGCAGGCGGAGTGGCAGAGAGATTGACCTGCGTGTTCAATCCGGAGGAGGTAATGGGGTTCGGAGACGGCGGGACTTGGGCCAGACTAGATGACAACAGGCATGGGAGCCATAGCAAGAGGAAACTGAGAACCTGGATCGCAAAATAACGGGGCCAGGAACCGAAATGATGCCATTGCCCGTGCAGAAACCGAGACGATGGTGACCGGGAGGTAGAAGATGCCACTTCTTGGAAGCCCGCAGTGCTTCTCACGGCCAGCTCCTTCAAAGGTCCAGTGAGAGAGAGCAGTCACAGAGTGCACACACAATGTTACGCAGGTAGCCCCTAGTTAGACCTTTTCGATATTTTTCGCAACATCTTTTAAGCGGATCCGGACTGGACACCGTATCTTGGGGCATGATCCTTACCTAACCACAACCGCTAGCCATGTCGTTGCTGTTTGACTCTGGTACATCCTTACCCTCGGCAGGGCGCTGAAACAATCTGTCAGCAGCCATGAAGCGTGGCGCATGACGCGCGATCCGAAGCTTGACGTTCGGGGTTCGAAGTTCCGAAAACCTCGAAGGTCGGGCCTCGAACCCTCGCCCGTGCCGCCCGTCTCGTGCAGCTGGCCTGTTAGTGCTCCCAAATTCCACCAGAAATGAGCTCTCTCATGACTTACGCGGATGTGGGTGCCACGGCGATCCCTTTCTGAATCTACCGGTTCTCGCCTGATGGCCTCCTGACGAGGTATAGGCAATCGATGTGCCAGCGGTTTCTCTTGCAGGCTTTGAAAAATCCTTCTTGATTGCCTTCAAAATCGGCAGGTTTTCACCATATCTAAGGGAAAGACGAAGGTGCAGGAGATGACCAGCACTATCTCAGTTGGATCCATTTTGATTACAGGCGAATCCAATTGGATGCAGCTGCCTTTGCGCCGCGTCAATGCTTGGCAGGATGTTGAGAAGGTCCGCCCGATACCAGTGAGCGTATCTCGAAGATCGCGTATTTCATATCTCGTTTCAGATCAATCCCACCGAAGGGACGAACGACGATATACGAGATACGAGCGGCGAGTGTCCCACCTCCCGCGCCCACGACAATGAATTCGCAGTCTGCCTGTGTTGTGCATGTCCCGCTCATGAGTATCCCTCTCCCATTTTGTCAGTCCCTGGTTTGATCCAGGTCGGCAGGAGATCCCTCAGCACGAGCTGATGAGATGCCAGTGAGCCTGCTAGAACGTTTTCACAAACTCGATGAGTGCCCATTTGTCATCATCGCTCAGTCCGGGCTCTTCCTTGAAGAAACGTGTGCCGAAGTAGTGCCCGCGATTCACGATGAAATCTGGGCATTTGCTGAGCTCAAACATTTCATTTGCCGCTTTTGAAAAGACGGTTCTCGCCTCTTCATCTGTCGCATCCTTTGGCAACTGTTTCAGCGCGTGTTTCACTTTGATCAGAAGATCTAGGACTTTGACATCGTGCGTGAGACGTTCTCCCGGATGTGTGGTCTCTGGCAATAGTTGAAGATTCGCAAGGAGGTTGACCGGAGTGCCTTTGGGGATTGGCCCGATCTCAACGCCCTCCTCGCCGAAAATCCAAGGGAAGACGCGTTGCCAGAAATCCAGGAGTCCGCTGAAGATGTCGGGAAGATACCCGGCAGGAATGGTGATGTAGCTTTGCTTGGTTGTGCGGTCGATACGACCGGGGATCTTATCGACAAGGACTTCGTCCTTGTCCCGCTTTTCCGGCCAGAGCATTTGTTCAATCGAGTTCTGGAAGGAATTCATTCGTCCTTCAACGGAAGGCCTGGGATCAAACCTCCCTACGCTATTATTTAGGAGGAAGGGAGCGGTGGACCAGAGGCTAATGAGCGACGCGGGACGGGTGTACCCTCGGCCGCCGTCGGGCATGTGGTAGGGTGTCGCCTCGCCTGTCATGGGGTCGTAGACGGTAATGGTCCCGACGGACGGTAGCTCTTTGTAGGTCTGGGACGAGAAGTTGTCCCAGATGTTGCGTGCGATGGCGTTGGTCGCCAGTGGACTGCACGCATTTGTCTCAAGGAGTGTGACGGGAACGCGCAATTCGCTGGAGAGGAAGTTGTCGTCGAGGAAATCCTTGGCCAGGACAATCTCCCGCATCTTCTTTTTGAAGTCGTCCGTTTTGGTCCAGTTCCAATAGGTATTCCAGCAGTCGAGATACTTGGATCCCGCGCACCCCCCTTGGTCGAGGCTGGGTGCGAGAGTGGGAGGAAGGTCTGGGAGTTTGCTCGAGTGACAGCCGGCGCAGCGCTCGGCGAAGACGAGCTTCCCTTGGAGAAGCTTTTGGTGATCCGCCGTGAGATAGGCCTTACCCCCCGGCGCATCCGTAAGTCGATGGGGGTTCGTACTCTTCAGGAAGAAGAGCGCCAGATCCGGCGTTTGCTGCTCCGTCGCTTCCCAGTAAGCGGAATTCTTTCGGGCCACGTCAATTTCAATCGACGTCGTGGGTTTCCCTCCGACTAAGGGATTGAAGTGTAGCAACCACTCCTCGCTGAAGAGCCCGATATTCAGATAGACACGATTCAGCGCGCCCAGAGCGCCGACGGAGTCTGCCCCGTCTTTCAAGACACGGGGTGACCACACGGTATTCGGAGCCATGAAGAACTGCGTGAGCGGTCCTTCTTTCACAAAATCGTTAAATTGCTTATTGTTCAGGTTGCCGCCCGCAAGCGTCTCCTTGCCCCACCGTTTAGCCATCTGAAGGCGGGGGCCGAGACTGTACACCGCGTTCATCGTTCGCGGGTTGTTAATGTTGTCAGTGGAAATAAGAGAAGTATCTATCGTGCCGGGCCGTGACGTATGGAAGAGTTGGACGGCGAAACTCCTAGCGTCAGCCGTCCAGCTAAAGATGCGATCAAGCCAGAAATATTGCGCACCAACATTGGAGCTCAGATGCTCCCACTCAGGCCGTTCCGGGTCTGACGGCGGGTGAGTGGGATTCGGACCAACATGGCAGAAGCCGCAAGACATGCCGACGCGATAAGGCTTCACAAGGTCCTTGGAATTGTAGTACGTAGGGTCCTCGTAGTAACGCACAGGGTCCCATTTCTTCGCTGCCG
>JAMQPH010000559.1 GCA_023717605.1 Pyrinomonadaceae bacterium
CGGCAGCGAACATCCTTCCGCCCGCGCCGACCGTTGCGAGCCTCCGTACGAGAAGGTTCAAAACCTTGTACGGTGCCTTATGCTGATACTCCTCTCTCTCTCGCTTTGACCAGCCGATTTTGACAAGCTCGTCTTCGCTTCGGAAGAATTTCGGGTACCCCTCGGGCTTACTGGAGCTGCGGCGATGGGGCGCTCTTTTAATCAACCGACGCGACCCACTCTGGGCTGGCGTGCCCGAAGATGCGTGTTTCCCGGGAGAGGCGACAGCTACCAAAGCGTCGTCAGCTTGCGCATCATCGGCAAGACTCCGAATGACCTTTGCCCAGGAAGTCAGTTGAATTACCTCAGAATAATCACCTTTGGCCGCAGCCTTCGCCAGCAGGTCCTGAAGGCCCTTCTCGCAAGTTTCCAATATTCTAAACGCACTCTTGTTTAGCATAGGGGCAGTATAGCGCGGTTCGCGCGGGTTGTCAATTGGCTATTATAGCCTCTAACGTAGAACATATACACTATGACGCTGTAGGCGTGGCCAGGGTTGCCTTTGCCGGGAAGCGGCGATCGGGCGGCTTGCGACATTTGCGATTCTTCCGCCTCACTGATTAACACGAAGATCCCTATCGTTGGCGGGAGGAGTCGAACCTTCATAGGGCCGAAAATACTAGACCGCAACCTGGCAGGCTGCCTGGTTTTCCTTTGTGGATTTGGATGGTGTGCGTCATTCAGTGGAGGTCGGAGCCGAAAGCTTGTACGAAGCGCCCTGTTACATTCCAGTGTCATCAGCGGACGGTCCATAAATCGAGGGGACCTTCGCGCCCATGGGTCGGAGATACGCACTCAACTGCCCACGATGATGGATCGCGTCAAACATGAAGTCCCAAATAAATTCTACCGTTGGTTTTTCCATTACGACATGTCCTTGATAGAGAAACTGTGCGTTTCTCTCCTGCGCAGCATCATCAAGGGCGGCAACCTTGTCGAGTAACTCAGTCGACCACTTTTCAAACATTCGGATCATCTCATCCCGACTCGGTGGCTTGCTGTCTCCCCATTCAGACTTTCCCGTCTCGCAGACATCAATCAATGCTTTCAGTTCATTAGTCAGGGTCCAAACCAGCTGCTCGGCCGAGGGTGAACGGTCATGTGGTTTGTAGCTAAGGTCTTCGGGTAACGCCCTCAGCACCTTTAGAAAGACGGGAAACTCTGCCTTCGCACGTTTTAGATAGAAATCTCGAAGCGTCATCTTTGGTTCCTCCTGAATCCACATAATTAATAATTAATGATTGGCCGCCGCCACAATGTTGCGTAGTCTGCTAAAAGATTGGTCCAAAGTCCAACGTCCCAAGTCTTTCGTTGCGGGAGACGTTGGACGTTGGACTTTGAACTTTGCGCCGACTAGCATTGACGATTGCCGATTGCCACGGCCACAAATCGAGAGGATCAGTATGAGCGAGCTTCGAACCTTGTACCCAGAGATTGAGCCCTTCGACACTGGACGGTTGAAGGTTTCTCCGGTTCACGAACTGTACGTTCATGAACTTTACTACGAGCAGTGCGGCAATCCCGAAGGGCAGCCCGTCATCTTTCTCCACGGTGGACCAGGCGCGGGTTTGGTCCCTGACTATCGACGTTTCTTCGACCCTGCGGCTTACCGCGTAATTCTTTTTGACCAGCGTGGCTCGGGAAAGAGCACTCCTCACGCCTCCCTTGAAGACAACACTACCTGGCATCTCGTCGCCGATATCGAACAAATACGCGAGCACCTTGGAATAGAGCGGTGGTTGGTGTTTGGCGGCTCCTGGGGCAGCACGCTGGCACTTGCTTACTCCGAGACGCATCCTGAAAGAGTGATCGGCCTGGTACTGCGTGGGATCTTTCTCGGCCGGGAAAATGAGACGCGATGGTTTTATGAAGACAGCCAGGGCGCGAGCGCGATCTTCCCCGATGGTTGGGAAGAGTTTGTTCGACTCGTTCCTGAAGATGAACGACGTGACATGATTCGTGCTTACTATCGACTCTTAACTGACGAGAACGCATCAGTGCGGAAAGAAGCTGCGCATGCGTGGTCCATCTGGGAATCGAGTGCATTGAAACTGATTCCAGATCAGAGGTTGATCGACGAATTTAGTGAACCGGAAACCGCCATCGCGTTGGCGCGAATCGAATGCCACTACTTCATGAACAATTGCTTCTTCGAGACTGACAATTACCTGCTGGAACACGTCGATAGGATTCGAAAAGTACCTGGAGTGATCGTGCAGGGCAGGTACGACATTATTTGTCCGATGACGAATGCCTGGGATTTGCATCGCGCCTGGCCTGAAGCGCGATTCGAGATCATTCCCGACGCCGGTCATGCATCCCTCGAACCCGGCATTATCGATGCACTCGTCAGAGCTACAGATAGTTTTCGGCAGACGTAAGACCGTAGTGGCACTTCAGGATTAATCTGTGTCGCTGAGTGGCACAATTCAGTTGAGTGCTGGGATCCATTGGCTACAGAGACTCTTATGAAAATAGCGGACAGGTTGAATCAGATTGACGAGTGTCGTTCTATTTTCATTCGCGGTGGCGAATCGGGATTCATGATTTACTGTGTCAAAACTGAGATGAGAAGCCCGATATGTGTAGCGGAGCCTTGGGTTTTCACCCCGCGAGGGGTTGGATGTTTATAGCTTCAGACCGCCACCCTTCCAGCGCTGTTCGGAGGGGGCGGAACTCAATGTGAAAGGTATCATCCCAGCATCATTCCGCCCCTCCGAACAGCGCGGGGGTTTCGTCGTCTGGTGTTGCTATAAACATCCCACCCCTCCGTGGTAAAACCCAAACCGCTGTCCAATCGCAACACAGGTCGGCAGACTTCTCACGAGTTTTGACGCAGTCTCTAACAGCAAATGGTTCTGTCGCTGAGTGGAGCAGCGGAGTTTTGATGACGATGCGTAAATGTAAATTGGCAATACTCGCGATTGCAGTCCTTCTACATCGTCCATCACTCTTCAAACTCGCTACAGACCCAACAGTAATCGCTCCGCGCCTCTCACCTTGCAACTCGCGACGAATACTTCGTCAGAGCCTTCGGAAAGACCTGAACTTCTGATGGTGCTCTACTCTTGTTTGTCGCGAGAATCGTCTCGGCCCTTATTCCGTTGCCATAGGTTCCTTCCATGTCGCTTTCGTCAGGCGAAATAACTTGCCCCTTGAGCGACGCGCCGGCGAACAAGCCTTTGCTCCGAGAGTAAGACAGAATTTGCGCGTCCATTTTCACATCTGTGGAAGCGCTGGTAGTTCTTCCTACTGGTCCAGCAGCCACGGAAGCCTCACCACCCAACTCGAACCTATCAGACATCAAACTCCTCAAACCGCTCTCATTCATAAACAACAGCACGAAGTCGGTTGCTTGCCCACCGATCTGGAACCCAACGCTGCCCCCCTTCATCTCAAAGAAAGCGGGAGCAGACCAACCGGAACGCGTTCGACAACTTGCAACCCCGCGACCACGCTGTCCACCAACGATGACCCCAACCTTGAGGACCTGCGGAAAAACCAGTACACACTCAGCCTTATCCAGCAAATCACGTGGGATACCTTTATCGGGCGTTCCCATGATCTCTCTTAAGACTCTGCTCGACTTCGCAGCCTGGCTGGCGCCTTCTTCCGTATTTGGACCACGAATTGGCGGCTCAGTTGCGGTTGTTGTCTTCTTCGATGTGGACTTCTTTGTTTGTGAGTTGGCGGCCACAACCGCGAACATCACAAGGCTTATGACGAAGAGCCAGACTATTGATCGTTTGATTCTCATTGTTTCCTTCCTTTCTTCACCTGAGGGCGAGAGCAAAGATTCCGCTTATGGCATCGCCCCGACAATAACATAGAATTTATTGATTACAATCTGGCCCGCCTGTAAAAGCCTTTGTCGTCGTAAACGCTGATGGACCAGAAGCTGTCGACGGGCAGGTCGTTCTTCACATTCAGCTTGTTGTGACTTATCGCGACCCTGCCGAGAAGCATTACCGGAGCCATCGAAGGATCCGCTCCCGAGCGCCCAAGACCACCGCTCACTCGACACCATTTTTACCAATCGTCGTCGAGCCGTTGACGCCAGTACTCCCGCCGCCTATCAATCTCCTCGTCCTCCTCAGCGACCCAATCATCTTCGTCACCTCCATCGTCTTTGTCCGCTTTGCTGTCCTTGGCGTCCGCGTCTTTGTCGTCCTTGGTTTGCTCGTCCAGGTACTCATCGCTACGTTCGAGCCGACGCAGGACGCGCTGGTCCCAGTACTGGCTGCGCCTGTCATATAA
>JAMQPH010000593.1 GCA_023717605.1 Pyrinomonadaceae bacterium
CAGGCGCACGGTCTGGCCACCACCGGCGGAATCGTGAGCCACACCGGAGTCGCCGGGCTCACCCTCGGCGGAGGCATCGGCTGGCTGATGCGCAAGCACGGCCTCACGGTCGACAACCTACTCGCCGTCGACGTCGTGACGGCCGAAGGCGAGCTGCTGCGCGCGTCCGAGGATGAGCACCCCGACCTGTTCTGGGCATTGCGAGGCGGCGGCGGCAACTTCGGCGTGGTCACCTCGTTCGAGTTCCGCCTCCACTCCGTCGGGCCCACCATCCTCTGCGGGCCCATCTTCTGGGACGCGAGCGACGCCAGAGAGGTCCTCCGCTTCTACCGCGACTTCGTCCGCGATGCTCCCAACGAGCTCGGCACGGTCGTGAGGTTCGGCACCGCGCCGCCGCTAGCCGTCATCCCGGAGGATCTGCGCTGGCGCCCGGTGGTGATGATCGGTACCTGCTACGCCGGACCGATCGAGGACGGTGAGCAGCGGCTCCGCCCGCTCCGCACATCCCGGACTCCCCTCCTCGACTTGGTCGGACCCACGCCGTACGTGGGATTCCAGAGCGCGCTCGACTCGACTGTCGTCCACGGTTGGAACTACTACTGGAAGTCCACCCACCTCCCCGAGCTCCGCGACGACCTCATCGACGTGATCGCCGAGCACGCGTTCTCCTGCTCGTCGCCGCGGTCGTACGTGGCGCTGTTCCATCTGAAGGGGGCGGTGAGCCGAGTGGCCGAGGGTGTGACGGCGTTCGGGAACCGGCAGGCGTCGCACGCGATCACCCTCGATGGTGTGTGGCGGCCCGGCGAGGACTTCGGCGATCGGGAGACCGCTTGGACGAGGAGGTTCTTCGCCGCCCTCGGCCGCTTCCGCGAAGGCGTCTACGTCAACTTCCTCGGCGGCGACGAAGACCCCGGTCGAGTCCGCGAGGCGTACGGTGACTCCGTCTACGACCGGCTGGTGGACGTGAAGACCACGTACGACCCCGACAACGTCTTCCACCACAACCAGAACATCCGCCCGAGGTTTAGCGATGGTGTGGGTGGTTCCGATCGCGCGGGCGACGTTTGATCGGTGTGCGGAGGTGTTAGTATTAGTTTTCCCTTTTCGGTATCTGATGCCAAGCTGTTCGATGAGCAACTTACGATGTCCGAAATTAGAGACTCTTCAGAAGAAAATGCACAGCCCGGAAAATGGAGTCCATTAAACGTCCACTATTCCGCTCTCGTGAGTGCTTCAAGTGCTGTGGGCGCTATCCGAGCCGCTAGAATTCAATTTTTGCAGTCACTAGTGTCTCTTTCACGGTGGCGACACGGGTTCGGCGGACGCTGAGTTTGTTGGAGGAGTCTTCGGCGGAGAATAAACCAAAGTTGATCTGCAACCGCGGGAAAGTAGTGCGGACTCTGGCGAGCTTTTCAGGAGATATCGATCTTTTCATAAATACACAGAGACTCCAGATCTAAGTCTGCCAGGACAGACCTTGTCTTTATGTGCGCGAGTAGAGTTTCCAGGTAACAGCCCATGTGATGCAGTAGATCCGCGGGACTTTCTCCACTTTTGACCGACGCAATAATCTTTTCTGAGAGCGCCTCATACTGTTGCCAATCCTTGTACATCAAGCATCGCATACTGCCTTCTCTAAAGGACTTTAACCGTTCTTCCAGATGATCCCGAGACTGTCCTGGAAAGTTACTAAGCGAATCCTTCTCGCTCTCCTTGATCAGCGCGATCAATTCCGAGAGATCGTGGTACAGACTCAGTGAACTTTCTCGTCTGCTCTGCCAATCCTGGAATAGCCTGGCATCAGTTACACTCGCGTCAAACACGCGGGCAACATCAACCATGCATTGCTGAAAGCAGTTCGTGAGTACGCCTTGCGCGTGTACGAGCGCCCAGCGCGTCTCTAGATCGTCCCGATCGACGTTAATACCAGCAAGCTCCCCATTGAAAATCCGGCGAACTTCGTGGTTGATAGCGTAAGCAGAACTGTCTAGTGTTTCACTCAGACGATGATCGATCCCCTCCAGGTGCAGCGCATGATCCTCGATGAATACGGCTACGGAGTAGGCTTCACCGCGGACAGTGTTGAGAATCGAGACCACTTCTTTGATTCCACCGAAATCTTTCAAGCCGGCGACCAGACTCAAATAGTCCAGAAGGAAAACCAGGTCGGTTAGGATCTTGCCTACGGCTAGCCGGACTGCTTCGTCACTGATTGAGTTGGTGAGGACACTAACCTGGGACTGAAGGTTGGGGATCTCAGAACCAGAGTCCCCGACACGGGGCTCGCCAGGGCTGGTCTTTGCGTCAAAGCTCCCGGTGAACTGAGTTTTCGATTGGAGGGATGTACTCACGAGTGTTGGTCTCCCTGAAGGCGGCAAATAGGGCGGAGTCGGTCCGGCCTGGGACTTTCTTTGGGTTGGTTTCCTAAGACGTTGAGTCGTCTGGTACGGTGATCAACCCTTGCCGGGCCCGACTCTTTCTGCACGACATATGCCAGACGCCGGGCGGGCTGTACGAAACGCGAAATCTCAATGGTTTAGCCAGTGGTGATTCAAGGTCGGTCAACGATTCGGGCAGATTGAAGTCACTGGCTCATTAATTTGACGGAAGGGATGCCGAAGGTGTGAATGGTTAACCAGCCATATAAAGCTCGTAGGCCAGGCGCAGTTCGTCGGTTGTCCAGTCCAGTTCAGTCTCCTTATTGCCAATTTGATTGCAAAAAAAGTCAGGCATCATCTCCGCCAGCACGGCGCGGAGTTTTACCTGACCGAGCAACGTCTCGAGATAGCACAGAAATTGGTGCAACACTGGTCCGCTGTCGAGCTCACCGCGAAGCGAAGCCTCGAGTTGTTCGACTATTCGTTCGAAGTGGCCCCAATCCCGGTACATCAAATAGTGCATGCTGCCGTTCCGAAATGCCTGAACTCGCTCCATAACCCGATTTATCAGATTCCTGTCAAAGCCGCGTTCAGCCCGCCGCACAAGATTGATCATGGTCCACAGGTCCTTACACAATAGGAGCGACTGTTTCAGTCTGGCTTTGGAGTTATCGAAGAGCTGCCGGCCGTCGAGTCTGGGATCGAAGACCTGGGCGAGGGTAATAATCGACTGCTGCAAGCAGTTAGTAAGTATTCTGTGGGCATCCGTGATTTTGGCCTGAGCTATCTCGTGCGGCTCTTCACCTGAGAGTTGAAGATCCTCTTCGAAGACCCGTCGCACTTCATGCCGCAGAGCGAAGGACATGCCGTCAAGCACCTCGTAGAGTCGTTCGCTGATCCCATCAGTCTGCAACGCTTCTTTTTCAGTGAAGTCGAGCAGCGAGAGCGTGTCCGCCTGAACGATCTCAAGCAGAGCAAGCGTTTCCGAAACCTGGTGAAGGTTTCCCTCCATCAGCCGCAGGCAATCCAGCAAGCGCACGAGATCGTTGAAAATCTGCCGGACAGCCTTGAGGATCGGCAGCAGGTAGTCAGTGTTGCCAAGGATTAGATCAATCTGAGACTCAAGTGTCGGCTGCTTAGGGGCTGGGTTCACCAGGCGCAGGCCGGCCTGACCGCCATCATTGATAGACGGAGGCGCAATATCGTTCAATTTGGGTTCGACTGTGACCTGCACTTTAGCTAGTCTCTTTTAAAGGGTGGCTCGCAGAGCTCGGGAGTTGAGATGCGGCAGGATTGAGTAGGTGTTCAGCCCAGGTAGGCAGGGCCAGGCAATTCAATCTACTACAGAGAAGTTCCCCTTGTCGAGAATTCTCTACATTTGGTAGTGGGGCGTACTAACCCGCCCACCCTACATTTCATGCTTTCCAAGGTTCCGAAATGACTCGATATGCCCCGATTGAGCCCGCGCGGGAAGCTCCTTAGACGCCGTTTTCAGAGCTTTTCGCTCCACAATTTCTGCTTGTTGCTCACTTTCTGTTAAAGTTCCGCAATCCAGTGCGAGCATTGCATCAAGGTGACGCCTGCCGCAAAGGAAGGCTAGCGCCCATAACCATGCGCAGTTGGTTGACTTGCGGAGTACCGTGTAACAGACCAACCGCAAGTATCACCGCGGCATCATAGCCCGCGTCCGTTTAGGCTCATATTAGTTAGGGATTGTGAATTTTCATGCGAACTACTTCTTTCAAAAACTTATTTTTGGCACCGGCATTTGCGTTATTTGTGACCATATCGGCGTGTCCGGCGTCCGGCCAGACGCCCGCCGGCGGCGACGTTGTGATGGTGCTCTCTTTTGAAAATACCTCTAATCGACCGGAATACAATTGGGTTGGAGAGAGTTTCGCGAACTCCGTCGCGGAACTATTAAGCAAGCCAGGCTTGATCGTCGTGTCCAATGACGAACGCGAACTCGCCTATCAGCGCTTGCGTTTGCCTTCCACGGTGATCCCGTCGCGCGCAACTGCCATCAAGCTAGCCCGTGAGGCGAAGGCCACGATGATCGTGATTGGAACTTATTCAGTAACGCCGCCGCCAGAATCCGGCCAAGCGGGGGACAAAGCAGATGATAAGTCGGCCATCGAAGCTTACGTACAGGTGACTGCGCGTGTGATCAAGGTTAACGAGGGACGCACGCTGGGCGAGGTCCTGGATGGCGCCTGGGCCACCCGGCAGTTTGATTTTGGTGGCCTGCTTACCACGCTTCAGAATATTCAGGGTCGAATTGCTTATCAAATTCTGTATCAGCGCGACAAAGCCTTGCCGTTCTCTCAAAACCAACTGGTGCAGGAAGCAACGAAGATCCCTCAACGAGCGTTTGAGTCCTACGTTAAAGGCGTGCAGTTGAGCGAGCGCGATCCCAAGCGGGCAAACTATCTAAAGAACGCCATCCGTTTTTACAGTGATGCCAATGGTGGCGCAGTCTATCCGCAGGCGGTCTTTGAGCTGGGCCGGTTTTATATGATTGAAGGTAAGTGGAGAGAAGCCACCGAATACTTCACCAGGCTGCAGAAGAAAGATCCGCACTACACTGAAGCGGCGTTCTACGCGGGTCTCGGTTATGCGAAACTCGGAGACTTCGGTCGTTCGTTGGCCTCCCTCGTGCCACTCTCGGCGGAAATGCCTCTGATCGGAATCTATAACAACGCCGGGGCAGTCGCAGTTCAGGCTTCACGTGAGGAGAAGAAAGAGGCGGAACGAGTACGACTGCTCCAGCAAGGCACATCCTTCCTGGATCGTGCAGCCAAGTCTGCCCCCGACGACCAGATGGTGCACTTCAACTACGCTTATTCACTATTTCTAGCAGGAAAATATGCAGAAGTGGCGGAGCAACTCCGTCCTGTGATCACGGCTGACCCGAGAGACGGCCAGGCTTACTTCCTTTTTGCAAAGGCCCTCGAGAAGATTGGAAAGAGTGAAGCGGCGGCCGCGGCGGACGATCAGGCCCGGCGTTACCTGCAGACATATGCGAAGTGGCAGACCGAGTGGCAAAAGTCTCAAACCACCAGCAATGTATCGCTGCGAATGCGGGACGTCTTGAGCCGCGACGATGTGTCTGACCTGATGCGCAAGAAGGCCGTCGCAGCCAATGTTGACGCGGGTTCGGCTACTCAGGACTTGTTAGGGAAGGCACGTGATCTCTATCAGGCCGGACGTGACGATGAGGCACTGCCTGAGCTCCATCGGGTGGTTATGATCGAACCGACTAATGCGGAGGCCTATCTACTGAGTGGCCGGATCAACCAGCGCCGTGGCGATCAAGAAGCGGCAATAGCCGCCCTCAAGACTGCGATCTTCTGGGATCCTAAACTCATCGACGCCCATATTCTGCTCGGCCGGATCTTTCTGGAGCGCGGTGATCGGGGCGAAGCAACGAAATATGCTTCCAGCGCGATGACGATCGATGCGAACAACCAGGAAGCAATCGCGCTGCAACGGCAGGTAACCATGGGCAAGAACTGAGATTGAGCGATCCTCAGGACTGATGAGGCGATCCCGGGTTATCTAGGGTCGCCTCATTTCATTTGGTACTCTTGAGCACCTGGAATCTGGGGCTTCCCAGAGCGGCTTATCAGTTTCTATGAGTTGGTTTTGGTCCATTGTCATTTTCGGCGCTTGCTTGGCGTCGCTACTAATTTTGGCTGCCCTGTCGAGGCATAAGAAATCTGCAACCAGCGAGATACGGTTGATTGGTTCCCGCGCGCAAGTCGACTCGCCACTTAATCCCGAAGGCACTGTGTTAATTCAGGGCGAACTGTGGCGTGGTCGCTCTGCTGACGGCAGTAGCATCGGGTCTCACACGATAGTCAAAGTAGTGGGAGTGGCTGGGCATCTTCTCCTCGTCGAGCGATGGACCTAACTTCAACTCCCGCGGACTCGCACGTTGGATCGGCGGCTGGTGTAACAACCAATGACCTCCGATTTCCAGAAAATCTTTTTTTGTGGCACAGGAGGTGCTCTAAGGAATCTCGGCAAGCACGGGAGACCAAAGTAAAGTCGAAACGTGCCCCCGCCGCTAACTTCCTCTGAGCGCCGCCTGCCGCTGCGCCAGCCACCCGCCGAGCGATCCTTCAGGTAAATTCCAACCGAAAATGAACCCAGTCAGCGATGACTGGGTTTCCTGCATTTTGAAGTCGGACTTTGTTGCAAGGATTCTTTCGAGCATTCTTTACCGAGTAAGAGTTGGTCCTTCTAAACGGAAACTCTAACGCAATTTCCTGCTACCAAAGGCTGAAGCTCGCGCCTATTTCCAGGAAGCTTCCTCTGGCACAGAAGGTGCTCTAAGAAACCTCGGCAAGCACGGGAGACCAAAGTAAAGTTACAACGTGCCCCCGCCGCCAACTCCCTCTGAGCGCCGCCTGCCGCTGCGCCAGCCACCCCCCGAGCAACCCTTCAGTTAAGCCTCCCGAAAAAGTGAACCCGGCCAGAAATGGCTGGGTTCTCCCGCGTTTAAAGGCTGATTATTTTCCAGGATCGTTTTCCGCACCGCCGATGCACATTCTGCCAAGTTCAAGGTAGCTTCCACCTACTCAGCTTCCGACCGTTAACGCCGCGACGAAATTTGTCACTTCGACGGTGACGTTTTCTGTCGTTTTCGTACGCGGACTAGCCGTTTTGAGTCGTCGTTCGAAACCAAAACTCAGGAGTCAAAAAAAATTCTTAGAAAGGTTCCTTGGAAGGAATCTACTAATTGCGTCCGCCTAAACGATCCACGAATCACACGAAGCATTGTTAGCATCATTTCCCGTGAGTTCGGGATCGTCTGTACGCCGAATTCGGTTGGTAGTAACGGCCGGCTCGCTCAAGGTACCTCTTAACCAAAACTTTTTAGCCTGCACTTCTCGCCTTTGATAAACTCCCGGCTAATGCAGGACGCGGTTTCTACAACTGGGCGCGCGAGTAAGGCCCGCGCTAACGAACATGGCGATTCCTCCTACGCGACGCATTCCTGGTTGAAAGCCTCTGCTCTCACTGGTGTGGCAGCCGCCATCGCCTCCTCAGTCCTGCTCATACTTTCATTTCCGAATTCTGGTTACTGGCCACTTGCCTGGTTGGGACTGGTACCTCTACTTGTCGTAGTCGGACTCAGGCCTTCTCCGCGAAGATCATTCTTTCTCGGCTGGCTAACCGGCGCCGTGTTTTTTTACGGCTCTTGTCACTGGCTAACGTACTCAATGATCCATTACGGTGGAATCCCTCGTTGGGCAGCCTACTTTCTGCTGGCTCCGGCTCCGATCTTCGTCGGTCTATTTCCGGGAGTCTTTGCTCTCGTGCTCGCGCGCGCGATTCGGGCGTGGGGCACCAGAGCCCTGTTCCTGGCCCCCTTTGTCTGGTCAGCTCTTGAATGGGGCAGACTTGGCCTTACCGGCCAGCTCTGGAATGCAATCGGGTATTCACAGGCCTACCAGCCGATGTTGATTCAGCCGGCGCGTTGGGGGGGTGTATATGCAATCGGGTTCCTGATTCTTTCTGTAAACGTTGCGGTTGCGTACCTGGTGCTAAAGCACGACGCGAGGTCGGCGCTTGTGACAGGGCTGGTCTTTCTGAGTGTCGCACTGGTAATGGTTGCATCCCGTCGTTCACAAACGAATTGGAATTCCGGAGTACCGGCACCTGTGGTTGTAGCTTTGCAGCCAAACGTGCCGATGGATATCTTCAAATCAAACGCGGAGATGCAGCTCCTGATTGACCGGCATGTGTCAATGAGCGAAACCGCTTTGAAGCAGCTTCCCAACGATGGCACACCTCGGCTGGTGATCTGGCCCGAGTCGCCGATGAACTTCACTTACGGAAATGATTTGCAGTTGCGAGAACTTCTGGTGCGGTTTGCGATTGCTAACCAGACTGCCGTACTTTTCAACTCGCAGGAAGTGGCACCGAATGATGGCATTTACAACTCCGCCGTAATGGTTAGTCAGCAGGGTAGTCGGATCGCTCAGTATGATAAGATTCGCCTGATGCCATTTGGCGAGTATGTGCCGATACCGCGCTGGCTACCGGGAGCGGGTATGGTGGGAGCAGTCGTTGGAGATTTCACACCGGGCACGAATTACACGCTGATGAAGGTGGGTGATACTCGCGCGGGAGTTTTTATTTGCATTGAATCTGCTTATCCGTCTATTGCGCGAAGCTTCACACGAGACGGGGCAGATGTGCTGATCAATATTTCCAACGACGGGTACCTTGGTCCCACGGCAGTGATGCAGCAACACCTGGCCAACGTGGTCTTTCGCGCAGTTGAGAATGGACGTCCGATCCTAAGAGTGACGAATTCGGGAATAACTGCGTACATCACTCCGGCGGGTGAAGTGAAAGACGCAACCGAAGCGTTTCAGACCGCCGTTCGCATCTGGAGGATCGGCCTGAATGAAAACACGAGTACGTTTTACTCCAGGCGTGGCGACTTGTTTGTCGCCTTCAGTACCGTCATCAGCATCCTGGTGTTTACCGCCACTTTTTGGCGTCGGAAATTAGGGAGTCGAGGTTAAGGATGATCGAAACTTTATCAATACAGGATTTGAGAACCTCTTATGATGATCTTCGCATGCGAGTTGAGCAGCTCGGGAGGTTTCTTTGATGTTGCTGCCAGCCGCGAAGAGTTAAAGCGGATCGAGGATCAAGCGTCTTCACCGGATTTCTGGAGCGATCAGGAGGCCGCGCAGAAGTTGCTGCAAAAACGCAGCCTGCTCGAGAAGAAGGTGCAGCGGCAGGAACACTTTGAATCCCAGATTGCCGATGCGGGAGTGCTTTTTGAGTTTGCCGAGGAGGACGAAGAGTCATTGAAAGAACTCCGCTCGCTGGTCGAGCGTCTGGAACATGAGTTAAGCCAGGCAGAAACGGAGATGCTGCTTGCCGGCGAGAACGATCATCTCCCGGCCATCTGCACGATTCATCCCGGCGCAGGTGGCACCGAATCGCAGGACTGGGCTGAGATGTTACTGCGCATGTACCTGAAGTGGGCCGAACAGCGCGGTTTTAAAACAGAGATCATTGACTACCAACCCGGCGAAGAAGCGGGTCTGAAAAGCGTTACGTTCGAGGTAGAAGGTGAATATGCCTACGGTTTGCTCGCAGCCGAAGCGGGGGTGCACAGGCTGGTTCGCATTTCACCATTTGACCAGGCCGCCCGCCGACACACTTCATTTGCTTCCCTTTTTGTCTATCCTGAGATCGACGAGAACATCGAGGTAGAAATCCAGGAGAAGGACCTTCGGGTCGACACTTATCGCGCCACGGGTGCCGGCGGCCAGCACATCAACACCACAGATTCCGCAGTCCGCATAACGCACCTGCCTACAGGCATTGTTGTCCAATGCCAAAATCAGCGTTCGCAACATCAGAATCGTGCCGTCGCGATGCAGGTTTTGAGATCTAGGCTTTACGAACTTGAGCTCGAGAAGCGAAGGGCAGACCATGCTGAGTTGGAATCAAACAAGGCCGAGATTTCCTTCGGGTCGCAAATCAGAAGCTATGTGTTGGCACCGTATCGATTGGTAAAGGACACGCGGACGAAATTGGAGAAAGGGAACGTTGACGCGGTGCTGGCAGGCGATTTGGACGACTTTATCAAGGCATACCTGTTAGCAAGGAAGGCGGCGTGATTAATTTGGCCCAGGTTCTAAGTTTCGTGTGATTATGTTCGGCTCGCAACCTGGATTCTAAATCCCCTGAGGCATCTGGAGTTTCCATGGCAACTACAAAGCTGGAAGAGAAGCCCCGGATAATAACCCTGCGGAACAGTAGGCGAAACGAGATCATTGCCATCTTGCTTCTTGCGTTGGGCCTGCTTCTTTCGCTGTGTCTTGTTTCGGCAGCATTTTTTCCCAACGACCCTTCGTGGAATTCCGCCGGAGGATCTGAAACACGCAACTGGGCTGGCGCGATAGGCGCCAACGTCGCTGCAGCGCTGTTCCAGGCGATTGGTATCGCCGCCTTCCTATTACCGCTACTGTTGTTTGCTGGAGCGTGGCGGCGTTTTCGCACACAGAAAATCAGCGCGCCTTTCTACCCACTGCTCGGGCTGGTAATTCTGGTTCTTTCTGCGTCCGCTTTACTTTCCATATCACAATTCAGTCCTCTCTTTGACTCCAGTGTGCAGCCCGGAGGTTTGGCCGGAACGGTGATCGCACAAACCCTGGCCAGCGGCCTTAACACCGTGGGCGCCACGGTAATCCTCGTTGCGACGGCAGCAACCGGGTTACTGCTGGCTACTAATTTCTCTTTCATTGCGTTGTACGAAA
>JAMQPH010000595.1 GCA_023717605.1 Pyrinomonadaceae bacterium
TTCTTCAGGCACAGATTACAGCGCTCCGCCACCTCTCGTTTCAGGCGATAAGAGCCGAATTAACTTTCTTTGAAAGAATCGCTTTCGACAACTGGTCTGAACTGTCGGTTATCGATTCATCCCAACCACAAACAAAAAGGAGCATCATGAAAATGAAACTTCAAATCTTCCCAGCCATTGCCATCGTTGCCATCCTGCTTGCAGCACCTGCCAGCGCAAGCGCCGATGCCGTGGGCGATTGGAATGGAATTGCCGTGACAGCGACCACGACAGCATGTCCCGTTCCCACTTGTGTTCCGGCTATTCCGGCGCGCCCAGGCCCGAGCGGCGTCCTCGACATTGCGATGGTCTAGGCCGCCGTTTACGACGCCGTCCAGGCCATCGAAAAAGATTTCGAACCGTATTACATGGAGATTCCGGGAGCCTCCGGCTCCCCAGTGGCAGCCACCGCCAAAGCCGCGCACGATGTACTAGTCAACCGCTTTCCATGGCAGTCCGCGTCACTCGACCTAACCTACAACCAGTACCTGGCCGACCGCTTCATACCCCAGAACGACCCTGGGGTGGCTGTGGGGGCAACCGCCGCTGCTGGTATCATCGCCTTACGGGCCAATGACGGTAGTTTCCCTAACCCAGCGCCACCGCCCTTCCTCGGCGGCACCGCTCCGGGCGTCTGGCGCCCTACGCTCCCGCTCTTCGCGCCGATGGTCGCGCCGTGGCTGGGCTCGGTCACTCCCTTCGTCCTTACCAGCCCTTCACAATTCCTAGCGCACCCGCCGCCAGCTTTGAACAGCCCAGAGTATACGAGGGCCTACAACGAGGCTAAGAGGCTGGGTTGCAACAACTGCCCCGAACGCGACGGCGATCAGACCGACTTGGCCCATTTCTGGAATTCCAACTTCGTTCTGCTTATGAACCGACTCGTTGGGGACATCGCCGGCGCGCACGTCACCAACATTAGTGACAGCTCCCGGCTCTTTGCCCTGGCTGACATGTCGATGGCTGACGCAATAATCACTGCCTGGAATACTAAGGTCCACTACGTTTTCTGGCGACCGATCACCGCGATCCAAGAGGGGAACAACGACGGCAACCCGCGGACGATTGGAGACACGAACTGGCTGCCTCTAATCAACACCCCAGCCTATCCCGACCACACCTCGGGCGCAAACAACATTATTGCCGCTGCGACCCGTACACTTGCGCTCATCTTCGGTAACCAAGAGAGCTTCTCAATAACAACTACCAACCTGGGGCCAACGATAGACGACACGCGCGATTATACCCGCTTCTCGGATGTGCAGGAGGAGGTGGTGAACGCGCGTATCTACCAAGGAATCCACTTCCGCTTTGCGGACGAAGACGCGCGGAAGCAGGGCAGACACATAGCCCAATGGGCCTTCAGCCACTTCCTGAAGCCTCTGGGCGATGATTGACAATGACGATGATCTTGATGATCGTCATCAGCATGATGAGTGACCTCACACATCTGAAGTAGGGGCAGGTTTCAAACCTGTCCCTACATCCTGCGAGGAGCCAGTCACGGCCAGGTTCTTGTGCGCTCGTTACCCGAAACGTTGGAGTGTCCGCGCTCACCCGTCTGATCGGAGGGCACTCTGAATGCTCTAAGTTCCAGATTGCTGACATTGAGATAGATTAGCAAATTGAATGTCTAAGGGGTGGGGCCCAGACACTGACGCTTCATACTCATCCGTGGGCTCTCCCCAGTCCAGGTTTATCGTTTGGTCAAGACAAACACCGGCGTCCTTCGACTTAAGGCGCACCGTTGTGATACCCCGCCATCCACTGAAGGTGACGGTTTTATCGACGACCAACCTTTTCAGAGCTATTTTTGTCTCCGGTGGTTTTATGATCAACGTAATTCTACCCCTCGAAATACTTATTGAGGACGGGTAAAATCCGGCAGATGACAAGACAACCCCCGGATTTGAACCTAATTTGACTACCCAATAATTAGGAAGCGCTGCCGCCAGGACGCCGTAAAATCTCTCCCAACCGTTTTGACTCGTAAGGACGGGTGGAAACTCAAGCAGCCCCTGGGGGCGTAAGAGCGGTTTAAAGATAATTCTCCAATGTTCGTAAAACCTCTCCCCGGTAATTGTAGTTACCGGGAAGTAGTTCTTATCCGGAACCCGACCGTGATGACTATCGGAGCGAGCTGCCGAGGGTAAACTCTGATAAGCGCGTTCTATTTCGTTCCATTGAGCCTTAGAGGGCTCCCACGACAACTCAAGGCCTTCCAGGTCCCTGTCCAAAGCCAGATTTTCTGTTTGAGTGAGCTGCCGCTGTTGTGCTTCCAGACTGGTTGCCAGATTGCGAGCGATGCCTCCGGTCTGAGCAACAATTCTGGATTGCTCTTTAATGCTCCTTTTTACATCTGTGGCAACCAAAGTGGTCTGTTCAAGATTCCGGGCCGTCTGTTCGAGACTACCGTTAACAGATTCGCGTATCGCTTCCAATCTTTGCACGGTATCTGCAAACTTCTGGTTTGCATCTTCCCGCTCTTTCGCTGCCTGATCGTCGGCCGCCTTTCTCTCGAGATCAGCCTTTCTCCTGCTTTCAGCTAACGACTTCTGCTCCAGGCCGAGAAGGGCGACTGAGAATAACGATGAGAGTACGACTCCGATTATGGCAATTCGTCCCCACCGTGTGACTCGACCTTCCTTTTTGAAATCAGTCATGACTCCCAATATCGAGAATCCGCCAGCACAAGCCAATGCAATGAATTTGATAAGGGTTACCGTGAAACCAGTCTCCATAACCATTTACCTCCAGGAAAAAAACGGGCGTAACTTTCGAGTCTTACTTCGAAGACATCGACAAACATGTCGCATGAACCTGGTTTTCTACTGGCGGGCCGGAATGAGAATGAAGCGAGAATCCCAATCGAGAATGCCAGCGCTGAGGACCGGCCCACTAATCGCGAGGTACGCGCACGATAGTACAGCCACTTGACTATCTACCGCCAATTCAAAATGATTCTTGGGCTGCGCAACCTAGGTCGCAGACCAACTGAGATCCAACGACTGCCAGCGGATTCCCCGGGTGATGACAATGACGACTACTATGATGAGCAGAGGTAGGTCAGTGCGCGCGCAGAAGATTGCTGGACAAATCAGAACGAATTGGTCTCTTTTCCTGAACGACAAAAGGCCTTGCGAACTAATCGCTGCCGTAACGGATTTCCATGTGGCGGATGCGGTAGCTGGCGGCAATCAGGACCATGATTGTCACTATTATCAGACTTGGTATGGCAATCCACGCGGGGGTTGGTTCGGCCACGACCGCGAAGGGTCCTTCCGGGACGGGAATAGGTGTGAGCGAATGGAGATAGTGGATCACGCTGATCTTCTTGAGCAACGGCGGCAGCAGGAAGTTAAGCCATTCCCAACCGTAAAGCACCAGAGCGGGAATAATTGGGTTGCGGAAAAACAGACCAACAACCAGGAAGAAGGCGCCATAGCCGATGCACGCGAGGATGGTAATTCCGGCGTAGGTAAGAAGTTGGCCCAGGCCGGGGCCGTCAAAGAAGAAGCGCATGCTTTCTGATGGAAAGTGAGGAACGTAAAGCAGGAGCATGCAAATTACAGTTGTCCCAGTGAAGAGAATGATCGAAGTGACCAGTCCTGAGAAATACTTCCCCACCACCAGCACCTCACGCCGCACCGGACTGAGAAAGTAGAAGTGCAGACTGCGGTCGACGATATCGCCCCGGAACAGATTCATGAATATCCAGGCACAGCCAAAGAAAACGACCGTCCGCAGAATCAGTCCGCCATAATAAATTGCAAAGATCATGTTGTACTGACTGAAGTCCTGCCACTCGCGGCCCGGCGGCGTAAAGGGAGCCAACAAGGCAAGTGGCACAATCGGGATCAGCGCCAGAAGATAGAGCAGAATTGAACGCCGGCCGAGAAAGTTTTTCTCGATTTCGAGACGGAAGATCGCCCGAATCTGACGCAGCCAGAGCGACCAGGGAAATGATTGCTTGTCCGACTGGGCAATTTCCGAGACTTCAATATTTGAACTCATAGCCGATTCGTCCTTATGAACACCACTTCGATGAGCCTCTGAATGCGTTGTCCCTGAAAGGGACGGTAGCCACTTTCGCCGCTGCCCGCAGGCTTGGCCGAGATCACGGTTTTGACCCTTGGGCGCTGAGCCCGTATCAAAACTTAGTCCGGGTAAAGCGAAGCGGGTGATCTTACGTCGCGCAACGCCGCCACTCAATACAGAACCGTTTGCGGTAGCCAATGGATGCTGGCATTCAACCTACTCTGTACCTTACCGATTAGTTTTAGACTGCGCACTATTATGCTTTCGGAACAATATCGGCCGAAAGGTTTCGCTAGTTATCGGCGACCACTCGCTTGGTAGACACTAGATTGAATGCCAGCATCCATTGGCTACCGCAAACGGTTCTGTGAGTTGAGCCGTTAATCTCGCTTTCTTTCTTGCCTCGAGCTGAGTGACACAGGCTCTATAGCCCCGGCTCTTAACTTCATGCCTTTCAGGCATGTTGAGACCCGCTATCGCTCGCGCTCACCTCATCAAAGCTTTAGTCGAACCCCCAATCTAAGAACCCCCGCCTTCGGCGCCTATCAGGTAACCGTACACAGCGTTAAGGTCGTCATCGACGGGAGCAATCGACTCGATATTGATCTCGCCTTCGGCAACCACGCGATTCAATAACAGATAGAAGCTGTCCGCATCTCGCGTCCGAACGAAGAGACCCAGCCGGTCCTGATGCAACCTCGCTTCGACCACGTTATCCTCGTCAAAAACATGCGCGGCCAGCTTAGCAGGCTTGTCGCAACGAATCAGGATCTGCATCGGATGCTCTTCCATTTCATCGCGCACGCCGTGAATGTTCCCTTCCGCCACGACGTAGCCGTTGTTAACGAGCACGACGCGGTCAGACATCATGTCGACTTCGTGGAGAATATGACTGGAGATGATCAGATGGAGACCATCATCAGCCAGCTTCCGAAACAGTGCGATTGTTTCGGCCCGCACCATCGGGTCCAGACCATTCAGGGGTTCGTCAAGAATCAGCACCGTTGGCTGATGAGCAATTGCCTGGGCGAGCCTGATTCGCTGGCGCATGCCTTTGCTGTAGGCCGCAACTTTCCGATCCGCGGCGTCCAGCAGGTTCACTCGCTCGAGCGCGGTTACCGTGAACGCGTCAGCCTTACGCCTGTCGAAACCGTGAACCAGCAGGAATGATCTGATGAACTCGCGACCCGTCAACCCGCGCGGAAAAGAATCAAACTGAGTGCAATAGCCGACTTTACGGAAAAGTGTTTCCGGCTTGTCAGTGGGTATACCGAGAAGCTTGATACTCCCGCGCGTCGGACGCAGCAACCCCGTCATTAAATTCATCAAGGTAGACTTGCCGGCCCCATTTGGCCCTACGAGACTGGTGATGCCCGGACCAATCTGCAAGTTGACCCGATTGACTCCGAGAATCTCTCCATAGAACTTGGAGACATCATCGAAGAGGATCATCGAAGAATTTCGGATTTCGGATTGCGGATTGCGGATTTTGTCCTCACCAATCTCGAGTTGTGATTCTGCCTCGCTCATAGATTCTCAACAGGCTTTCGTCAACTGTTCAACTTGCGTTACACAAAATCCGAAATCCGCAATCCGAAATCCGAAATTCTTACTTGACCACCTCGTAAGCCTTGACCCTTCTGGAAAGCACCGCCAGACAGATGGCACAAACTACAAAGAGCGCCGCCCACGAAGCCCAGAGTGGCGGCTCGGTTATTACGACCCGGTCCAGAGTTCCATCAAAGTCAGTTACGAACGTCGTGGTGCGCTCAAACGTACCGAAAAGCCCGGCGGAAATATTTCTCGTGAGCGCGCCCAGACTAATGATATTTCCCCACCTGGTGCGAAATATGACGTTAACCACTTCGCCAAAAACGGAAGGGATAAAGAACAGACCCAGGATCGCGCCGCTGGCAACTACCCGCCACTTAACCAACGACGAGATGGCCTGCGAAAGCAGCGCCAGCAGTAATATCCAAACCACACTACCAATCAGAATCGCACTGGCGATCCAGAGATTGTCGACGAACCACCTCGCACCTTCGAGATAAGACTGGAAAAGGAAGAGCAATAGCTGCGGCATCCAGGTCATTGCTGACATCAAAATCAACAATACGGACATCTTGCCCGCTACATACTCGGCCCGTGAAAACGGCCGGCACAAGTAGAGCGGCAGCGCGTTGTTTCGCAAATCGCGCG
>JAMQPH010000640.1 GCA_023717605.1 Pyrinomonadaceae bacterium
TACTGGGCGCTGAGGACGCGCAGCATAAAGCGCCGTCATCTGACGGAGAGGATTGCTGACCTGATCTTCCTGGTTGCCCTCACTCTAATGACCACCATCTGTGGCTTGATCACTTACACCTTGGTCTGACAACCAAAGACAATCGACTGGGCCAGTGTCTGTGTTCAGACATTCGTTCTTAAGCTGGGCAGTGGTTTACTCAATTCAGTTCGCATTCCAAGCAGCGTTAGGCCGCTGCGACGGAGCGCCCAGAAACCAAGTACCCAAATGTGGGCGGACAGGAGAACAAAGACAACTATCGAGAACCCAGTAGCGGACGTCTTATCTACGCCGAAGAGCACCAACCCGAGAACAGTGAAGAACTGGTAAGTGCCAATGCTGCCAGGTGCACTTGGCAATGACGATCCAACGTGAACGATCACGAATACTGCCGCGGCTGACAGAATTGACAGGCGCAATCCGTAGGCAAGCATCACCAGCCAAAAAGCACTCCACTGCAACGACACCACCAATAGTGAGAGTGCGAACGCAAAGAGCGACGAAAGCGAGTACAGAATGGTCCGCAATTCAACCGCTGTTCGGTCGAGTAGCGCACCAAGTGAGCGGACCAGACTCCATGCCAGGGGCTTCCGCTTGTTTTCTATGCCTTCCAGGCTCTTGCCTGGGTGAGCCCGGACATCGCCGACACGCGACCCGGCGATGAACGCCTGGAGCGACCCTCTACGGAAGCTTAATGCCATCAGGAGGCCGATCAAGATCAGGATGACAACACTAAGCGCATCACCGGCTTCGATCAGTCGGCGCGGCAGTGGTACAAAAATCATGGTCACCACGAAACCGGCCATTACCCAAAAGCCGTCGAATAGACGCTCGATTACAATCGAAGTAGCAACCGTACCAAGCTTCACCGCGCACCATCGCGAAATCAGGTAGGCCCTCAACAATTCGCCGAGTTTCATTGGCAGTACCTCATTGACGAACATGCCAGAGTAGATCGCCTGTGTCGTTTCAAGGACCGAGATCGAGCCGAAGGAGTGGAGCAGCAACCGCCAACGCAAGCCCTGACAAAGGTAACTTAAAACGTCGCAGATGATCGCCGCTAACACCCAATAGGGGTTCATCGCGGCGACGCGGCGCAGCAGGTCGCTGAAATCGTAGTTATGAAAGACCCAAACGAGACACACTAATCCGAGCGTGTAACTAAGAAATGTTCTTAGCCACACGCGACTGGACGGGGTGTTTTGGACTATCGCGTTCTCCTCAATCACTTCGCCGTTTGATTCACCCATGCCAATCCCTCGTGCGGTTCCTGAAAACCGTCATGATTCTAATCATCCTTCGTCCAGCGCAATTCCGAGACCTTGACGAGGGCCAGCGCCACCTGTGGCAGAGCCAGCACGTTCTGATAGATGAGATAGCGGGGTTCCCAGGCGTCCGCAAATTTGGCCTTGAAGTGGTGCAAGCCCGAATAACTAAAGACGAAATTCAGGTGTCGCATCAAATAGTCTATTGCGCGTTCTTCTGCAGCAGGGTGCTCGCTCTTGCGGAAACCGTCGAAAGGGGCCATTCCCAGACTGAACTGTTGAAACCTTCTAGCTTTGCAGTCGAGAAAGAGTTTTGTGAAGAGATAGTCCATGGTGCCATTTGGGGCGTCACCGCGGTGACGCATCAGATCGACAGTCGCTTCTCCTTGTCGATAGGACTTAACAGCATTGACGAAAGCGACTGTTTTGCCCGACGCATCAATAACCAGATAGATAGGCGTGGTTCGCAAGTAGTCTTCGTCGAACCTGCCCAAAGAAAACTGGCGTTCCCGACGTCCTGGCAAATGGAGCCAGTCGTCTGATACCGACCTTGCCTGCAGCAGGATTTCATCCGGAATCGGAGGCAGATACTCGCGCATGGTGTAGCCGTTAGTTTCAAACCGTCTCACGGTCTTGCGCAGGTTCCTCCTGGCAGTTCCTTCAAGATCGAAGCTTGCCAGATGAACGATTGCCTCATCGCCGATTTTGAGGTGCCTGAGACCCACCCTCTCGTAAATGGGCAGGAAATCTGGCAGCACCTGGTGAAAGGCGACTCCCCAGTCATTGCCGTAGCAAAACTCCATGAAACCTCGCACCGTCTCCTCCACCTTCGCTTCGGAACCGATGGGGTCTGAAAGCGCCACCGCATAGTTGTTCCCGACTCGGTAGGCAATCAAACAACTATCCTCATCATTAGAGTAGTAGGACTTATCAGGCCAGAGCTTGAAAAAATCGAGTGAGGAGCGCCCGTACTGGCTGAGTAAGTCGGCCGCTCGGAGGCGTTCCAGAGGCAGAGTGCGGTAGCGATAAACGATGGGGCGGAACAAGGCGAGGCCCGCATAGGCAATGGCCATAAATGTCATCAGGTAGACAGAGTTTCCGAACCAATACGCGTAACCTGTTTGGGGCGCGAGTTTTGGATCACCGACTAGCGAGCGGACCAAGAGAGTGTGCTTTAGCGCATCCGCGAGGTGAAAGTTAAAGCCGAACTCGCGTTCCTCCAGTAGCAAGAAACCCGCGACGCCGTAACAGAGAACAAGGAGGAATCCAGCAGCTGCGCGAATGGCTGCCGGGGCAAAACTCGGAGTGCTGCTTCTAACGTTGAAATACTTACGTGTAAGGAGAAGTATCGTGATGAGCGTTAGCGAAACGAAGGCTTCTTCGTAATCGAGGCCCTTAGTCAAGTGAAACACTATCGACATGGTGGACACTGCCACAACGAGCCGGAGTGCTCGGCGCTTTCCTCTGTAGATATTGATGGAGGAGACAACCAGCACGAAACCGACCAGTAGGGTCAGTGACCGCGAGAAGTCCTGAAATTCGAGCGGGAAGATCTTTTCCAGAAGTCGCGTGCGTGTGGCCAGGCCTTCGCCGATCACGGAATACACATTGAGCAGACCACTGCCCGCCGTGCAGAGCGCGACCAGCGATAGCAATATGCGAGGCCTATTAGACGACATGAAATGTCACCATTTGCCGGTGGAAACCCAGATTCTCAACAGGGATCGGGGTGTCAGCCTGACACAACAGGCCCAGGGATGAGCAAAACAGAACCAGAGTTTGTTGACTCCGCCCGTAGCGCCACATCCTGGGCCAATCGTGAGCACACTACACAAAACCCCACTAGGGTTTTAGGTGTCGTAGGATCGCAGCAATCGAGTGTCTTTCAGTTTGCCTGCCACCCCCTTCGAGTCTCTTCTCCATTCTTGACTTAACGAGTTCGCTTCCGGAGGCGCTGCCGGCTATCCAGATCTGAGAGAGAAAATCTTTGCCTCCAACCTTATCGAAGAGGAGTTCGGACTTGTTCGCAATCTGATTGCCCTTCGTTCCCACGTTTTCCGCATTGAAAAGGACAGCCGTATGTCCATTGGCGCTGCGTAGCTCAATGACGCCCTCCATCTCATCAAGGGCTCTTATCTCGTATTTACCTGCCGGCAGCGTGGTATCACCGACCACAAATGTGAAAGGCACATTTACCTGGATCGTAACGCCCGTATCAATTTGCGCGTTGGCAACGATTCCTCCACCAACCGTTAAGAGGCAAAGCGCCAAGAACAGCTTGCCCAGATTCATCATCATTAAAGTTCTCCTTAGTTAATGGCGAGCAGTTTGAAGCAGACCGCACGCTGTAATTTATTCGTATGGAACCGGCCACCAGCCGGCTGCTTCGCCATGCTCACTCATTTCCAATGGCATCCTCCCAAGAACGTGGCTGACTAAGAACTGCATGCTCAGATTCACGCTCCTTTTGCCAACTCGAATCAGTGCGCCTAATGGGGGCGCCAGCATTTCGAGGCGGATCCTAAATCAGCAGCGGAGTCTCGTTCTTTCCCGATCTTGTCAGAATATTCTTCAACTTGCGGTTTTCGGGGAAAAAGGCCGGAGATGTGCCTCGCACTGCTGGGTGATCATGTAAGCTCGGCACTGCTTAAGTGCCTGCGTTGGGCCACTGCTTTGATCATGACCGTTGCGGCTTTGGCGATGTTTGTGACCCTGTAAACTGTGCCGGGTAAATCCAAAGGAATCACGCGATCTTAGAGTGTGTTTCTCTGTCATGCACGCTGATTAGTCACAGCGACTTCATATCAATAACAAAACGGTAATGTACGTCACCCTTGACCGTCCGCTCGTATGCCTCTTTAATTTTGTGAATGGGGATCACCTCTACGTCAGAGCTGATGTTCTTATCTGCACAGTAGTTAAGCATCTCCTGCGTCTCCCGAATACCGCCATTCATTGAGCCGGCCAGTGCTCTTCCATTTGTGATGACCGAGAAGGCCTTAACCTCCAGAGGCTTTTCTGGGAGGCCGACCAGTACTAAGACTCCTTCGCGGCGGAGTAGATCGAGGTAAATATTAACGTCATGAGGAGCTGACACCGCGTCCAGGATGAAATCGAGCTTGCCGGCCAGAGGTGCCAGCTGCTGCGGGTCGTTGGTTGCAACAAAATTGTGAGCCCCAAGACGACGGGCATCATCCTCTTTTTTTGCGGAGGTGCTGAAAACTGTGACCTCAGCACCCATCGAGGCGGCGAGTTTGACGCCGATGTGGCCCAAGCCCCCCAGGCCGATGACGCCAACCTTATCGCCAGCGCCCACCTTGAACCGCCTCAGTGGAGAATAGGTCGTGATCCCCGCGCAAAGGAGGGGCCCGACACTGGCCAGCGGCAGGGTTGTTGGTATGCTTAAAGTGTATTTCTCGTCTGCCACAATCTGAGAAGAGTAGCCTCCGTAAGTCGGAGTTATCTCATCTCTTTCCGTGCCGTTATAAGTAGCGACAAGATGGTTGCTGCAGTGCTGCTCAAAGCCGTCCTGGCAGTTCTCGCACACCCGACACGAATCTACGAAGCAC
>JAMQPH010000657.1 GCA_023717605.1 Pyrinomonadaceae bacterium
TTCTTCACCTGACGATTACGGAGCTCTTCGACAGTCGCGTCTTCGGTGGGACCCTCGACGCCGCAGTTCCAGCTCAGATTGTCTTCGGTGCCGTCGCGGTTCCCCTCGCCATTGCTCTCGTTGTGCTTGACGTTGTACGAGTTGAGGTCATTGAGCGTGAAACCATCGTGGCAGGTCACGAAGTTGATGCTCCGTTCCGGTCGCCACCTTTCAATTCCAAAGACGTCGGGGCTGGCGAGGAGACGGTGTGGGAGTTTGGTGACGGTACCCCCGTCGCCCTTCATGAAGCTGCGGATATCGTCACGAAACTTCCCGTTCCACTCTTTCCACGCATCTCCAACAAAGCTGCCCACCTGATAGAGACCGGCAGCATCCCAAGCCTCGGCAATTAACTTAGTCCCAGCCAGTACGGGGTCCGTTTCGATGTCCCAAATCACCGGCGGGTCCAGCATCGGACGGCCCGTCTCATCGCGCGACATCACTGAGGCCAAATCGAAGCGGAAACCGTCCACGTGCATCTCTTCAACCCAGTACCGCAGACTGTCGAGGATCATGCGGCGCACTATTGACCGGTTCGTGTTGAGAGTGTTGCCCGTTCCTGTGTAATCGGAGTACCGCGACCGGTCATGCTTGAGATGGTAATAAACCTCGTTGTCGAAGCCGCGAAAGCAGAGTGTTGGTCCAACCTCATTGCCCTCAGCCGTGTGGTTGAACACAACATCCAGGATGATCTCGATGCCGGCTCGGTGCAGAGCCTTGACCATCTCACGAAACTCATCGATCGGACCGAGCGGATCCTTTCGTTGACTGTAGCCTGCGTGAGGAGCGAAGAACGAGACGGGTGCATATCCCCAGTAGTTCTTCAAACGGTCAGGCGCGTCCTGCTCGTCGAACTGAAAGACAGGCATTAGTTCGATCGCGGTAATGCCGAGATCCTGAAGATACGGGATCTTCTCAATTAAACCGGAGTAGGTGCCGCGCTTATCACCCGTGAGGCCGGAACTCGGGTGACGCGTAAACCCGCCCACGTGCATTTCGTAGATGATGGTCCTAGCCCACGGGTGGTGAAGCGGGGCGTCGCCGTCCCAGTCGAACTGATCGGGGTCAACTACTACGCTCTTCATCGCACTGGCGGTGTTCGCGCCCGGCTCGCTACCTGCGCGCCGACTGTAGTTCGCGGGGACGACAACGCCCTTGCCGTAAGGATCGAGAAGCAGCTTGCCTGCGTCGAAACGAAAACCTCTTTCCGGCTCGTAAGGACCAGTCACACGGTAGCCGTAGATCTGCCCTGCCTTCAGGCCAGGGACAAATACGTGCCAGTAGTAATACGTCTGGTGAGTCGAGGGATCGAGTGGGATCGAATACGACGGGTGTGCATCATCGACGTGATCAAACAAGAGCAGCTCGACGGCGATACAGTTCTTGGAATAGACACTAAAATTGACGCCATCCGCCGTGCACAGGGCGCCGAGGGGGAATGGCTTTCCTTCCGCCACACCTCGATCAGTCAAAGCATGGCTCATCCTATTTATCTCTGCCACAGGATCTGGGGCGCTTCGAGCGGCATGATCGCTTCACTGTTATTCGGAACGAGCCGGGGCGTATAGTCGACTGCTGGGCGTGTTGCTGTCACGCGCGCGCTGTACAAGCAGTCATTGGTGCCCGCCTGTTCTGGCCCGGTCTCGCGTGTCATCACTTGACGCTCCGGAGAGCCGCCAGGCAAAGCGTCCGCGTAGAGTTCGACTTGCACGAACTCGGGCGAGAGATCTCCAAGATGTATTGGTAATTTAAAATTGTGATGTCCATCGTTGGTCTGAACCGTTGCTGGTCCAAAGCGCACTGTACCCCAATGTTCCGCGACCGCTTGCTGCCAACGCAGGATCCGCGCAGCGGACGCGCCATCTTCCTGCGCACGCTCGCAATACGCTGATGCCGCAGGCACATAGTATTTCTCTGTGTACTCTCGCACTGTGCGGTCGGCGGAGTACTGCGGCGTCAGGCGCGCCATGCTCTCACGCACGCGTTCAATCCATGCGATGGGAAGTCCGTGTGCGTCGCGGTAATAGAAAAGCGGGATGATCTCTTGCTCCAATTTCGTGTAGAGCGCGTCGGCCTCGGCAGCATCCCATTGCGGATCCTCACCGCGCTCTTTGCCATCGCCGATGGCCCAACCCACATCGTCAGCGTAGGCCTCGGCCCACCAGCCATCCAGCTCAGACAGGTTAAGACCACCGTTCGCCAGTGTCTTCATTCCACTCGTACCACACGCCTCCCACGGCCGGCGCGGGTTGTTAATCCAAACGTCAACGCCCTGCACCATCTGCTCGGCGAGCAGCATGTCATAATCGCTGAGAAAGACTACATGGGGCCGTACTTCGGGGCGGCGCCGGATGAAGTCGGTCCATTGGCGGATTATCGCCTGGCCGGCCTTATCTGCCGGATGCGCCTTACCCGCAATGAGAAGTTGTACCGGACGATCTGGATTAGTGAGGATGCGCACCAATCGCTCCGGATCGTGAAGCAGTAGTGTTGGGCGTTTGTAGGTTGCGAACCGCCGTGCGAAACCCAGCGTCAGCGCTTCAGGATCGAGAATCCGCGCGGCCTGGTCAATCTCCGCAACCGAGCAACCGGAGGAGGCGAGTTGTCGCGCGAGACGCAGGCGCGTGTAACGAACCAGACTGGTGCGCGCGTTTGATCGGAGTGTCCAGATGTCCGCGTCCGGCACCCGTCGCATCTGCTCGGTCCTGTTGGTGGTGGCAGTTCCAAGCCATCCATCGGTTCCGCAAGCCTTGGTCCATAGCTCTTCGGCCTCGGAGGAATCCCACGATGGCATGTGTACACCGTTCGTTACGTGGCCCACCGGGACTTCATCACTTGGCCAGCGTGGGAACAGCGATTGGAAAAGTGTACGGCTCACGTCGCCGTGCAGGCGGCTGACGCCGTTTACAGCGCCGCTACCGCGGATCGCGAGGTAGGCCATGTTGAATTGTTCATTAGCATCGTCGGGATTCTCGCGCCCAAGCGCCAGCACATCTCGCAGACTGATCTTTACTTCTTCTGTGTAATCCCGCAGATACTTCGCGATCAACTCTGGCGCAAAGCGATCAAAGCCGGCTGGCACAGCCGTGTGGGTAGTAAAGAGGTTGCCCGCGCGCGTTGCCGCCAATGCTATTTCGAACGGCTGTCCGGTCTCTTCCATGAAAGTCCGCGCGCGTTCAAACACGGCGAAAGCGGCGTGTCCTTCGTTCAGGTGACAGACTTCGGGGCGATAGCCAAGTTTACGCAGCAGCCTCCAGCCGCCGACACCCAGAACGATATCCTGTAGCAGACGCGTCTCCGAGCCACCGCCATAAAGTTCGCTCGTTATACCGCGATGGAATGGCGGGTTGGCAGGGTCGTTTGTGTCGAGCAGGTAGAGCATGGCTCGTCCGACTTGCGCCTGCCAAGCTCGCACCCAAACACTGTAACCTGGGAAAGCAAACTTCAGCCGTACCCACTCGCCGTTCTCATCGCGCACGGGAATGATCGGCAGCAGGCCCGGATCGTTATACGGATAGAGCGCGCGCTGGGCTCCGGTCGCATCCAGCACCTGTCGGAAATAACCCTGCTGATAGAGCAGCCCCACACCCACGACCGGGACGCCTAGATCGCTCGCGGCCTTCAGTTGATCCCCTGCGACGTTACCCAAGCCACCCGAATAGATGGGCAGCGCTTCGCTCAGCATGAACTCCATGCTGAAGTACGCGACGCAACTCAATGGCGACTGCATGTGCTTCTGCTGAAACCAGTTCGGCGCCTGCATGTAGTCCTGCTTGGTGCGCGCCGCCTCCTCAACCTTGCGGCGGTAGTTCGGCTCCGCCATTAAAGACTTGAGCCGCGAAAGCGAAGAGGTTAGCAGCACTAGCCACGGATTGTGTGTAAGCTCCCAGAGCTCAGGGTCGAGCGGCTCCCACAACTCTTCCTCTCCGTGGCTCCAGGACCACCGCAGATTAAGTGCCAAATCGACGAGCCTATCAAACCCGTCAACGTCCGCTTTCAACCAGATTGAGTGCGCTTGTTCGATCATATTCTTCCTATACGGTCACCGTATCTTGCATCACGGCCCTTCATGCCCACCTTCTTTGTTCCGACAACCACTGCGTCACTAAAGCCTGCGTCAAGACGGCGCCGGCGCTGTCCTGCGACCGATTCAACTGATCCGCAATCAGCCAGGCGCGGTGGAATCCGCTCGCTCGTTTAATCCGCCGATTGCCTTGGATCTTTCTGTTCACTACTCGCATCTCCCTTTTCCTAACCATCCTTGCTTTAATCTTTTCGCCATTTGCACCAAAGCCCTTTGGTTCTCACCCCTTCACTACGGCAAACCGTCGTGTCGAACTCTCACTCCCGTTTTCTAGCGAACGTAGTAGCGAGGCCGCGGCCGTCTTCAGCGCGCGGTTGCGCGCTTCCCATTCAGCGACCCAGCTTTTCACCGTGTTCGCCATTTCG
>JAMQPH010000659.1 GCA_023717605.1 Pyrinomonadaceae bacterium
TAATCTTTCCCGATGGAGATCTGAAAGCAGTCAGCAGCAACCCCCAAACACTGACGAGAATCATTTTCTCTTAAGACAACTCGGAACAATGTTTCGCCGACTTCATGATGTACGATTTTTCTTGTTTACTGCCAAGACGAAGAATATCCTAATTCGGCGCGAATCGACACGGTCGCCGGAGGTTATTTTTGTCGACACTCCGTACGCTAGAACGTTGCGCTGGCGGCCGATTGCACGATGGGCGCAGGGGCGAGACGTGGGATTGTTTCTTAGCAATTTTTATCCTGCCTTGTCAGAGAGCGAGACGTCTGCGTTCTATGAAGGATATCTACCGGACCCCTTAGGTGCCTCTAGCGTAACTCTGCGCCGGTACGCGCAACGAGCCATGCGGTCGAAACAGAATCTCACTCCAATCTCAGCCTTGGTTCACGCTCTCAAACGGAACCTGAGAAGAAAGGTAGCTGTCTGGCGGCTTTGGGCGCTGGCCCATGTCGTGGCAATTCAAATTTTCGATATCTTCGATGTCCTTGCCTGAAGAACTTTTTCGACAAATACCTTAAGATGGCGCTCCCTGGAACAGTCCCGTCATGGATAAAGATATTCTCTCACGATACAACAGCCCAGAAGGTGCGACGGACTATACAAAAAAGTTCCAGCGGCACTGGACGGAACGCGTTAACAACTGGAACGAACAACGACTGCTGCAGCGCCTGCTACAGTTTGCATCCATTGGAAGACTTGACGGGTGGGCCCTGGACTTGCCATGCGGCTACGGGCGTCTATATTACATCCTGCGCGATTTGGGAGCGTCGGTTGTAGAAGGCGACTGGAGTTTTCACTTGCTCGGTGCAGCCCGTCGATTTCATGCCGACAAGTTGAATTCACCGCCACCCGCTGGCTATGTGCGTGCGACGGCCCTTAGCCTCCCCTTTAGGGATCGAGCATTTCGAATGGTTTTATCGGTGCGTCTGTGTCACCACATCCGCGAACGTCAGGAACGTCTACAATATTTACGGGAGGTGATGCGGGTCAGCCGCGAATGGCTGGTCTTTACCTATTTCGATACGGAGTCGATAAAGAACCGCACTCACGAGTTTCGCAGGCGATTCAACGGCAAACGATCCAAGTGGACTCTTGACTCCCAGGAGGTGAAGCAAGTCAGCCAGTCGGCCGGCTTCGAAGTGGTACGATCGATTTGGATGTCAAGATTTTTCTCGGGGCATCGTTATATGTTACTGCGCCGGCGATAAGGGCCACGTTCCATGACAGTTAGAGAGCAGAATCGCCTCGTTGCACTGACACGAGAAGGTCTTTGGTGGATGATCTTAGTTAACCCCGATCCGACAAAAGGTCCTCGTCGAAAGTGGTGTTCACTGCGATGCCGCAAAGAAGGAAAGACAGTTTACAAGAAGAGTTAGGTTGTGAAAAAACAGTCCAGCCGAAAACATGGCTGGAAGTAGCATTTGTCGTTTAGCGGTATGCGCGACCCATGAGGTGTACGGGCAAAGCCCGATACCGTTTGGAAAAGTATCCATCGAAAACAATTCCATTGCCCTAGCGGTGGGGGTTAACTTGGGCGAGGGTCTACTGACTTTCAAGCGAAAAGCCCAGCTGTTCGCCGTCGACGGTCTCACTCTGGTTGATGTCGGGATTGCCAAAGCGACCGCGGTTGGCGAGGTTTACAATCTGAAAGACCTTTCCCAGTTTGAAGGGACCTATTTGCCCAGTG
>JAMQPH010000679.1 GCA_023717605.1 Pyrinomonadaceae bacterium
TTGGTCTCGGTCGTACTCCACGGCCATCCGCTCCGGCCCAAATCTCGCTTGTTCTTCGAAGAGTTCGGCCACCGTCTTCTCCACCTCGAACGGACACGCGGTTTGGTTCCACTTAACGAGCACTTGCTCTCGCTCAGCGCCACTCATAACCGGCAGCTCACTCAACCGCTGCCCGCAATCTTCCACGATAGCCTCAACCAACGACTCGAAATTGCGCAGCATCCGCTCAGCTGTCTCACCCTCGAACAAATCGCTGTTGTACTCGATGCTCAGCTCAATGCCCTCTCCGATGGCCTTTGCTTCGAGCACCAGGTCGAACATCGCGACACCTTCGGGCGCGGGCAACAACTCGATTTCCAGTTGCTGCACCCGTTTTGGCTCCACTGTTTCCTGCAGCACAAACATCGCTTGAAACAGCGGCGTGTGACTCAGTGCCCGCTCCGGCTGCAGTACCTCTACCAACTTTTCAAACGGCACGTCCTGATGGTCGTAAGCTCCCAGCGCCGTCTCCCTTACCCGACCTAACAGCTCTGCGAAACTCGGATTTCCCGAGAGGTCAACGCGCAGCGCCAGGGTGTTCACGAAGAACCCTACCAACCCTTCGATCTCCGGTTGCGTGCGATTGGCAATCGGCGCCCCGACAACCAGGTCAGACTGTCGCCCGTAACGGCTGAGCAAAACTGCGAACGCCGCCAGCAGCGTCATGAAGAGCGTCGCGTCATGTTTGTGAGCCACTCCCGTCAGCGCTGCAGTAGTACGCGGCCCCAACGATAGCTTGCGCCTCGCACCCGCGAACGTCTGCACCGGGGGCCGGGGGTGGTCCGTAGGAAAATCCAGCAGCGCGGGCGCTCCCTGCAACTGTTCCTTCCAGTAGCTTAGTTGGGCCTCCAGCGCCGCCCCTTGCAGCCATTCTCTCTGCCACACCGCGAAATCGGCGTATTGCAGTGGCAACTCCGGTAGCGGCGATAGCCGTTCTCTTGAGTTAACCTGCGAGAAGTTTTCATAGAGTACCGCCAGCTCTTCCATCACTACGCCCATGGACCATCCGTCGGTGACGATGTGGTGCATGGTCAGTACCAGCAGATGTTCCTGCTCAGCCACTCGCACCAGCAACGTCCGCACCAGTGGTCCATTCGCAAGATCGAAGGCATACCGCGCCTCGCTTTGAATCAATATTTCGGCCTGCTGATGACGCTTACAGTCAGACTCGCGCCGAAGATCGATTGAGGGCAACTCCATCCGCTCAGGCGCTGGCAAGATCTTCTGTGTCGGCTGGCCATCAACCGAAGGAAAGACCGTGCGCAACGATTCGTGCCTGTGAATGATCTCGCCGAGGCTGTCGGCGAGTGCCCGCTGGTCCAGCTCACCCCGCAGCTGAATCGGGAAGGTAAGGTTGTAATGGGATTTTCCGGGGTTCAGCTGATCGATGAACCATAGCCGTTGCTGGGCGAAGGAAAGCGGTAGCTTTGCATCGCGCCGAACGGCACCGAGAGGCGGTGCCTGCAGTTCTCCTCCGGCTCGCGTCGCCCTCTTGATGCTAACCGCCAACGAAGCCACGGTAGAATCTTCAAAAAGCTGACGCAGCGGCAGCTCAACTTGAAAAGCGATGCGCAGCCTCGTGATCACCTGCGTGGCCAGCAACGAATGTCCGCCGAGTTCGAAGAAGTTGTCCTCCCGACCGACCCGACTTACGCCCAGTACTTGTCCGATGATAGTTGCCACTACCTCTTCAACCGCATCTCGCGGCGCCACGAATCCGGTCGAGAGCTCTGGTCTCTGCTGATCGGGCGCCGGCAATGCGCGCCGATCCACCTTGCCATTGGCGGTGAGCGGTAGTTCACCCAACAGCATGAAGGCCGCCGGGATCATGTAATCCGGCAGCTTTGCTTTCAAAAAGGTCCTTAATTCCCGTCGGGCAGGCGCCGGCTGTTGGGCCACTACATAGGCCACCAGCCGCTTGTCACCCGCAACGTCTTCTCTGACGATCACGGCCGTCTCACGAACCGCCTCGTGATCATTTAGCGCCGCCTCGATCTCGCCGAGCTCGATGCGATATCCGCGCAACTTCACCTGACTGTCGATCCGACCTAGAAATTCTATCTCACCGGTGGGCAGGTAACGCACCAAATCGCCGGTGCGATACAAGCGCTCTCCCAACTCGCGGCTGAACGGGTTAGGTACAAACTTTTCCGCGGTCAGCTCCGGGCGGTTCAAATAACAGCGCGCCAACCCGGCACCGCCTGTGTACAACTCACCCTCTTCTCCAACCTCCACCGCTTCCAGCTGCTCGTTGAGTACGTAAACCTGGGTACGGCTGATCGGCCGGCCGATGGGCACGGTGCTTTCTCCCACCGCGCTGACAGATTCCATTCCGTAGCAGCAGGTGAACGTGGTGTTCTCTGTTGGTCCATACCCATTGATCAACTGCTTTAGAGGCAGCCTCTCCAGCGCCTTCTTCACATGCTTTGGCGACAGCACGTCGCCGCCGGCCAACAAGTACTTAAGTCCGTCCAAATCTTCAATGTTCTCGTCCACCATTTGGTGAAAAAGCCCTGCCGACAACCACAGCGTCGTTACTCCATGTTGCCGCACCACCTGGCCCAACTCGCTCAACGACAGTTGACCCGGCGGACAAATCGCCAACCGTCCTCCATTTAGCAGTGGTGCCCACAATTCCAGCGTCGAGGCGTCGAAAGACACCGGCGCAAACTGCAGGAACACGTCAGTCTTCGCGAACTCGAGGTAGTTTGTGTTCCTGACCAACCGGACCACGGCACGATGATCGATGCAAACCCCTTTCGGGCGACCGGTTGAGCCGGAAGTGTAGATAACGTAGGCCAGGTGGTCAGCAGAAGTCGTCTGCGGAGGATTCTGCTCGCTGAATTCATCGCCGCACTCCGCCGGGTTGTCGAGACAAATGAGCTGTGCATGATGGTCTGGGAGTCGCTCCCTCAGGTGCTGCTGTGTCAGCAGTACGGACAGATTCGTATCTGAGATCATGAAACTAAGCCGCTCAGTGGGATACTGCGGATCGAGGGGCACGTAGGCGCCGCCGGCCTTCAGAATACCCAACAACCCCACCACCATCTCGATCGACCGCTCGACGCAGATTCCCACCAGGCAATCTGCTCCTACTCCCAAAGCTCGCAGCCGATGCGCTAGTTTGTTGGCTCGAGCGTTCAGTTCGCCATAGGTCAGCGATTGATCCTGGAAAGAGATAGCAATTGCATCCGGCGTGCGTGCCACCTGGGCCTCAAACAAATCCTGGATGCTATGACCATTGGCACTAAGACCAGGCTTACACTCCCGGCGCAACCGCGGTGCATGGTGGCTTTGATCGCTGAGGTGCGACGAAATCAAAAATGGTCGATCGGAAATGGACAAATTATTCATCACGCCCTCACTCTGCTTCCCTGCTGTAGTCTCTTCTGGAGCTCGGCTTCGATCTCATCCTCGGAGAGCTGCTCAAGCAGCTTGAGAATTTCGGCCTCTTCGTCATCCGCGTGCTCGCTGGTAAGTTCGGCCATGAGCAGCATCAGTCCGGCAATCGTGGGCGACTCAAAGAAGTTGCGCAAAGGTATCTCCACGTACAACTTCTCATGCAGGCGAGGAATGAGTTGGGTTGCCAGGAGCGAGTCTCCTCCCAGCGCAAAAAAATTGTCATGAATACCGACCTGATCAATACCCAGCGTCTCCTGCCAGACTTGGGCCATGCTTTGTTCCATCTCATTTCGCGGAGCTTCATAGTTGGGCAGTGCCGGACGTGGATGGCGCTGCAAGTAGCCGGCGATTCCGTTGGCTTCATTGCCTTGCTCTTCACGCCGCGCCCGACGCTTGAGCCACTGATTGATACGGGCCGAAAGATCGGCCGTCGAAACAATCAATTGCGGCATTAGCCCGCAGACCTCGAGGGCGCGGGCAAACACAGCCAGGCCTTCAGCAGGTCGAATGGCCATTGACGCGATGTCGTTCTCTGGGGTGATTGATTCGTATGAGTCAGCGGCCGCGGCGCCTTCAGCAATTTGCCATCCATCCCAATCAATGCTCAGCCAGCGGTTCCGGCCCAGGGCGAATTGCTGCTGCGCAAAGGCGTCCATGTACAGATTGGCTGCTGAATATGCGGTGAAGCCGAGGCCGCCCAGGACTGATGAGAGTGAGGAAATGGCGATGCAAAAGTCTGTCTCGTTATCCCGCAATAGCTGGTCAAGCACGCATAAGCCGAGAGCTTTGGAACGAAATTGCGCCTCGCATAGCTCTGATGTCGTCTGGCCGATCCCCTGGAGCCACTCTTCCCCAACCAGTCCTGCAGCGTGGACCACGCCATTGATACTTCCAAACCGCGCGCGACAGTGATCCATCACCGTGCGCATCTGCGCCTCGTCGGCGACGTCCGCCTCCGCAACATAGACATCCGACCCTAGTTCCTCAATCCGTTGCACGCCTCTAATGGCTCGGCTGATCCGATCCTGCGAATCGTGCGTTGAGAGCCATTCATTCCAGTCGGCGCGCGCGCCCAGGCCAGAACGGCCTATCAGGACCAGTTTCACTCGCGCTTGCCGGGCTAGAAAGGTCGCCAGCAACAGACCAATCCTTCCCAAACCTCCTGTGACGAGGTACACGCCTCCATCTCGTACGCGCGAGTGAGCCTGTGCAGCAGGTAGCTTGAGGGGCTCGAACGACTGCACCCACCTGCGCCCGCCGCGATAGGCGACCGCCCGGGACTGTCTCGACTCAGCCGTAATTTCGGCCCAAACACTGTCCGTCACGCTCCTGTCGAAGAGCACAACATCCACGCTGCGACAGGTGATGTGCGGATATTCCTGCGGAATCACATTGCAGGCTGCCAACACGGTAGCCTGCGCAGGGCATACGTCCTCGCTACCGCTGATGGAGTAAGCGTTGGTAGAGACAACCGAAACCTGCACTCGGTTTTTGACGCGAAGCTCGGCTAATGCCTGAGTTAGAAAGAGCAGACTATAGAACCCCATCTGTTGAGTGGCCGCGAAAGATTCCAGTGCCGACTGCGAAGCTCCGCTTTCGCTGACGCTCCACAGGTGGACAATCTCTTGCGGAAGCAGATCGCGTTCAGCGAGCGCTTTGAAGAGACTTACGTAGTCTGCACCCCGCTCTGGATTAATCGTGAGAGTACGATCATCGACCTGCTCAAAAACGTCGCCGGCCAGTACCGTCACAACCTGGTGGCCCTGCTGTTCCAATCGCTGGATCAATTGCTCGCCCACCCCGCATTGATCGCCAAAGACCAGCCAGTTTTTCTGATCACCATTTTGACTCGCCGATGTCTCGACCGAGGCCTTGAAAAGCGGCTCACCCTGTTTCCAAACAGGAGTGTAGAACCAGTCGCTGATGTCCTGACGGCGTTGGAGTGCTCCGTGCTGCACACTCGCGGGAACGCTGGTTGCGGTAGGTTCGATCCAATAGCGCTGGCGTTCGAAAGGGTAAGTTGGCAGGGGAACGCGGCGCCGTCGTTCGTTTCCGTGAAAGCCATGCCAGTCGATCTTGGCGCCGGCGATCCAGAGTTGGCCCAACGTCTTCAGCAGATAGCCCGCTTCTGATTGCTGTTCATGACGGTGCGGTAATGACGAGCAAATAGTTGGTTGCGCACCATAGGGTTCATGTCTTCTCGCCTGCGCGGACAGCGTTTGGCCTGGTCCAACCTCGAGCAGCAGACAATTCTCTTGTTTTGACAATTCCCGCAGATTATCGGAAAAACGAACCGTGTGACGCAGGTGCCTGGACCAGTACGCCGGGTCGGTCGCCTCTTCTCGGGTGATCCAGGTTCCTGAGAGGTTTGACTGGTAAGGAATGGAAGGCGCGTTAAGTTCGACTTTGCGAACTTCTTCGGTAAAGCGCGCCAGCATGGGCTCCATCATCGTTGAATGAAAGGCATGCGACGTCTCAAGGCGCCTGCAGGTCACGCCTTTCCCTGCCAGGTCCTTGTCCAATCTCTCGATATCCCAGGTTGGTCCGGAAACAACGCACTGAGTTGGTCCATTGATCGCTGCCAACGATAGCTCCCCACCAAGGTAAGGCTGAATCTCTGTCTCCGTTAATGGAACCGCGAGCATTGCGCCGTTCGCCATCGCTTGCATCAATCGACCGCGCAGGGCAACCAGATGCAACGCATCTGCAAATGAAAAGACACCCGCCAAACAGGCTGCCGTGTACTCGCCGATACTGTGGCCCACCATCGCCGCGGGATGCACACCCCACGACATCCACAGTTTGGCCAACGCATACTCCGTGACAAACAGCGCCGGCTGCGTCACCGCGGTCTGATTCAGCTCCGACGTGTCTTTTGCTGAGACTTCAGCGCGGGGATACAGCAGATGGCGCAGGTCAAGATTTAGATCTGATTTGAGCAGTTCCGCCGCGCGATCGACCTCCTGGCGGAAGGCTGGTTCGCTATCGTATAGCTCTCGGCCCATTTGAACGTATTGCGTTCCCTGACCGGGAAACATGAACACTACTGAGGCACTCCCGCCTTCCTGAACGCCGCTCACCACGGACCGCGGATCGCCTGACTGTAAAGCGCGGATCGCATCATCAAGATCGCGACAAACAATTGCACTGCGCTCTTTGAAGGCCTTGCGTCCCACGTGCGTTGTGTAAGCGGTGTCGGTGAGGTTGCCCGATCGATCTTGTTCGAAGTGGTCAGCGAGCTTTGATCTTACGGCCGCCAATGCCTCGCTGGTCCTGGCCGAAAGGGTTAACAGCTGCCAGGCTCGGGAAGGCTCAGACGGTTCCGAGACGGTCGCTTCCTCAAGAACTACATGGGCATTGGTTCCACCGATGCCGAAAGAGCTCACCCCCGCGCGGCGCGGAGATCCATTCGTTCGCCACTCGTCGAGAACGGCATTCACATAAAAAGGACTGTCGACAAAATTGATCGCCGGATTAGCTTGCTCAAAATGCAGGCTGGGCGGGAGCTGACGATACTCAAGCGACAGCGTCGTCTTGATCAAGCCCGCGACGCCGGCCGCAGTGTCCAAATGGCCCACATTGGTTTTGACTGAGCCAATTGCGCAAGACCTCTCGCTCACAGCTCGCGACGCGCCCTCCTGAAATGCTTGAGTCAAAGCCGCGATCTCAATTGGATCGCCGAGTGTGGTCCCCGTTCCGTGCGCCTCCACATAGCTGATTGAGGGCGGTTCCACACCGGCCGCCGCGTGCGCCATGGCAATCACTTCGGCTTGGCCCTCGATGCTCGGCGCTGTATAACCCACTTTTGCCGCGCCATCATTGTTGACAGCCGAGCCTTTGATGATTGCGTGAATACAGTCGCCGTCGGCCAGAGCGTCTTCCAAACGTTTGAGCACTACGACCCCGGCGCCGCTGCCGCCGATGGTGCCGCTGGCTTGTTCGTCAAACGCGCGGCAATGACCATCGTGGGACGCAATTCCACCCTCTTGATATTGATAACCGCGCTTGTTGGGCAGCCGGATTGAGACGCCACCAGCCAGGGCCATATCGCATTGATAACCGAGCAGACTCTGGCAGGCTTGATGGACCGCAACCAGCGAGGTTGAACAGGAGGACTGGACAACTACACTTGGTCCCTTCAGATTCAGCTTGTAAGAAATGCGCGTCGCTAAGAAGTCTTTGTCATTGAGCAGGACCAATTGGTAGGGATCGGTGGATCGCAAAACGCTCTCATTCCTAATGATGTTGTTCAGCAGATAGGCATTCAACCCCGTGCCCGCATAGACACCGATCAATTTTGGATAGGTTTCCGGATCGTAACCAGCACTTTCCAGTGCTTCCCAGGAACATTCCAGAAAGATGCGTTGCTGGGGGTCCATCAACTCCGCCTCGCGGGGATAGATGCCAAAGAAGGAAGCATCGAACAACTCGATTCCCTCCAGCACTCCAGCGGCCTTCACATAGTTCGGTTCCCGCAGCTTGGCAGGATCTTCGCCGGCGTCGATCAATTCTTCGTCACTAAGCGAAGTGATCGACTCGACTCCGTCACGCAGGTTTTGCCAGAAGGCCTGAACCGACGCCGCCCCCGGAAATCTTACGCTCATGCCAATGATGGCAATCTCCATCCCCGTTGGGGTGTAGTTTTCCACTGGATCGCTCATACCGAAACCATCCTTTGACTCAACGACTTTCTTTGTTGGCCCAACGCTGCCCTCTGTTTCTGCGCCCGCTGCTGTCGCTGCTCGGCAAGTTCGTGGGCCTGCTCCATTGCAGACCTGTCTCCGGACCCTTCACTCAGGTGCCTGGCCAGGGCGCCAATCGTCGGATATTTAAAAAGCGTGATTAGAGCGAGATCACGATTACAGGCCTGCTGCAATTGAGTATGAATCCGGAGCAGCAGGAGCGAGTGACCTCCGAGGTCGAAAAAGTTGTCGTTGACACCCACTTTCTCGACATGGAGCGCCTCACGCCAGATGGCCGCGATTCGCTCTTCGAACTCGTTTTGTGGGGCAACATAGTCTGCGTCCGCAACTGTTCGCCGGCCCTCGGGCGCACTTAGAGCCTTCTTATCCACTTTTCCGTTCGGCGTGAGGGGCAACGCGTCCATAGTCATGATCACAGAAGGCACCATGTACTCCGGTAGCTTCTCTTTGATGAAGGCGCGTAACTCCGAAATGTCAGGGACCTTGCCCACCACCGGGACCACGTAAGCAACCAGACGCTTTTCACCTGACGGATACTCATGAGCTTTGACCGCTGCCAGGTTTACGGCCTCATGCGCCATCAGGAGGCTTTCAATTTCACCGAGCTCGATGCGATAGCCGCGCACCTTCACCTGGTGATCGAGGCGTCCGAGATACTCGATGTTTCCGTCGGCCAGATAAACTGCCAAATCGCCCGTCCGATAGAGTCGGCTACCGGGCTGTTGGGAGAATTGGTTTGGAATAAACTTCTCTGCGGTCAAATCCGGCCGGTTCAGATACCCACGCGCCAGGCCGGCGCTGGCGACATGGAGCTCACCGGCGACACCGAGCGGCGTCGGGTTGCCAAACTCGTCCAGGATATAGATTTGTGTATTGGCAATCGGGCGGCCAATTGGTGGCCCCTGCGGGTAATCGGAGGAACACTCCAGCATCGTGGCGCAGACAGTGGTCTCGGTTGGTCCATAAGCGTTCCAGAATCGACGTCCAACGGACCACCGCTCGGCGATCTCAGAGCTGCAGCTTTCACCTGCCGATATGATTGTCTGCAGCGCAGGCAGATCCTCACTCCGAAGCACGGCCAGGAGCGAAGGCGGCAGAGTCACCACCGTAATAGCCTGATCGCGTAAAACGCGAGTCGCATCGGAGCCATCCCAAAGAGACGCGCTGCCACCGGCGAAACAGAGTGTCCCTCCAGTCAGCAGGGCCATAACGGTCTCCCAAACGGAAGCGTCAAAGCTGAATGAGGAGAATTGTAAAACGCGGCTTCCCGTTCCAACTCCAAAAGCGTTCTGCTGCGCCGTTCTTAAGTTAGCCACGCCACGATGCTCGATCATCACTCCCTTCGGTCTACCGGTCGAGCCAGATGTATAGATCACATAGGCAAGATTGCGCGGCGTCGTGATCGGGCCGGGATTGCTATCAGACTGCAGCTCGATGCTTTCTCGATTAGCGTCGAGCAGCACGACAGGTTCGTGAGCGAGCGGTCCTTCTGGCGTGGTGCGTGCATCCGTTTGCGGCAAAATATCGATCAACGATTTCTGTGTCAGGAGCAGCGAGGCCCGCGAATCTTCCAACATGAATTGCAAGCGATCACGTGGGTAGGTCGGGTCCAAAGGCAGGTAGGCGCCACCCGCCTTTAGAATGCCCAAGATCCCTATCGCCATATCCGCCGACTGGTCGACGCTGATTCCCACAATCACATCAGGGCCCACTCCCAGTGAGCGTAGATGATGGGCCAGTTGATTGGCGCGGCGGTTGAGTTCACCGTAAGTTAGTGGCTCCCCTTCGTGGTCCACTGCCACCCGCTCGGGAGCGATTCGCACCTGCTCTTCGAACAGCTCTGGTACGGTTTTCTGGTCCTCATAACCACACGTCGTCTGGTTCCATTCGACCAATATCTTTTCCCGCTCTGATACGCTAGTCACGGGCAATTCGCTTATCTGCAGGTTCGCATTCTTAGCAAGCCTCTCAACCAACGCCTCGTAGTTTCGCAGCAGCCGCTCCGCCGTCTCTGCTTGGTACAACTCGCTGTTGTACTCCAGGCTCAAGGCAATAGATTGACTCTCCTGCCGCGCCTCGAGTACCAGGTCAAACTTCGCGACGCCCTCGGGAGCCGCCAGCAATTCCATCTCGAGACCGTTGACCCGTCGCGGCTCGACTGTCTCCTGCAGCATGAACATCACTTGAAACAGGGGTGTGTGACTCAGCGATCGATCTGGCTGCAAAACCTCCACTAACTTTTCAAACGGCACATCCTGATGCTCGTAGGCTCCGAGCGCCTGCTCTCTTACTCGCCCCAGCAGTTCGGCAAAGGTCGGATTTCCCGACATATCGACGCGCAGGGCGAGCGTATTTACGAAGAACCCCATTAGTGCTTCCGTCTCAGGCTGCGTTCGGTTTGCTATTGGAGTGCCGACCACCAGGTCAGAGGCTCCAGAGTAACGGCCCATCAGGACCGCAAATGCGGACAACAACGTCATGAAAAGCGTCGCATCATGCTGGCGAGCGACGGTTGCGAGGGCCTCAGAAGTACTCGCTGAAAGCCGCAGCTGCCGTTTGGCACCAGCGAATGACTGGATAGGCGGGCGAGGGTGGTCGGTGGGCAACTCCAGCAGCGCTGGCGCGCCTTGCAACTTCTCCTTCCAATAAGACAGTTGCTGCTCGAGCACCGCGCCCTCTAGCCACTCTCGTTGCCATACGGCATAGTCGGCGTACTGAATGTGCGGCTCCGCTAAGGACAACACCTGATTTTGTGAAGAGGCCTCGTAAAGCGAACTTAGCTCGTTGATCATCAAGCCCATCGACCAGCCGTCGGTGATAATGTGGTGCATGGTGAGGGCCAGAAGATGTTCTTCCTCGTCAAGTCGCACCAGCAGCGTCCGCAGCAACGGTCCCTGAGCGAGATCAAAGGGGCGGCTGATCTCTTCGAGAATTAGTTTCTGCGCTTGTTGTTCTCGTTCCCGCTCCGCAACTAACTGGAGATCGATAGTGAGCAGACTGCATGGACTAGCAGCCGAGACTGTCTGCAGGGGACGCCCCTCAATACTCGGGAAGGTCGTGCGCAAGATCTCGTGACGCCGAATGATCTCGGTAAGGCTAACCTCGAGCGCGGCCACGTTAAGGGGTCCTCTTAATCGCAAACTTAACGGCGCATGATAGACGGGGTTCTGCGGGTCCATCTGGTGGAGGAACCACTGACGTTCCTGGGCAAAGGTGAGCGGTGCAGGAGAACTGGAATCGCAGCGGCGCGAAATCGTTTGCCTCTTGGGCGCCCCGCTGTTGGTGGCAATTGATCCCCGCTGGTCTCTGGTCAACCGTGCCAACAGTTCCAGTTTTGCTGAGGAGAGGTTCGTGAGGCGTTGGGAAAGCTCGTTCATCATGTGCTCTTTCTTTTGGGGGAGGCCTGATACCTGGTTGAGGTGGACTAAACTTCCTGAAGTGCAAGTTCCGACTGCTCAGAACTCGATTCAGCGCCGCTTGATCCGTTAAGCTTGTGCCACTGTTCCAGCACATAGAGCGTCCAGACGGCATAACTATCAGATGGACCATAGTTGTTGACGAACGGGATGAGACGGTCCGGGTCGAAATATCCACGGGAGAGGGCCTCATCTGACAGCAAGACATTGCTTATCTCCGCGCGCAACGAAGTTGCCAGCCAGTTCTCCAGCGGCACCGCCAACTCCTTTTTCTGCCGCTGGGTGATCGCCGGAGGCAAATACTTTTGGGCAACTCGCTTCAAGATTCGTTTCTCCTGGCCGTCGGCCAACTTATGCCGGGTACCGATGCCGGAGACAAACTCGACCAGCTTTTGATCCAACATCGGACAGCGCACTTCCACGGAATGGGCCATTGAAGCGATATCAATCTTTACCAGTTGGGCGTCGCTCAACCAGAAATTGCAATCCACTTCCATAGCCCGGCTGAGCCGATCGCCCAGATGGGCGTTCCGACCGAATCGCTCTTGCAGGTAGTTGACCGGAAAGTCAGCCGGCAGGTGACTCCAGAAATCGCGCGAGTAGATCTCGCGCTTAACAGAGTCGCGCAAACCGTCGGTAAGCACCGATTGGTACTCGGCTGAAATATCGCCATCGGCTTTCGCGAGCAGCTTAAGATCAACTTTGCCTGAAAGACGGTGATGGTTCGGCAGGTCCGGCATGGCGGCAAAAATCTTGTAGCGGTTATAGCCGCAGAATAGCTCGTCAGCCCCATCGCCCGTCAGAGCCACGGTCACGTATTGCCGGGCAAGCCGATTCATGAAGTAGCAGGCGATTGCCGAAGGAAAGGCATACGGCTCGCCGAATTTGAGCAACAGTTCGTCAAAAACGCTGAGCGCCGACGCGGGCGAGATGAGAGATTGATGATGTATCGTCCCGCAGTAATCCGATACCATCTTGGCGTAATCGAGCTCGTTAAAATTCCGATCCGCGAACCCAATCGAGAAGGTATGCATGGGCTCCTGGATCATCTGCGACATGATCGAGACGATCAAACTGGAATCCAAGCCACCGCTCAAGAGAGCACCGAGCGGCACTTCACTTTGTAGTCGCACCCTCACAGCATCAACCAGCAGCTCGTCGATGGTCTGTATCAGCTCCGCTTCCGTCTTCTCCTGATGTCGCTCGGTGAAGTCGAAGGACCAGTATCGCTGCTCGGTCATGCGTCCTCGCTCAAACACCATTGCCGTGCCGGGCTTCACCTTATGAACGTCGCGATAGATAGTCAGCGGCGCCGGAATAATGCGAAAACTAAGGAAGCGATCGATTGCTTCTCGATTAATCTCCTTATTGATTTCCGGATGGGAGATGAGGGCGCCAATTTCTGAAGCAAAGACCACCCCGCCGGACGAGGTCTCCGCATAATTGAGAGGCTTCTTGCCGGCACAATCGCGCGCCAGAATAAGGCGGCGGTGGACATCGTCGTAGATGGCCAGCGCAAACATGCCCCGCAGCCTCTTCAGCGACTCGATTCCCAACCTGTCGTATAGATGAACGATGACCTCGGCATCGGTGTTGGTCTGGAAGACATACCCTTCCTTTTCCAGCCATTCCTTAAGCTCGATATAGTTATAGATCTCGCCATTGAAGACGCAGGTTGCCCTCTGCAATGGGCTATGCACCGGTTGCGAGCCGTTGACAACACCAATTACTTTGAGTCTTCTGATGCCGAGGACCAGATGCGGCAGGAAATGGTAGCCGCCTTCATCCGGGCCGCGATGGACCAGGAGATCGCACATTCTGGACACGTTCTCGGGCGGGACGTTGCCGTTTCCGAAATTCATCTCACCAGCGATTCCACACATAGTTGAAGCCTTATCTTTTTTGAATGAAAGTCTTTTTGGCTGCCTGCGACAGTTCTTCAACGGCCACCGGGCAGACATCGATATCCCGGACCAGCGAAGATTCGATCAGTTGCTTCACGTCGGGATTTAACTGTTTGATGAAGCGCTTGATCTGTTCACCTTTCTCGAACGTGAAATCACCGGAGCAGATCTTGATGACAAACTTTCGCGGATCCTTATGGACTTCGAAGCGGCCTCCCGGCAGATAAGTGTTAACCGCTTCGCTAATATCGTAGAGGCTGATCTTTTCACCATTCTTGAGCTCTTCACCGAGGCGTCCAATCATGCGCTCGAAGGTAAAGGCGTAGCGGCCCTGACACTTCCTCCAGCCGAAGCCCTCAATCAGATCATTGGTTACAAAACGGATCGCCGGAAAAACAGTGCGGTTCTTTGAAGTGAGGGTCAGGATCTCGGCGCGGCCCGGCTCAACCGCCTCAAATAGAACTGAGGGAGCAACGGTTTCCGGGATGATGTGATCATCAAAGTGATAATAGCCACAGACGAAACATTCGTAGGCAATCGAGCCGACCTCGATACTACCAATGATATCGAGCAAGTCAGTTCTTCCCAGACCGAATACGTCAACAATGTGTTTCTTCCATGCTCGGGATGCGACATCGCCTACGACAATGATTTTCTTGGGATGGAAAGCAATCTCGCCGGTTTGAATGATGCTATCCAGGATCATCGGCATGGTGAACAACACGTCCGGGCGATGCTTGTTCAGCAGTTCGATATGTTCGGCCACGGGTCTGCGATAATCGATATGAAAACTCTCCAAACCGAGCTCCCCGAAGATTTCGGCGGACGACGACGCGGCATGTCCCGTTCCTAAATCCGAACAGGCCACCTTGCAGTCGAAGGTAAGGAAGCGGGAGAAGATCTTTTTTCGCTGGGTCACATAATCTAGATGATCACGAGTCGAATAATGAATTTTCTTGCGCGCCCCGGTGGAGGTGCCGGACGTCTGATAGATTTGGGTGCCTGCCGATATTGGACCATCGGCGTCGTAGTAATGCTTTGTCAGCAGCGCTTCATCGATCAACGGTAGTCTGGATGGATCCTGCGTGTCATCGTAGCCACAGCGCGCAACGATCTCGTCATACCAGCGAACATTGTGTCGCACGGTTGCCACAATCTGTTCGAACTCGCTCCTGTAGTTATCGATTGTGACCATATTTTTGGCCCTTTGGTGATTTCCTGAAGGCATGGAGAGCAAGGGAGAGCGTGCCTCGCATGGTGAGATATAGAGGCGCCGGAAGACCGAACGCGACTTGCATGGCTAGGTTGTCAGAAGCTTATTGACCTCAGCGTCTGAGAGTGTCTCCAGTCGATCCAACATCTCAACGAGACTGGCTTTGTCCACTCCGGATAATTGCTGCTGCAGGACTCTCACGGACATGCCTGCCGCGGTTGGCGCTTCAAAGATGCTGCGCAGTGGCAGTTCGATCTCGAACGCCTGCCTGATTCGCATTACGAGTTGAGTGGCTAATAAGGAATGGCCGCCGGCGTCAAAGAAGTTGTCGTTGACGCCAACTCGCGGAAGACGTAAGACGTCGGCCCACATCTCCGCGAGTCTCTCTTCCATCTCGTTACGGGGCGCGACAAAGGAGTTTTCGTCTACGAGTGCATGCTGCTCGAGCTTCGCGAGTGCGTGCCGATCCAACTTGCCATTCACGGTCAGCGGCAGTGACTCCACCTGCACAAAGCCGACCGGCACCATGTATTCGGGAAGGCTTCGCCTCAGGTGGTCCTTGATCTCGGACAATTGCAGTGGAGCGGGGGTGGGATTGGCCACTACGAAAGCGACCAGACGTTTGTCACCGGCCCCCTGATCATCGACGACTACAACCGCTTCTTTCACCCCCCGAGCTGCGGACAGTACGTTTTCGATTCCGCCCAGCTCAATGCGGTGCCCGCGAATCTTTATTTGATCATCGACGCGACCGAGGAATTCGACATTGCCGTCCGGCAAGCGGCGCGCCAGATCGAAAGTACGATAAAGCCTGCCGCCTGGTGTCTCACTGAAAGGATTAGGGACAAAGCGCTCGGCTGTGAGTTCTGGCCGGTTCAAGTAACCGCGGGCCAGCCCAACGCCTGCTACATAAATCTCGCCGGGCACTCCCAAAGGTACCACCTGATGCGCTTCATCCAGCAGGTGCAACTGCATGTTTGAGAGCGCCCAGCCAATGTTCGGCTTTTCAGGGGCAGCTTTGATCCAGCAGACCGCTGAATTGATGGTGCACTCGGTTGGACCATAGACGTTAAAGAAATCGATCCGGGAATTGCCGGCCAGAAGTTGCCAGAGTTGCTCGTCGATGGCCTCGCCACCCACCAACACCAACCGCGTCGCGAAACCGGGCCGCGAAAGCATGCCAGCGTCGATCAAAAGCCGCAGTTGTGAGGGCGTGAAATCCAGGACCTCGAGCTCGTTAGCCTCGACATATGTCAGCAGTTCCGACGGATCCTGCCGGACCTCTTCAGGGATCACGTGAACCGTGTGTCCAAATAAGAGCAGCATGAGGCGCTCAACGCAGCCATCAAACGCGAGCGGCGCATTCAAGCTGACGTTGAGACGCCTCCCGGCGTACTCTCGATAGATCGCCTCCTGGTGCGCGAAAGCCAGATTGATCGCCGAGCGGTGTTGGATCATCACGCCCTTCGGCTGCCCCGTGGAACCCGACGTGTAGATCACGTAAGCCAGGTTCTCCGCGCGTACTTCACTCTCCGGATTGTCGACGCTTTGTCGCTCGATCTCAGCCCTGTCTCGATCGAGACAAATGACCGCGGCACCATGCTCAGGTAAAGAGTCCGCCAACTTCTCCCGGGTCACCAGCGCGGTCACTTCGGCATCCTCGATCATGAAGGCGAGACGCCCACTCGGATATTGCGGGTCCAACGGCAGGTAGGCTGCGCCCGCCTTGAGAATGGCCAGCACTGCCACGACCATCTCGACCGATCGTTCGAGGCAGAGGCCCACCACCTGATCCGGACCCACTTTGAGAGAGCGTAACGTGTGGGCCAGTTGATTGGCGCGAGCGCTTAACTCTCGATAAGTGAGTGATTGATCCTTGAAAACAACGGCCACCGCCTCCGGCGTTCGCGCGGACTGTGCTTCAAATAGCCGGTGAATGCATTGTTGGACGGGATATGGAGCTTCAGTCTCATTCCATTTGGCAAACTGTCGGCGTTCCGTGGCCGTCAAGAGCGGTAAAGCCCGAACGCGTTTACCTGGGTCGGCGACGATGCTCTCTAACAGGGTTCGATAATGATCGCCAAACCGCTCGATGGTGGCAGCATCAAAGAGGTCCGCGTTGTAAGGCACGGAGGCCGCGATCCGGCCGCCACCTTCTACGAGCATCATGGTCATGTCCACCTGCGACACCCGCTCGTCAACCTCGAAAGCCTCCATGGCCAGCCCACCCGTATCCAGCAACGACTCGTTTTCAGCAAGCAAGATCGCCTCGATTGGTGATGTGTCGTCACTCGTGGCGTCGGCGAAACGAGAGCGCTGCAGCACGAACATCACATCACAGAGCGGCGACCGACTGCTGTCGCGTGTGGGTTGGAGACGTTCAACCAACAGCGGGAATGGGTAATCCTGATGATCAAGAGCGCCGAGAACAGACTCTTGCACCTGAGTGAGAAAATCTCTGAAGGTCAGATCCGCTGACAGGTCAGCGCGCAGCACGACTGGATTCGCAAAATACCCGACGATGTTTTCGAATTCGACGCGCCCTCGCGCCCCCATCGGAGAACCAATCAGAATATCGTCCTGACCCGAATAGCGGTGCAGCAACGCCTGAAAAGCAGCCAGCAAAAGCATGTACAACGTCACGCCTTCGGCTTGGGCCAGGGTGTTGAGTTGTTGGCTTAGCTCCCGGCCAAGTTCAAACTTGTGGACCGCGCCCCGATATGTCTGGACAACTGGCCGGGGCCGGTCGGTCGGCAGGTTCAGCGCGGGCAATTCTCCACCGAGTTTCTCGCGCCAATAAACCCAGTGCTCTTCACCCTCAGCTCCCGCCAACATCTTTGTCTGCCAGCGAATAAAGTCGCTGTATGAGAACTTGAGCGGAGCGAGCGGCACACTGGCGCCCGCTTTCTCTGCGGCATAGACAGCAAAGATCTCATACATGAGAATCGCGATTGAGGGAAAGTCGATGACAATATGATGTGTGGTTAGCAGCAGCACGTAATCCTTTGGGCCACTGATAAAAAGCGTCGCGCGCAAAAGCGGACCATGCTCCAGATCAAACGGACGGTGTGCTTCCTCAGCCACCCGCTCGCGTAGTTCGGTTTCGCTCCAGCCCGCTGCAGGCGTCACCTCAAAGTGGGTCTGGCAGTGCTCGTGCACCTCCTGCAGGTGCTGTCCATTGCGCACTCCATAAGTAGTTCGCAGAGAGGGATGGCGATCGACCAGCGTCTGAAACGTGCGCTCCAGCGCGGGAACGTCCAGAGTTGAACGGATTCGGCCTGCGTACATCAGATTGTATGCAGGGCTCGTCGGATCGAGTTGGTGCAGGAACCAAAGGGCGCGCTGCCCGTGCGACAACGGGTGAGACGATGTCGATTGCGTGGCCTTTTCGCGCAGCAGATTTGCCAGACGCTCACGCTTTTCTTCAATAGAAGGCCGCGACGGCGTCGATGGCTGGAGGGCAAGGGCCGATCCGTTACTCACTAGGCTATCTCCTCCTCAGTTTCGAGTTCATTGAGCAGTTGATCGACCTGTTCATCTGAAAGCTCGTGGAAGTTGGCGAGCAGTTGGGCGGCTCGTGATTTATCGAGCAAGTTGTCGTCTGCAATTGGCTCGGCTTGTTTCTGGTGATGGCTGTTGGAGTTTGAAGGGCCGCTCGCGGTGGGCGGATCAGTCATGATTTGCTCTAAGAGTATGGTGGTGAGTTCCGCGACGGTGGGCCCTTGCAAGAGGACCACCATCGGCAAGGTCACGCTCAAATGAGCCTCAATCCGGTTTTTGATCTCCACGCCCATCAGTGAATCGAGACCCAACGAATTGAGGGAGATATCCAAACGCAGCTGCGCAGGGTCGAAGCGAAACACGCCCGCGATCTGTTCGCGTAGAAATGAATCCAGCGCCGCGGGTCGTTCTTCCGGCGAAAGGCCCAAAATGGCTTCCCGGGTCAACCCCAGGCTTTGCACCTGGCTCTCTTCCGCGCTGCTGTCCTCCTGGGCCACTTCAGCCAGAAGTGGTGAGCGGCTGAGAGAAGAATAGAACATTCTCCACACTTCCCAATCGATGGGCATCACCGCCACCTGCGCTCTATCCTGTCGCAACAGTTTGCCGAGGACTTCCAAGCCGTGGGCTGGCTTGATGCTTTCTATGGTCTTCAATCCGCCACGAGTCGATCCGGCTTCGGCCCGCGCGGCCATTCCCACATCCGCCCATGGTCCCCAGTTAATGCTGAGAGCCTTTTGGCCGCGCCGCTGCCGGTAATGGGCAAGCGCATCCTGATAAGCATTTGCGGCGGCGTAGCTGCCCAGTCTGGGCGAGCTCAAGAGCGAAGAGGCGGAAGAGAAGCAGACGAAGAAATCGAGATCCTCGCGGTCGAGCAGGCGATGAAGTAACCAGCTTCCGGCCACCTTCGGCCGCAACACGCGCATTAGTTCTTCGGCCTCGAGCTCGACCAGAGTCTTATCAAGGAATTGACCTGCGGCGCAGATAACACCGCGGATGGTCGGCCACCCTTCACGACGGTAGCTCTCCAGGAACGAGGCCAACTGGTCCTCATCGGCGATATCCACAGCAGCGTGATGAACGCTTGCACCGAGTCGCTCCAGCTCTAGTACGGCCGCGACCTGACGCGCCAGACTGGTTTTATCTTCGACCCCGCTCCATTCCGAACGCGGTGGCAGCGCGGTGCGCCCAAGTAGAATGAGCCGTCGCGCACCCTGTTGGACCATCCAGCGAGCAACTTCCAAACCGAGGTCGCCCAATCCGCCCGTGATCAGATAGCTGCCATCGGCTCGCCACTGCTGCCCGACCAGTTTCGTAAGCTGCGACTGTTGGCGTACTAGCCGAGCGACATAGCGGGTACCCTGGCGAAAAGCAATTTGATCTTCGTTATCGGCGCGGTCGAGCTCCGCACACAGTTCAGCGGCTGCCTCATCAGCCGCAGCCTCAGGGTCAAGATCAATCAGGCCACCCCAGAGGTCCGCGTGCTCTCCCGAGATCGTGCGGCCCAGTCCCCACAGCGGCGCCTGCGCCACAGCCAGGCCGTCGCCTGAGCCAACTGGCTGAGCGTTTTGAGTGATCAACCAAAGCCGCGGTTTCTCACGCCATCTTTGGTCCACCAATCCTCGCAGCAGATGGAGCAAACTGCCGCAGTTGCGCAACTGGTCCAGATCGAGCGACGAAGCCGTGGCCACTTCTGTAGGTTGAGTATCAAGGCCCCAGAGATAAACGATGCCGCGACACGCACCCTCGGACTTAGCGATCAACGAATCGAGCAGTTGGCGCATGTCACTTAGTTGGGCCGGCCGGATGGTGAACGACTTGTCGCTCATCCGTTCTTGCTTTTTGCCGGCAAACACTGACACGCAATTCTCACCCTGCATTTCCAGACGCGAGGCCAGCGCTTTACCGACACCGTGCTGGTCAGCAAAGATGATCCAAGTCCCCGCCTCATCTCTGGAAGCGGGCCGCTCGGTCTCTTCCGCTCGCGCCCTGGGTTGCCATTGAAGTTCGTACAACCATTCATCAAGGTTCTTCAGATTTTCACCCTGGGGTTCATAATCCAAGCGCTGGGCCCGCGCCCCGGTGATCTGTACCGCCACCTCACCATCGCCGTTGAAAAGTGTGAGGTCGCCTTCGAAGATATCCGCGCTCTCTGACTGCGAACGACGGGTAGCGTGACTCCATAGTGCGGTGCCCGGCCGGCAATGGACCTGCAAGCGCTCTATCCTCACCGGCATCAGTGCCCGACCTTCATCTGCCGCGGTTGCTTCGCCTTGCAATAGCTGACTCCAGCCAACCTGCAAACAGGCATCAAATAGCGCCGGATGAAACTGATAAGCGTGCGCTTCGGCAGCTATTTTTTCGGGAGCATGAATCTCAGCCAGCGATTCACCGTCACGCTGCCAGAGTTTTCGAATTCCCTGGAAGGTGGGACCATATTGAAATCCCCAATGTTCAAGCCGGCGATAGAAATCTGTCCCCTGCAACTCATCGCAACCGGCTTGAATCCTTGCGGTCTCCAATCTCTGCTGTGGTTGGCGATCGCCCGCGAGACTGATTTCCCCCGCCGCATGTAAGACCCACCGCTGCTGCTGATGTTGAGCTTCAGCTGAACGGCTGTAGATCTCAAAAGAAGCTTCGGCGTTGGCGCCAAGAGTCAGGACCAACTGTACGAGGCGGGCACCCCGCTCCGGCAGGAAAAGGGCTCGATGAAAATCTACGTTGCGGAGAATCGTTGAGCCTTCGCCAAGAATCTCTTGCGCCGCAGATAATGCCATCTCCAGATATGCCGTTCCCGGCAGCACGATCGCGCCTTGAATCTGGTGATCAACAAGATAGGGCAAGTGCTGACGGTCCAGGACCGTCTCCCAGAGGTGTATGCCGCCGGACGCCAAAGTGGAGTGATGGCCCAACAGTTTGTGACCCTGTCCATTCCCGCCGGCAATCGCAGACACCAAATGTGCATGGCCGTTGCTGGGAGCGGTTTCCGCCCAGTATCGCTGTCGTTGCCAGGCGTACGTCGGTAGGGCGACACTTCTACCGCCCTGGTTCACTTCTTCCCATTTTGGCGTAAAGCCATTTACATACAGCTGGCTCAATCCGGTGAGCAACTGCTCGCTTTCATCCATCGACCGCCGTAGCGATCCTATGACCACCGGCTCGGTTGCTCCACCACCCCAAGCGGGCTGCCCGCTTGGGGACCCCGGGGTTGTCTGGGATGCGAACCGCCGCGCTATTTGTCGGGTCGCCGCACACAACACTGGATGCGTTCCCACCTCCAGATACGCTGTATGCCCCGCGCTTAACGCTGCCTCAACTGCCTCGTTGAAGCGCACTGTCATACACATCTGCCGACCCCAGTAACTGGCCCCATAGTCACCAGCGACAGCTTCGCGACCACTCAGCGTCGAATAGATTGGCAGTTGCGCCGGCCTGATCCTGATCTCGCTCAGCGCGGACACTAACTCTTCCGCAAAACCATCCATTTGCCGGCTATGAAAGGCGTAGTTGCCGGTGAGCATCCGGCACTCGACGCCGCGCGAGCTCAACTCGTCCACCGCTGAGGGCATGGCCTCCACTTCTCCACTGATCACGCTGGTTGTTGGACCGTTACAGGCCGCCAAACTAAGCCGCCTTCCGTAACTGTTGATAAGTTCTCCGGCGGTCGTCTCGTCCAGCTCAACGGAAGCCATACGTCCCAGTCCCGTAGCCTGCTGCATCAGCCGGCCTCTTTCACAGACAACCATGATGGCGTCTTCGAGACTGAGTAGCCCTGCCACATGCGCGGCGGCCACTTCGCCGATGCTGTGGCCGATAACGGCTGCTGGTTCGACACCCCAGGCGCGCCATTGCGCCGTAAGCGCAAGCTGCAAGGCAAAGATCGCGGGCTGGGCAATCTCTGTCTGGTGCAATCGGGAAGCAGCTTCGTTGGCGAAGAGCTCGTCGATCAGTGACCAGGTGACCTGGGAACGCAGCAACTGGTCACACTGCTCGATGCTCGATCGAAAGGGGTCGAGATGCATTAGCCCGCGACCCATGCCCGGCCATTGCGTCCCCTGACCTGAGTAGATAAAGACGGGTTTGCCGAAAGAGGGGCGTTTACGGCCAGTTACGACAGCGGGGTGTGGTTGAAACAGCGACACCGAAGTTCCGGCGCCGGCAGCCGCCTTGGTCGGGGATACCGAGTTCAGAAATTGAGCGACCTGCTCGCTGGATCGCGCGGCGAACGCTAGTCGGAAATCATGGTGGTTGCGTCCCGCGCCGACGGTATGACAGAGATCTGACAATTCGATCCCGCTTGCTTCCGCTGAGGTTAAGAAGCTGTAATAGCCGCCTGCCAGCGCTCGCAATGCTTCCTCGCTCTGAGCTGAAAGCGCGAACAACTGCGCCGGAGCACGCTCGTAATTTCGCGAGACCAACCGGGGGCCTTCTTCAACAACAAGGTGGGCGATCGTGCCGCTCAAGCCGAACGAACTAACACCGGCCAGCCGCGGTTTGTCGGTGCGGGGCCAGGGCGTCACTTCGCGCGGGATTATCACATTTGTATCGCCAAGGGTGATGTGCGGATTCAGTTCATTGATATGCAGGTGAGGAGGAATTTCTTCGTGCTGCATGGAGAGCACGACTTTGATCAAGCCTGCTATGCCCGAGGCAGGTTCAAGATGTCCGATGTTCGTCTTAAGTGAACCAACGAGCAAAGGCTGCTCGGTTGTACGTCCCTGGCCCAACACGGCACAGAGAGCATGCATCTCAATCGGATCGCCAAGCGGAGTGCCGGTGCCATGGGCTTCGACGTAGCTGATCTGCGATGGCTCGACCCTCGCGCTCTTCAGGGCCTCGCTAATGCATCCCTGTTGTGCCGAACCGCTGGGCACGGTAAAACCACTGCTTCGTCCGTCATGATTAACAGCCGAACCGCGAATCGTTGCTAATATCCGGTCACCATCGGCGAGCGCATCTGATAGTCGCTTGAGCACGACGACACCGCATCCCTCACCGCGAACGTAACCGTCGGCGGCAGCGTCGAAGGTTCGGCAGCGACCGGTGGGAGACATGGCCCGGGCCCGGCTCAAATAGATGTGGAGGTCCGGCGCGAGAATCAGGTTAACGCCACCGGCAACTGCGACCGGACACTCTTCATTTCTAAGACTCTGACAAGCCAGGTGGATAGCCACTAACGACGAAGAACATGCTGTGTCAATTGCCACACATGGTCCCTGCGTGCCAAGGACATATGACAACCGGCCACAGGCCGAACACGGTCCATTGCCTGACCCGTAGTAACTATCAATGCGCGAATAGTCGCCGAGCGTGATCAGGTGATCGTAGTCATGCGTCATCATGCCGACAAAGACGCCGGCCTTAGTGCCGTGGAGCTTGTGCGGCGCCTGGCCAGCGTTCTCCAATGCTTCCCAGGTGACCTCCAACAACAACCGCTGTTGCGGATCCATACTTAGAGCTTCACGGGGCGAGATTCCGAAGAAGGATGGTTCAAACTGATCCACGTTATCGAGAAAGGCGCCCCAGCGCGTATACATTTTGCCTGGCGCGTCGGGGTCGGCGTTGAAATAGGCATCCATGTCCCAACGACCGGCGGGCACTTCGCTTATTGTGTCCACTCCATTACGCAGCGTTTGCCAGAGGCGGTCGGGACTGTCTGAAGAACCCGGAAAACGACAGCCGATGCCGACAATAGCAATCGGCTCGCTCTTCGAGCGTTCGGCGGCCGTGACCTTCGCCTGCATTTCCTCGAGCGCCAGCAGTGCCTGTTTGACAGGCGATAGAGTGTTAGTCCGTTCTGAGGTGCTACTCATCTCATACCCTCGGTGAATGATAGTTTCTCAGCCAGCAACTGCATGGCTTCATCCTCGGACAGCTCCTCGATCTGCTGCCGCCGCCCAACACTGCCGTTGTCTACCACCCCAGCGCTACCCGCTTGAAGACCCGGGTCCGAAAAAACCATGTGCTCGGGACTTGAACTTTCAAGCTGAAGTACTGCTGTGAGCAGATGCCTCGCCAGACTCTCAATAGTGGGATGATCGAAGACGACGGTCAGGGGAATGGACTGCGTCAGGCTGGCTTGAATGCTGCGACTCAATTCGACGGCCATCAAAGAATCCATTCCCATCTCGAACAGACCACGCTGTGGGTCCAAGTCGTTTGCTTGCGTGTGGCCCAGGACTCTACCGACGGCACTCCGAACGTGGTCTACTAGGAGGGACATTCGTTCCCGAGCTTCGGCTTCATCGAGCCGCTGCCGGAAGCTGGCCGCTGACGTCGGTCGCCCTTCATTGTCAGCAGGCTGTGCGGCCTTCGCGCCCGTGAAAACGGCCAAAGCCCGTTTGCCTGCCGCGCTTAAGGGCATCACGCCCACCTGAGTCGAAACCACACCCAATAGTCTCTCCAGCGCCTTGATTCCCTGCTCCGGGGCAAGGCGCTTCAGGCCGGACAAGGCAAACTGCTCCTTCTGGCCGGGCTGACCGGCGGCCATCCCCACTTCCGCCCACGGTCCCCAGTTAATGCTTAAAGCGGGAACGTTGCTGAGACGGCGATGCCATGCCAGACCATCCAGGAAAGCATTGGCTGCTGCGTAGTTTCCTTGCCCGGGTGAACCAACAAGCGAAGCGAGCGACGAGAAAAGAATGAAGAAGTCCAGAGGCGCAATAAGTGTAGCTTGATGCAAGTTCCAGGCGCCGGCGATTTTGGGCGCGGCAACTTGGTTGAACCGCTCCTGGTCCAACTGCAGCAAGATGCCATCGTCCAACGCACCCGCGGCATGGACCACGCCGCGCAACGGCGGCATGTCTAGCGCCATCTTGGCCAATACCATGCGCACGTCTTCGTCGCGAGTGACGTCGCCCCGCAGGAGCATTACTCGCGCGCCGGCTCGCTCCATGAAGTTGATCTTTTGCTGAGCTTCCGCCGAGGCCGCGTTTCGTCCCAACAACACCAGGTGACGTGCTCCCTTCTCAATCATCCAGGCCGCCACTAACAACCCCAGGCCGCCGGCGCCCCCGGAAATCAGGTAGCTGGCATCAGCACGAATCGGGACAGCCGATTGTTTTTCTTCCTCGGTGGGGGTGTGCGCCGCCAGATTTGCTACGCGGCCGACATACAGGGTCTCGTCTCGGAGAGCAAATTGAGTTTCACCTTGTGGGTGCCGCAACAGGTCGCACAGAGCCCGTGCTTCATCCAGGCTGTCACCGTGAGCTCCGTCAAGGTCCACCAGGCGGCATCTCAGCTCCGCGTGCTCGTGGCGAATTGTTCTTCCCAGCCCCCAGATGGCTGATTGCCCAATCGACAACTGTTTATCTTGCGGGCCGGTGTACTGCGCGCCGCGAGTAACGAGCCAGAGTGGTGGCGCTTCGCGAAACGCCGCGCGGACGAGACCCTGGACCAGATGCAGCACACTCAAAGCTCCCAGCTCCTGGGCTCGCTTGAGCGAGTCAAGAGTGGTCTTTTCCGGTCGAGCCGCGTCCATGGCCCAAAGATGCACAACGCCGCGGCAGACAAGACCGTGACTGGTAAAAGCATCATGCAGCACTCGCTGTACTTGTTCGGGGGCCAAGGGATTGATCTGATAGCTTCCCATCTCATTGCTGCGAAAAGAATCAGCGGCTGTTACCAAGATGCTGGTCTCACCTCGCACCGCCAACTCCAGCTTCAGTGCTTCGCCCGCGCCATCAGCGTCGGCAAAGATCAACCACTTGCCCGGTCTGTTTGAGCCGACTTCTGCCTCAGGCCTTACGAATGAGGCTTGCGGTTCCCATCTCAATTCATAGAACCAATCGCTCTCGTCTTCATTCGCCCGCGGCAGAGCGCCTTGTACCTTTTGCGCCCTTAGCCCCTCGATTGCGGCGACGAGATTGCCGTCCTCATCGAACAGAGACACGTCGCCGGCGACGGTCGCCTTACCGTTACCCACCACCCCGGGCGGGCTGCCGGCTTGGCTACCCCGGTCGCCGTTGACCACCACCGCCTGATTGCCAAGTTGGGCGTGACCCCAACGACCAGAATGCGGGTTATCAAGCAAGCGAATCCTGTCGATCCCCACCGGCAAATAGGTCTCGGAGGTATCGGAGTTCGCGCCATTCAGTTGTCCTGGCAAGGTGCTCGCGAGAATCTGAAAGCAAACGTCCAACAGCGCTGGATGAAGCAGATAATCTCTTGCTTGCGCTTTGACTGTGTCCGTCGGTTCGAGGCGCGCTACTGCCTCCTGCTCACCCCGCCAAAGCTGCTCAACACCCTGAAAACTGTGGCCATACTGCAAGCCACGCTGGGCAAGCGCTTCGTAAAATTCTGTGCCTGACACCGTCTGTGCACATCTGCGGCGAACGACTTCGAGGGCCGCCTCGTCGTCTACGCGCGCGGGCTCGGCACAACCATTTCGCATCTTCCCACGGGCGTGTAGGGTTGCTTCCTGCTGCGGACCGCAGTGATCTGGAAGCTGACTTAGGAAGCGAAAGGAAATCTGCTGCAGTTCGTCGCGCGTGGCTACCAGTTGCAGTCGCAAGGTGGACCGCTCCGGAATCAACAGCGCTTTTTCAAACTCTATCTCCTCGATCATGTGCTTTCCGACGCCAAAGAGTTCGTTGGCCGCGGCCAGAGCCATCTCGACATAGGCAGCCGCCGGAAAAATGACGCTGCCGCGAACACGATGGTCTCCCAGGTAAGGGAAAAACTCAGTATTGAGGTCTGTCGCCCAGAAATAAGTTTCAGCGTGAACGGCCGACTTAAGGCATTTACCCAGCAGCGGATGAGTCGCTTGCTCGCCGCCCAGGCCCGGAATTCTTCGTTGCATTGCGTCCTGTCTGGATTGCTTCCGGTCTGTACTGAAGTGCCCCTCAAAGAAGTAGCGTTGTCGTTGCCAGGCGTATGCCGGCAGCGCGACGCTTTGCCCTCCAGGATTAACGTTGGGCCACTGTGGCGTGCAGCCGCTCACGTAGAGTTGGCTCAACCCACTGAGCAACTGCTCGCTCTCGTTCATTGAGCGCCGCAACGAGCTCACCACCACTGCTTCTGCTCCCACGATCTGTCGCACTGCTGCGCACAAAACCGGATGCGGGCCAACCTCAACATAACCCGCATGGCCCGCATTGCACGCTGTCTCGACCGCCTCTTTGAAGCGCACGGTCGTACACATTTGCCGGCCCCAATAGGCGGCTTCATAGTCTCCCGGCGTGCCCGCAAGTTGCCCACTCACCGTCGAATAGATCGGCAGCTGTAACGAGCCGGTGCTGATCTCACCGAGCGCGGCCGCCAACTCCTCCGCAAGACCCTCCATTTGCCGGCTGTGAAACGCATAGTTCACCGGCAGCATCCGGCAGGAAATCCCCTGCGCGGCCAATTCGCCAACCAATGCGGTAACCGCATGCCCTTCGCCGCTGATCACGCTTGTCTGGGGAGCGTTGCAAGCAGCCAGGCTTAGTCGTCCCTCATATCTCACGATCAGTTGTTGGGCCGCTGCTTCATCGATCTCCACGGAAGCCATGCGTCCCTTGCCGGTAGCCTGCTGCATCAAACGACCGCGATGAAAAACGATTCTGATCGCATCCTCCAAATTGAGCAGTCCCGCAATCTGCGCCGCAGCCACTTCGCCGATGCTGTGGCCGATAACCGCAGCCGGCTCGATACCCCAGGCGCGCCATTGCGCAGTGAGGGCGAGTTGCAAAGCGAAAAGCGCAGGCTGGGCAATCTCTGTCTGGTCCAAACGTGAAGGGCGGGAGGCCTGATCAGCCAACAACTCATCGATCAGGGACCAATCGGAGTAGGCGCGCAGTAGTTGGTCACACTGTTCGATGGTCGAACGAAAGGGCTCAAGGTGCATCAGTCCGCGGCCCATGCCGGGCCACTGCGTTCCCTGGCCCGAGTAGATGAAGACGGGCTTCACGGCAACAGCACGCTTACGGCCGCTCACCACAGCCGGATGGGGTTGAGACTTCAACACCGAATCGAGCACTTCCGCAACTTGCCCTATGGACCGAGCGGGAAAAGCGATCCGGTAGTCATGATGGCTGCGCCGCTCAGCTAACGTATGGCAAAGGTCTGGCAATGAGACCGAAGCGCCCTGATCTGTTAGATATTGGTGATAGCGCTGCGCGAGTTCAGTAAGAGCCTCGGGACTGCGTGCCGAAACCGTAACCAAGCGGGGGAAATCTTTCTCAGTCACAGTGGCTTCGGTGCGGGCGGCGGCGGCGGTTGCGGGAGATCGCGGCGTCTCTTCTACAACGACATGAGCGTTGGTGCCACCCAGACCGAATGAGCTGACACCGGCCAGCGCCAATTGTCCATCGTTGGGCCAGGGCGCCAACTTTTCCTGAACGCGAAGCGGCAGCTCTGCAAACGCGATGTAAGGATTGGCCTTCTGGTAATGCAGACTTGGGGGAATCTCGCGATGTTTAATCGCCAGCGCGGTTTTGATCAAGCTGGCAATGCCGGCTGCAGACTCCAGGTGACCAAAGTTCGTTTTTACGGAACCGATGGCGCACAGTCTGCCCGGCTCCCGTTCGGTCGACAGGACAGTACCCAATGCTTTTGCTTCGATCGGATCGCCGAGAGGCGTGCCGGTCCCGTGGGCCTCAACGTACTGAACTGTAGCGGGCGAAACGCCGGCCCGGCGGTATGCCTGACGAAGAACCGCGATCTGCGCCCAACGATTCGGCGCCGTCAACCCATTGCTGCGACCGTCCTGATTGACGGCACTGCCGCGAATCACACAGTAGATGCGATCCTGGTCAGCCACCGCATCTGACAGCCGTTTCAGTACCACGACACCAGCGCCTTCGCCGCGGACGATGCCGTCGGCGCGCGAATCAAAGCTCTTGCAGCGTCCATCGGGTGCGTTCAAATTCGCCTTGGCGTAAAAGATGCTCATTGTCGGTTCCAGCATCACGTTTACGCCGCCCGCGATAGCAATCGGCGCAGATTCCTGTTGCCAAAGGCTCTGACAAGCGAGATGAACGGCTACCAACGACGAAGAGCAGAGCGTATCGACAACCAGACTCGGGCCCTGCAGATCGAGAAGATAGGAGATGCGGTTGGCTATGATCGCCGCTGAACTGCCGGCGCCTAGATAGGGATCCACCAGTTCGGGATAAGGCATGTGACGCTGGGCATGATCGTCATTCATCACGCCGACAAAGACGCCCGTACGCGACCCAGACAATTGCTGCGCGGTCTGGCCCGCATCTTCCAGCGCCTCCCAGACTACTTCCAGCATGAGTCTCTGTTGCGGATCCATACGCACCGCTTCGCGCGGCGAGATGCCAAAAAAGTGCGGGTCGAAGTGGTCCACGTCGGCCAGGAATCCACCCCAACGGGCGTTTGTCTTACCTGGAGCTTGCGGGTCCACATCGTAGTAATCAGCGAGCCTCCAGCGACTCGGCGGGACTTCGCTGATCGCATCGACACCGTCGCGCAGTAAATGCCAGAACGCTTCCGGATTCTCAGCCCTGGGGAAACGACACCCGATACCGATAATCGCGATAGGCTCCATTTTTCTCATTTTCTTTGCCATTAGACGGCGACAGCCGGCGATGGCCGCTGCTGTAATTCTTCCGCCAAGTGCTGGGCCAGAAGTTCGATCGATGGGTAATCCCAGGCGAGAGTTGGTAAGAGCCGCATCCCGAGCCAATCTTCCAGATCGCCCGTCAGACTGACGGCCGCCACCGAGCTTAGACCATAGCTGGCGAAAGGCTCGCCCACATCGATGTCAGACGGTCTAAGGTCCAGCGACTTGGACAGGTTGGCGATCAACCACTGTTGAATGCTTGACAGAGTAAGGGTTCTGTCTACTGCGAGTGTCTGCGTAGCGTGCATTTGAAGCTTCTCTCTTCTGCGAAGTGCTGTCAGAACCGGGAGCGATAGCGACCGGGTGAGTTTTCGGGTTTAGCGTTTTTCGGGAAACGGCAAGGCTTTTGATGTCGACGCGAAGGGTCGCTACCGCTCCCGGTTCTGGGTTAGGTGTTGTTAAGGGGTTCGCGAACGGCTAGGCTAATTGCAGGGGGACGATGGAAAAAAGTCGACCGTCCTGATACAGACGTAGCAGTTCGCCGGTTGCATCTTCACGATATGAATCGCTGAGCGGCTGGTGCTGCGGGACCACGCCTCTCAGAATCCGGTCTAAACATAGGACCAGCCAGGAACCCTCGGAAATGAAAGTTGAGAAACTGTCACGGTTGTAAATCCACATCAGCACGCACGCGGCCGCCGCATGTAGCTGGCAGTGTAGTTTGGCCAAGTCGAAGAGTTCGGGGGATTGGTTAAACGGGCTTCCGGCGCGGTTTTCGATTTTGGCCAGCCTCTGGTCCATGTCCCCAACGGCATTTATTAATTCGTTAACCAGGGATCTTATATTTTCGAGCAGCGCCCTATCGATTGGTCCTGCAACGGTAATTTGACCCAGCTTCTGTGCGGCAATCTCCAAGCCCTTTAATATGTCGTCGTTACCGCGGTTGGCTAGCTCGAGCCTCTCAGCAGCAAGGCCTGGCAGCGGTTGCACTAGCGAAAAGATCGTTTCCAGGCGAGCACGCGTTTCAGCACTGGCGCCAGCCGGGTTGTTCCTGTCGCCTTGACGCCGATCAGCTAATTGCTTGAGCTGCTGGGCGATACTGTTCAAGTTGATAATCGTGCTGCCATCAAAGACGCTGGCGATGGCCTGATCACGCAGCATTTTTTGGAAGATGCCCCAGTCATGACCTTCGCGCAAGTAATGCCGCGCTCCCAACAACACGCTCAGATTTTTCATCACCTCTTCGACCAGCGTTGGCACGTAATACTTGGCCACGGCCGACCAGACGCTCAGTTGTTCCGGAGCCGCAGCCACTGCTCTGGCTGCTGACATAGCCACACAGTCGCCAATCAATAGATCGATAAAGGCATCGACCAAAACCTTCCGGGTGTGCGGTATGGAGAAGATCGAAGAGCCATAGAGCCGGCGTGAAAGGGCGAAGTTCATGGTTGTGCGCAGCGCCGTATCCGCCGCTCCTAAAGAGAGCGCCGGCACGATGATGCGCGTGAGCTGAAACCCTTTGAGCATTAGCTCGAGACCGGTTCCCTCGGCGCCGATAAGCGCCTGGTCCGAAATAAAAGCCCCGTGAAACTCGATGCCCCCTATCTCGGCGCCGCGCAGCCCGTGAGTCTTGATCTTGGGCAAGCAGGTGAAGGAGGCCGGGTCAAGCAAACCTTTTTCAACCAGAAACAGCGAGAAACCGCGTGGTCCACCCTGGGGCTTGGTGCGGGCAAAGACAGTCATCGCAGCACTCCGGGTGGCGTTATTGATCAGCCATTTTTCACCAGAAAGAAGATAACCGCCTTCGACTTTTACCGCTTCAACTTCTGTGGACAAGATGTCGCTGCCGTGCCCCCTTTCTGTGAGGGCCAGCGCCACACGGGCGCCACTGCCGATGATCTCGCGCAACCGGTCCCGCTGGGCGGTAGTGCCGGCCAGCCAGGTAGTGACCGCCCCGAGATAGGAGGTCACGTGCGTCACGGCTACCGTGAAATCACGGCGCGCGACCACTTTGACCAACTGGACCAACTGGTCCAAAGAGGCTTGCCGGCCGCCGCATTCGACGGGCACGTAGTAGTCTTGTAGTCCCCAGGCTTCCAGTAACCGGCACGCCTCTTCCGGATACGTTTCCGCTTCATCCAGCTCAACCGCTTGCTTGAAAGAGAAAACGTGCGCCGTGTTTAAAGGATCTCCGAGATGCTGTTCCAGCGATTCGGCCAGGCTTTGTTGCGCCGGAGCGTATGCATGTTTCACGGCCACAGCTCCAGGGAGTTGTTGAGATAACCCTCGCGACACGCATGACGCTGAGTCTTGCCACTCGAGGTCTTGAGGAGTGAGCCGGCTTTTAGCAACACAATATCGAGCACCTGAAGCTCATGATCCTCAGCAACAGCGCGACGCACGGCTTTGACAACTTCGCCGGGATTGAGCTGTGGTCGCCGTTCGCTCGGCGCTTGGGCGCTGGTTTGACCCAGCCCGGCGCGGTAATGAGGTTCGATTTCGGCAACGATGACCAGATGCTCACTCTCCTTAAGCTCGACCGAAAAGGCAGCACAGCAACCAACTCGCAGTGCCGGATGGCTGAGCTCAACCGTCTCCTCGATATCGTGCGGATAGTGATTGTGACCGCCGATAATGATCAGATCTTTGAGACGTCCGGTGACGAATAGTTCACCACCATTGATGAACCCGAGGTCCCCCGTACGCAGGAACGGGCCGGGATCGCCATGCTTAATTGCGGCGCCGAAAATGCGCTGATTTTCTGCGGTTCTGTTCCAGTAGCCCTGGGCAATGCTTGGACCAGCAACCCAAATCTCACCTACCTCATTAGGCGAACACTCTACTTCCGTCTGCGGATTGACGATAGCAATCGTCGTATCGAGAACAGTGTGTCCACTGCTAACCAGGGTGCGCCTATCGTGCTCTGCGGCGGTAGCAACAATCACCCGGTTCATTCCTAATCCACGCGCGCTAATGCTTTGGTACACTGGAGGCTCGTCGCGATTGGATGAGGTGACCTTCAACGTCGCCTCCGCTAGACCGTAACCCGGGCAGAATGTACTCGTCTTAAACCCGCAGCGAGCGAAGGCGGCCGCGAAACTCTCGAGCGTGTCGTGGCGCACTGGTTCGGCGCCGTTGACCGCCACCCGCCAACTACTTAGATCGAGCTTCTGTTTTTGTTCCTCGCTAACTTTTCGCACACACAATTCATAAGCGAAATTAGGCGCAGCACTGTGAGTTCCCTGATAGCGCGTAATCGCCTGCAGCCATCTGAAGGGCCGCTGCAGAAAATATACCGGCGGCATCAGGTAGGCAGGTATGCCTTTATAGAGAGGGTGGATCACGCCGTAGATCAGTCCCATGTCGTGAAAGTGTGGCAGCCACGAAATGATTGCGCTGTCGGGTGTGTGCACCCAAGCCCGATCCAACTCTGCTGAGTTCTGGAGGATATTGGCGTGAGTCACCATCACTCCCCGGGGCACCGCGGTCGACCCCGAGGTGTACTGCAGAAAGGCCAGGAGGTCGCTGGTTACTTCCGGCTCCTGCCATCTCTCGGCGAGGTCGCGATCAAGGGTGTCAGTGGCGATCCAGCGGATGGTTTTTAGCTCTGGCGTCTGTGCGCTTAGCTTTTCCACTGCCGCAAGAATTGCCGAGGTCGTTAGTACGACTGACGGCAGGGCGTCCTTGAGAATGGCCTCCAGCCTGGTCACAGGTTTGTTCGGTCGCGGTGCTGGGGCTGGAACGGCAATGAAACCACCGTATTGGCAACCCATGAACGCCGTTACGAAATCCAGACCCGAGGGATAGAGCAGTAACACGCGATCGCCGGTCTTCGCGAAGGCCTGCACACTCACGGCTATGGCTCGTGCGGCGCGATCCAGTTCGCCATAAGTGAGCTGCGTTTCCTCTGTTTCTCCATCAGCAAGAAACGTGTACGCCCGTTTATGTGGTTGCTGAAAAGCGCGTTGACGTAAGAGGTCGAGCAGAGTTGTCGGTTTCGAGTAGTCTTCGACGCAATGAACAAACGTCGACTGCCCTTGGTCAAGTGTTGAGGTGCTCTGGTTTTCGTACATAGAGTGTTGGCTCGCGGGGTGTATGAATGTGAGAATCGTGTAGAGAGAGAGTTCGGGCTTAGCTTGCCACTTGCCGGACTATTTGCAATCGGAGACTGGACTGGAGATTGGACAGTCCTATTCGTAACGAAAACGCCATAGACCAAAAGTAAGAAACAGAAGGGTAAAACCCATTAGCACAGCGATCTCCGGCAACACTGCATTGAGCGACTGGCCACGAATAATAATGTCCTGAAATCCATCCATGGCCCATGCCGTGGGAAACGTATGTCCGAGTAGACGCAGCCAGGGCGGGACACCATCGAGCGGCCACCAGGCGCCGCCGAGCGCCGAGATAGTCATTACAACCAGACTCGCCAGGGCGTCTGCTTGAGCGACTGTGCGGGCAACAGTCGCTAGCAGAATCCCCAAGCTAGTGGCGACAAAGGCAAAGCTGAGGACCATTAGAGCCAGCGCGATCGGCGAGCGTCCCCAATTAACATTAAAGAAAATCGCGCCCGCCGTGATGAGCAAGGTCATCTGCACCACTCCAGTAAAATAGATGCCCAGGAGTTTACCCATGAGGATGCTGAACTTGCTCACCGGCATCACCAACAGACGACGGAGCGTGCCGCGGCGCCTCTCCATAATCAGGATGTTCGTGCCACTCACCATGAACAGAAGTGAAAACATCACCAGCATTCCCGGGGAGCTTTGATTGACTCCACTCGAGCCGGGCAGTCTGGCCGGATCCTCTGGCGCTCGGGTCATGCCCTGACCGGCCTGCGCTTCTCGCAAACCCTCGCTCTTTTCCAGTGAATCGAGCAGATGCTGCACGCCAGTTTCGTTTCGCGACGTCTGATTGTGCCCGCCGCCATTTAGTTTGCCCTGTGGCACGGCGGCTTGAGCTGCCATCCTTGCATCGTTGACCAACCCTGCAAATCGTGTCGCCGTGCGTTCGAGGAAGTGTACTGCCAATTGTGAGCCGCTTGTTGCTGGTTGAGGTGCTACAACTTCGAGCGCAGACTTCTCCCCGCGCAGACACGCTGCGGTGAAGCCCGCAGGTATGATCAAACCGGCAGCTGCCTCACCGCGGCTGACAGAGTCCTGCAATGCAGGAAGACTGGCGATCTGAATCTGCCAGTGTTCATCCTTCTTCAGGGTGGCAATTAGACGAACGCTTAGCTCGCGGCCATCTTCGTCAACTACCCAGATCGACTTTTGACCCGCAGGGTCGGAGGTACCAGCGATCTTCGCCTTGCCCATCAGCGCCGTAAAGAGCAGCGGCATGATCAGGGAAAAAATGAAGACGCTGCGGTTGGTAACTACCAGCTTGATGTGCAGTCCAGCGACGGTCAGAATATTTTGAAGCATAGCCATAGGGTCTGTCGGGCCGTTTATGCGGTGATGCGACGTTGAAATTTCCAGAGCTGAGGACGGCCCCGCTGGGACTGCTGACCAAAGACGGATTATGACTCGCAGAAAAGCCGGGCTGACTTGTGGAGAGGGGATGGGAGGTAGAAGTGCCGG
>JAMQPH010000693.1 GCA_023717605.1 Pyrinomonadaceae bacterium
CTCCAGGGCGCCCACGGAGGGACGCCCCTACAACGAATTCAGGGGGTTTATATGAGCGCACAAGTAAACGAAAGCAATAGAGATCAAAGTTCACGTTCTCGACCCAACGAACCGAACGCGCGGAGGCCGTGGGTACAGGGGGCTAGGGTTTTTGTAGCGTTAATCAAAAGGAGGCAAACAAAATGATTCTGTTCACAAGTAGCTGGTGGGCGCTGGCCTTGCGCGGCATCGCAGCCATTCTGTTCGGAATACTGGCCTTCATTTGGCCAGGGATCACCTTGACGGCACTCGTCTTTCTCTTCGGCGCGTACGCACTTGTCGATGGCGCCTTTGCAATTGTCGCCGGTATCAGGGCCAAAGAGAACAAACGCTGGTGGCTGTTGCTGATTGAAGGCATTCTCAGTGTCTTCGCCGGCGTGCTGGCTTTCGTTGTGCCGGCAATTACCGGGTTTTTCCTGATCGTACTCATCGCATCCTGGGCGATCGTGACTGGCGCATTCGAGATTGCCGCTGCGATTCAAATGCGCAAGGAGATTACCGGCGAATGGATTCTCGCGCTGAGTGGCGTCGCTTCCATTCTTTTTGGATTGGCTCTACTCATCAATCCTGCCGTGGGAGCATTGGCCGTGGCCTGGATTATTGGAGCGTACGCGATAGTCTTCGGCTTGTTGATGGTCGTTCTCGGATTCAAGCTGCGGGGCCTGGAACGTTCTCTTCATGGGATGACCCCGCGGACTGTTTGATTGCCTACAATGCATTAGTGAAGAGTGAGGAGGGGGCACGTGATGGGTAAAAGATTTGTGATCGGAAACGGACACGCCGTGCTGACGCGACCTGGCATCTTGTCAGCGTTTATGGGGTTGGTCTTATTTTGGGGTGCGGCCTGCAACCGGCAGGATCCACCAGCTGCGCGCTTAGCAACAAGCTCCGAGCCCGCAACTGCCAACCCTCCCATCAACAATCCTCCGGCCGGCACGGCGGCCCCAGGAATATCTTATGCCGATGTAGTCACCCGAGTTTCACCGGCAGTCATAACCGTTCACTCACAAATGCGCGCGCGCGCGCCGGAACAGTATCCGTTCATGGACGATCCGTGGTTCCGAGATTTCTTCGGTGACCGTGGGCGTGCTCCACAGGAGCCTCCGCGAAGGCGAGAGGGACTTGGCTCCGGAGTAATCGTCAGCCCGGATGGGTACATTCTTACCAATCATCACGTGATTGATGGCGCAGAACAAATCAAGGTCGACATGAACGATAACCGCACTCTTGACGCTCGGGTGGTCGGTACTGATCCACCCAGCGATCTCGCTTTGCTGAAGGTCGAAGCCTCAAATTTGCCGGTGCTGACCCTGGGCGACTCGGATCGCGTGCGCGTAGGCGACGTGGTCCTCGCCATCGGCAATCCGCTGGGAATTGGTCAGACGGTGACCATGGGGATTATCAGCGCCAAGGGCCGGCAAACCGGACTGAGCAGCGGCGCCTTTGAAGACTTCTTGCAAACAGATGCGCCAATCAATCAAGGCAACTCGGGCGGCGCGCTGGTGAGTACGAACAGCGAACTAGTAGGAATCAATTCGCAAATCCTTTCACCATCGGGAGGTAGTATTGGAATCGGCTTTGCCATTCCTTCAAACATGGCTCGCACGGTGATGGATACTCTGGTGAAGACGGGCAAGGTTCGTCGAGGCCAGCTCGGCATAACCGTGGGAAAGGTTACTTCCGAAGTAGCCGAGAAACTCAAGCTGAGGGATCAGCGCGGACTTGTAGTGGTACAGGTGCAACCCGGCTCCGGGGCGGAGAGAGCAGGCATTCGTCAAGGGGATATAGTTACTGCCTTCAATGGAACTGAAGTAAACGAACCGAACATTTTCCGCAACCTTGTAGCAGGCACTGCGCCAGGCTCTGAAGTGACATTGACGATCCAGCGTGACGGTCGTGAACAACAGGTGCGCGCTACGCTGGGCGAATTCACACCACAGGTTCCGCCGACACAGCGTTGAAATTGCGGATTTGAGGAGGCCGGTAGTTTAGAGTTCAACCTTTAGGTTGTCTTCTTGGTGCGGACAAGCTAAAGCTTGAACTCTAAACTACCGGCTTCAAAGCGAGCGGCTGCGGAAAGACTACAGCAGGCGGGAAACATCGGTGCGCTGCTTCGTTTCTAACTTGAGGAAACTGGACTCAGGCGGAGGCGTATGCTTGGCGAGCTGGGACCGACTTCAACTCGCCTGTCTCGAGGGTATAGGCCGTTAGCTGATAGCCATACACACAGCCGGTATCCAGACCGAGCGCCATCTTCCCGCGCCGCGGTTCCGGAGCAGGCCAATGGCCGAACAACACAAACTTTTCGCCGTCATAAACGTCGTACCAGGGCGTCCCATCTCTGCTCTCGCGATCTTCCCCCAACGTTCGTATTTGAGTTAAATCTTCAGTGGTTTGGGAGTGCAGTTCGACGTCCGGTCGCAAGCCGGCATGAACTACCAAGTGACTTTCCAAATCGATCGTGAATGGCAGGGAGTTGAGAAATGGTAAGAAGCGATCCTTGTCCGCCTCTAGCTCCTTGTTGGCTGCCTTCTGCGCGGACTTCAGCTCCACTTCTTCTCCATTCCAGAGGCGGCGCAACGCCAGATCGTGATTGCCGATCACGGTTGCGAATCGCGAGTCTTTCATAAAGAGCTCCAGCACTTCGCGGTTCTTCGGTCCTTTCGTGATGAGATCGCCGACCGCCACTATCCGGTCACTCGCGCCGAAGCCTAACTGATCCAATAAGTCCATTAATTCATCGTAACAGCCATGAATGTCACCGACGACAATTCTGCGCGACTCCATCCAGCCTCCCAATTATCGGCGAGCAACTTCCGCAGGCTTTAGTTCTCTTGCTCTTACAAACGACTCCAGGACGCCCTTCTCTGTCAGGATCTTGTCCCATTTTTTGCTGCTTAGTACTACCTTCGCCAGCGAGGCCGTAGGCATATGCTGCTCGATACCAACTAACAGAGTCAGCAGTTCCTCCATTCCCGGATTGTGGCCAACGAGCATTACAGATTTCCGGTCGTCCTCAATTTGAGATGTGATTTCGAGCAAACGTGTGGGGGTTGCTTCGTAAACGCGCTGGTCAAAACGCAGGTCAGGCGAACGCCGGGCAGTTTTCAGGACCAACTCGATGGTTTGCCTCGCCCGCACAGCTGGCGAACTGATTACCAGGTCTATGGTAACATTCTGTTTCGCTATGAAACTCCCGATCAGCTCTGCCGCCTTTCGTCCGCGGTCGTTGAGTGGCCTTTCGAAGTCCGCAAGGGCTTGGTCTTTCCAACTCGACTTCGCGTGTCTTAGCAGGAACAGTGTTTTCATGAGTGCTATTCACCTCGTAGCCCGCACACATTCGCGTAACATGGTTGTATTAGAATGCCCACAATGATCCCATATGGTCGACACCGCTTCCCTGGCAAGCTATTCGTGGTCGAAGGGACTGATGGCAGTGGCAAGTCAACGCAGCTTATGTTGCTTTACCAGTGGCTAAAGGCCGAAGG
>JAMQPH010000717.1 GCA_023717605.1 Pyrinomonadaceae bacterium
CGACCAGATCACCTGGTAAACATAAGTAGTCCGATCATACGGCGCGGCGCCATACATCTTGCCTAAAAACTCCTCGGCTTTCTTATTGTCGCCTCTTTGCAGGAAGACCAGCGCCAGATTGAAATAGGTGTCCGCCAGCCAGTCCGGCGACTTACTTCTCCAGGCGTACTTGCTTGCATACTCCTCATACTGCCGCTGGGCTTCAACCAGTATCCCATAATCCTCTTTCAGTTTCTTTTCTTTCTGGATGTAAAACTTGCGGTGGTAGTAGCTGCCGAGAAAGTACTGTGCTCTTTCGGCCTCTTTTGAGGATGGGAACTGGTCCCTCACTTTTCGGTATTGAACGGCGGCCTTGTCGCTGATGTCGTTGTTCTTGTAGTACAGGTCTGCCACTGCCAATGTTGCTTTGGGATCACCGCGACGGTTGATCGCTCTGGTTTGTCCTATTACCGCCCCCGACATAACTAAAGCGGTGGTAAACAGCAACGCCGTACTCCACGCTAGACGGGCCATCCGGGCTGAACTTCGCCTACCCATGTTCAAGTCTCCTTCGGAGGTGGGCTTTCGTGAGGCAGATACTTCTTGGCCCAGCTATTCAGGTAATGGACGCCGCCCAGAGCGCCGATCAGTCCAATGATGAAAATCACCACCGGCCGATCGTAAGAGAGGTGGATGTCTTTGAAGGCAATGATCTGAATCTGGCCGGCCCAGGCAATCACTGTTATCACCAGGCCAACCAATATGGTGACGGCCACAAAAACTGCCACGCCCTTCCTGTTGATGACTCCCTTCTCACGCAGATACTCTAGATAGAACTTCAGACCAGTACCGATAATCACGCCAACGAACATTGCCCCCAGCAGGGTGCCGTCGCTGGGTCGGATTTTCACGGCAGCCTCCTGCGGCGGCAGGGTAATTGTTCTCTCATTGCTGTCGTCATATTCAAAGTCAAAAACCAGCTTGGAACTCTCCCCAAAACCTTTGATCCAGTTGGTCGTGGACATCGATCCGATTTCCAACTCTAGCGGGAGAATCTCTTTATCAACCTGTCGGATACTAAGGAACGGTCTGAATGAGATTGTATTTGTCCTGGCGTCGATTTCCGGTTTGACGTCACCGATCGGTCCCAGCGATACGCTCTTGATTAAGCCGGCAGGCACTGAGGTGATCCTTATTTCGTGAATGTTGATTGTGTAGTCCCGGTAGTCGTTTTGGAGGTTAAGGGTGTAAGGCACGAGAGAGCCCGCAATAAATGGCTCACTATCGCCGGCAGTAATAACCAGCTTACTGTTCATGCGCTCGCCGACAACCAGGTCAAGCTCTCTATCGACGGTTGTATCGTTCGCTTCATATTGGAATTTGAGTTTGATTTTATAGGCTCTTGGCTCCGTACCCTGGGGAATTTTTACTTGAAAGTTATTTATTACCTGGTCGTAGCCGTCCCGAGTGTTTCTTTCTGGATCCCCCACGAGCTCGATCTCGATGTTCGACTCATAGGGCGCTACATATCTGGCAAGCTTAAGAACCTTATCGTTGGGCACGACCTGGTTCGCCGGGGTCTTCAAGGTGATCTTGAGACCAAGGTTGTTTCCTGCGTATGCCTGCCCCTTGTCGTACTTGGCTTCGATTAGGTAGTGCTCGTTGATAACTTCCAGAGTTTGAGCGGAAACGACTCCCGGCGTGAAACCGAGCAGGCCTAGTAGACCCACCAGACTCGGTAGCCATCTCCCGGCAAAAAGGACCAGACCTTTTCCATTAAACTTCATGGGACCGCTCCTTGCGCGATGTTGAGGGGTACAACTATTCAAACGCCGTTGAGAGCTCGGGATAACCCGCTATCCACTTGCTGTTGACCTGTCTAAGGTGCGAGGCAAAAGAAACGACGTGCCACTCATTATCAGAGGGAGCGGCACAGTAAATTCGGCTCAGTGAACCCTATGCATTCGCATTCTACTCTCAACGCAAAATGGCGGTCAATTGGTTCAGGATGTGAGCTGAATGAACTCAGTTGAGCGTTGGCGTAGACTAAGCCAATCTTCAAAGATGTCCGGTGATTGAAGCCAGACAGTTAGCCACTGGGCAATCTCTTTGGCTTCCAGTCGCTTCTGCCTCTCGACAGTCTTGCTGCGCGCCATCCCCGACGCATCTTGTTTGAACTGCAGAGTCATCTCGCGCAGGCGACCCAATTTCTGTGGCTCTTGATTCTGCTCAAACTTTCGACGTAAGGTATCGAGCTTCTTAATCGAAGCTGACGCCTCTGCCAAACTTGAGAAACTCAATTCATCCGGCGGAATCAGCACCGACAATTCCCGCTCGCGCCATTCGGTGTCCAGCATCAACACTTCAGGATGACGTAGGACCGCGCCTTCATCGGCAAGCGTCCGCGCAATTGACGCCGGGCTATCCGCACTCCCGGCGCCGAATTTTTGCGTGACGACCTTCTGTATTTGCTTAAGTTCGCGAGCGCCAACCGTCTCGCAATCGAGCGCTTCCCAAACTTCAATTATGAGATCGTGCTTAGTGCGCGCCCGCCATGTGTTCGCTTTCATCAGCCCTTGATAGATCCGCGTTGCGCAAAATTCGACACTTATTCAGTTTGAGTCCGGAAGTTCAGAGTTCAACCTTTAGGTTGTGGTCTAGACTGCGACAACTAGCCGGAAATCACTACTGGAATGCGTTTCCCATGTTTCGCAGTCGTGGGTTAAACTCTTCAACTCCGACCAACCCTTAACTTGAGAGACAAGTTTACCCTATGAAGGCCGGATGCATTTCGGTCTGGTGGAACCGCTGATGTTTGTTTCGAGTTCGACTCAGGAAGTTTTGGTACCGGATTCACATTTTAGTGCCGATGAGATCCGAGGTTTTCTCTCAGAGGTTGCTCAGGTTTTCGCGCGCAAACCTTTCGAGCCGCATCAGGTTTTTCGCGGCGGTCACGCCCAGACGTTGGCCAGTTTTGCCTGGCCGCGCCGCTTTCGACTCCGGCCTCCCGGCGATGAGAAACGTCTATTTGAGATCGCCCCGAAGACACAGGTCCTGGCTTACTGTCGCTGGCAGGTTAATCGTACCGAACATCCGACCGTTGTGCTCTGGCACGGTATTGAGGGTTCAAGCGATGCGGTTTACATGCTCGCTGGTGCCCAGAAAGCTTTTCGTGCCGGTTTCAACGTCGTGCGAATGAACCTTCGTAACTGCGGCGGCACGGAACACCTAACTCCAACGCTTTACCACGGGGGACTCAGCGAGGACCTCCGCGTCGTAGTTAAGGAATTGATCGAACGCGATGGCTTGAGCCGGCTATTCCTCATCGGATTCTCGCTGGGAGGAAACATGGTGCTCAAACTCGCGGGAGAATACGGCGAGCACCCACCCAAAGAAATCATTGCCGTCTCCGCCATCTCGCCTTCAGTCGATCTCGATGCCAGCGGCACCTTGATTTGCCAACGTTCCAATTGGATTTATCACCGAGACTTCGTGCGGCGGCTGAAGAATCGCATCAGGCTAAAAGCGAAACTCTATCCAGAGGTTTACGATATCAGTGAACTTCATCGGATCCGCACCATCAGGGAGTTTGACGACCGCTTCACTTCGGTGGCCCACGGTTTTGCCAACGCGGCTGACTACTACGACAAGGCTAGCGCACTTCGAGTAATGGACAAGATCAGAGTGCCCGCCTTAGTCATTCACGCGCAGGATGATCCATTTATTCCCTTCGCGCCGCTGCGCGATCCTTCAGTCGCCGCCAATCCATACATTCTTCTGCAGGGACCCGAGCGTGGTGGCCACGTGGCTTTCGTCGCTGCTAAGCCGTCCCCAGGCGATCCCGATCGTTTCTGGGCGGAAAACCGAGTGCTGGAGTTCTGCAAATTGGCGCAGCATTCATTCTAAGGCCGACGCTGGTGGCAGGACTAAATGCGGGAACGGAAACGCGTCCAGCGTGTTTCGCAAAGTCGTGGAAGACGAACGCCTTAAAAACAGGCTCTTTAGATCAACCTTCATCTTCATGGAGTATGTCGGTTATTTTGCGACGCGGTCCCGATGTAAGCGGATTCAATTTCTGGCTGGCCAAGCTGAACCAGTTTAACGGGGACTACATCGCGGCGGAGATGGTCAAAGCATTCATCACGTTTTCAGAGTATCGCGGGAGATTTGGTCGGCCGTAGTTAGAAACAATTTGATAGGCATTGATCAGTCGCTACAGAACTATCGCGCCTACTCACACCTTCGCTAAACCCCTCAGCCAGGAGTGCGGCTAACATCGCTCAGGGTGGGTAAACCCACGCGGATTGTCTGCTACGTTACTTCTCGAGCTTCTTCAACAAACGCAGTGCATGGTTGCGGGCGATCAGCGGCACGTGGTCATCAGTGCTGATCTCCTTTAGTAAAGGGATCAGTTGCTGAGGGTCGGAAAGCCAGTTTCTTTTCATTGCCGTCTCCATATACTCCATCAGCTTGGGAGCATTGAGCGGCTGGTTCTCGCGCGCCACAGAGATGTCGAACACGAAAATCGCCTGATCCGCGACGCGTCGATACTCAGTCACCAGCGCCGTTGCGCTAGCGTTGTTGCTCCAATTAAACTCGGCCGTCCGCTTGCGGGCACCCTGGGTCATCCCTATTCGCATGGTGCCCAGGTGAGGAAACTGTTTCTCGGCTTGATAGTCTTCCTGCGATTCCAGAAATCTCAACGCCTTCCATAATTCCGTCAATCGAGCCAGGACGGCGGGTGACAGTTCAATCGGTTCTTCCACTGAGGTTTCTTCATTCAGCCGCTTGAAAGTAATTTTCCCACGGCCGTCGGCGTCGTGTTCGATGACGATATGACGTACGTAAAATTCCGGCTGTGAGAATTCATAGGAATACGTCGCTGCTGCTGCGACCGGCTTCGAATCCTCTGAGATCTCGGGGGGATGAGGTAATTGCCCGGGACGGTTATTTTGTTTCTTGTTCGTAGCTTCGGAGGACTGTTGACCGAAATCCACAGGACTACTGACTACTGATGCCGTCAGCTTCAGCGGCTGCGCTTCGACGCAAGTGAAAATCGCCGCGCTCAGAATCACAAGCGCGGCGGGGAGCAGCTGCAGAGTTTGGAAAGTTCGCTTAGCCATCAAGTACGTCTGCGAGGTGGCATTCTAACGAAAGTGCGGGAGTAAGGGAATGCGGGAAGGTAAAGGCGGTAGTGGTTCAGCCGCACCCGTTGCGGAATGCCTACGGCTTTCCGAGCGCATCATCCCTAAAATTTTTTGAGGCTAAGCCTCTGATGCGGAGGCGTAGCCTCGAATCTTACCTAGTTGCCGGAAAGGCAAAGCCTTTCCGCAAGGGGTGCGGCAGAGCCGCGGGACAAGGGGTGCGGCAGAGCCGCGGGACAAACTTACTCCAACCTTACAGATACGAGACGAGCTTACTCAAACCTTACAGAGACGAGCTTCGACACGCCGACCTCTTCCATAGTCACGCCATAGAGCGCGCGGGCCATTTCCATCGTCCTCTTGTTATGGGTAATGACAATGAACTGCGTGTTCGCAGACATCTCCGCGACCTTGTCAGTAAACCGCCCCACGTTTGCTTCGTCTAACGGAGCATCGACTTCGTCCAGCAAGCAGAAAGGAGATGGTCGATAGTGGAAGATGCCCAAAACCAAAGCCAACGCCGCCATGGCCTTTTCGCCGCCCGAGAGCAGCAGCACATTCTGCAAACGTTTACCCGGCGGCTGCGCGATGACATCTATGCCGGATTCCAGTACGTCATCGGCCTCTATCAGGCTCATCTCGCCGCGCCCGCCACCAAAGAGCTCTTTGAATAACTCGCCAAAGTTCTTGTTAATCTGTTCGAAGGCGTGACGGAATCGCTCGCGCGAACGCTTCTTGATTTCCCGCAGCGCTTCCTCGGTGGACGAGATGCCGTCAACGATATCCTGCCGCTGAGCGGTCAGGAACAACAATCGCTCCTCCGATTCAGACAACTCTTCCAGGATAACACTGCTTGGCTTTGTAAGAGAAATTTCCTTTTCCGTAAATCAATTGATTACTCCCAACCGCATACCAGAACGATTTGGTGTCATCCTCTTTTCCCAAAAAGTCAAAGAAATCGCGACTCATCCAATCATAGTACACAAATGATTTATCCCGATTTTCCCAATTTCCCAGGAAGCGATGAGCAAAAGTGTCAATTA
>JAMQPH010000739.1 GCA_023717605.1 Pyrinomonadaceae bacterium
GCATCCATCCGGGCGCGGGCGCGTACGTACTCGAATTCATCGGCGCCCTCGGCCAGGAACGCCTCGAGGTCATCGTGCTTCCGGAACTCGCCTCGAACTAAATCGACGAATGCGTTCACGAGAATCGGATCGAACTGACTCCCTGCGCCTTGCTTGAGTTGGTCCAGGGCCTCTTGATTCGACAGTGGCGTCGCGCGCCAAGGACGCCGGTGCGTCATCGCGTCAAACGTATCGCAGATAGAGACAATGCGCGCCTCCTCAGCAATTGCGTCACCGCTTAAGCCGCGAGGGTAACCGCTACCGTCGAATCGCTCATGGTGTTCCTCAGCTATCAAGGTTGCAACGTCGAGAATTCGCAGTTTCGATTTACGCAACAACTCACTTCCATACCGTGTGTGATCGCGCAGAACTTCGTGTTCGCCACCTGACAAGCCGCCCGACTTTTGCAGTATGCGAGTTGGGACCGCCATCATTCCAATGTTACAAAGCTGCGCTCCCAACACCAGCGGATGGATGTGTTGTTCGTCCCAGCCTATCGTCGCGCCAAGATAGCGGGCGAGCTTTGCTACGCGAAATGTTCGGTAGAGATCATGCCCGCCGGCAATCTCCGCGTTGACTGCCATCTCAACCAAGCGTTGGATGCGGTCCTGCACGCCCGCTTGCAATAAGTGCGCCTTAGCAAGCAGGCCGTCATCGAAATGCGAGAAGCCCGTGTGAAGCTGCAAGGAGCAGGGAAACCCATCGTATTGCAGCGGCATGACTTCGGCGTCAATCGATTTCTTTTTCGAGGCGACGAGTTCGTTTAAGTACTCCAATGCTTTGTCCGGATGGCCCGCGGCCTCATACGCGTCGATGCACATTCCGAGAAAACCAAGCACCTCCGTATTCTCAACACGCTTAGCCATGCTCAGCGCGCCTTCCAAAGCGGACAATCCCGTCTCCACCTCGCCAGACCAAACGTCGATGAGTCCAAGCACTGCCTCAGTCGATGGTGTCAATTTTTCGAATTGGACTGTCTTTGCCAAACGAGCACTTTCCTGTGCGTGGACTCGTGCGGCGTTCAAATCACCCGCCAGGATGTGAAGATGCGCAAGATTGTTATGGGCGACAGCGGAATCGGCAACATCTTGTCTCGTTTGAGGCGCGACTGTCTTAAGCTGCGAAAGCGCGCGTAGCCCAGAAGCGGGCTGACGAAGTTCCAGGGCGCAAACCGCAAAGTTGCTACGTGCTAGTAATTCACAATCGGCATAGCCGTGTTCTTCTGCCAGCTCCCACGATCGCTCAAAGTATTGCATTGCGACCTCATACTGCCCCATTGCCCCAACCAAAATCCCAAAGTTTGTGATAGCTTGGATTTCCCTGGCTCTATCCTCCAACGCGCGAGCGAGCGACCAGCATTCGACTTGTGCCACCGTAGCTTCGGCAAAGTAGCCAAGGTCACCTAGTTTTACCCCCTGTATCCCTCGTGCGGCGCACAGGAGCGATTTCTGCTCTAGAGCGACGGCGAGTCGCGCCGCATTCGAAGCGGCCTGAAGGGCTTCCGAAGGTTGTCCCGCGAAGTGGAAGTTCCTTGCAAGTTGTACCAAAGCATCGACGCTTTCCGGTACATGTTTCTCATCGGGCAGTTCGATGAGATAACGCAGCACTTCGTGAAGATCAAAATCGTCAGCGTGGCCCGGCTGATCCGCCCCCGCTTTCAGGCGATCGCGCAAGTCGGCGAAGGACAGCCGAGCAAGCTCATCTTGCTTCATTGCCATCTTAGTGATAAGCGTCATCATCGCTACGAATCTGACGCAGAAGCGCGGAGGTAGGCAATTATGCGCGGCCGTTCCGCCCTGCGAACGTCCCCAGACGGAGTGCAACGCAACGGATTGCTCGGCTAACCGATAAAGAGAAAGCTAGAGAATTATTCACGGGCGGTCTTTACTGGCAAAGCGGCTGTGCACATGCGCTGTGAAGCCGCTTGGCAGCTCATCGTTTTTGCCCGACCATTCCTCTCGGCTCAAGATCTTGCGCCGAGCGGCAAGCGCATGACCGTCAACTCATCACTTCGGTGCACTCGCGTTCAACACTACCGTGCGCCTCGTCGGTCCATTTGCAATCGTGACCATGACGCCTTCAGACCACGTTGAAACGGCAGCACGCGCCACGACGGATCTTCGCGCGACGCGTCG
>JAMQPH010000747.1 GCA_023717605.1 Pyrinomonadaceae bacterium
CTGAGACTAAGCGAAGTCCCTGTTCTTGCAGCTCGCTGGCGAGGGTCTTGGCATTCGCCAGAACCTGACGTTGATACTCTTTGAAGTCATCGCGCAATGCCTCACCAAACGCGACTGCCTTGGCAGCTATGATGTGAATCAATGGGCCGCCCTGGACACCCGGGAAGAGTTTCCGGTCTATCTCCTTCGCATGTTCTTCCTTGCAGAGGATCAACCCGCCACGCGGGCCGCGAAGAGTCTTGTGTGTTGTAGTGGTCACATAATCGGCGTGCGGCACTGGCGAAGGATGCAGGCCAGCGACCACGGGCCCTGCGATGTGGGCGATATCAGCAAACACTCGCGCACCGATTCCGCTGGCGATTTCCCCAATGCGTTTGAAGTCGATTATTCGCGGGTAGGCTGAGGCGCCGCAGATGATGAGTTTCGGTTTGTGTTCTTCAGCGATGCGCTGCAACTCGTCGTAATCGATCTGTTCGGTCTCGCGAGAGACACCGTAGTCCGCAACTTTGTAGCTGATGCCGGAGAAGTTCATCGGATGGCCGTGGGTCAAGTGGCCGCCGTGCGAAATGTTCATGCCCAGGATCTGATCCCCATATTGGATCGCCGCCAGATACACAGCCATGTTTGCCTGAGCGCCACTGTGAGGTTGCACATTAGCGTGATCAGCGCCGAAGAGTTCTTTCGCGCGATCAATCGCTGCTTGCTCTACGACGTCGCTCCATTCGCAGCCACCGTAATAGCGTTTCTTCGGATAACCCTCAGCGTATTTGTTCGTGAAAACTGAGCCCATTGCTTCGAGCACCGCTTCGCTCACGAAATTTTCCGAAGCAATCAGTTCGAGGCCGTTCGCTTGTCGGGCTACCTCGTTGTCGATGGCCTCTGAGATCAGAGGATCAACATCGGAGAGCGAAGCGTTCTTGAGATCGGTCATTCGGTTACCTTTTACCTAATTCTATGTTGCTTATCTTCTGGACGCGCTCAGCATGGCGTCCGCCTTCGAAGTCGGTGGCAAACCAGGCGCGGACGATATTGGGAATGTCATCCGGCGGGGTTGTCCGTGCACCGATAGCCAACACATTCGCATCGTTATGCTGACGCGCCAGACGCGCGGTCTCGTCCGACCAGGCTACCGCAGCGCGCACACCCGGGACTTTGTTCGCGGTCATCGCCATTCCAGTTCCAGATCCGCAAACAAGCAATCCCTGATGGACGCGCCCATCGGCGACGGCTTGGGCGACCCGAGCCGCGTAGTCAGGATAATCCACCGACTCTTCGGACGTGGTCCCAAGGTCTTCAAACTCGATTCCGAGATCGCTCAATAGTGGCTTCAACTTCTCTTTTTCAGCAAACCCGGCGTGGTCACTGGCGAGTGCAATTCTCATCGGCAAGCCTCTAGCAAACGTGAACGTTAGGACTTTGGATGGTACATCACCCGTCAGGTGGTCGCAACGGGAAGGGATCATTTTCCATTTTCCATTTTCCATTTTCCATTTCTCATTTTTCATTGCCGGAACGACAGAGGTGAGCCCTCAATCCGTTAAGAACTCGCGGCCGGTTAAAGAACTCGCGGCCGGTTAAGAACTCGCGGTTTTCGCCTATACGTTTCTCAGGCGATGAAAAATGAGAAATGAAAAATGCCAAATGGAAAATGTAGCCTTCGTGACCGGCACTATTCACGCTCCCGACTATTGCAGCACTGAGGTTACAATCTCCGCATGGTAGAGTATCTTGATGTAACGAAGTGGGCGCGTCGCGATCTATTTCAGTTCTTCCTTCATTTTGACAATCCATACTTCAATATCTGCACCAGCGTGGATGTCACCAGACTGTTGGAACTACTTCGCGGGCGTCCGGATATCAGTGTCACGCTAGCCTATCATTACTTCGCGCTGCGGGTCGCAAATGAGATCGAACCGTTCCGCTATCGCTTGAGAGAAGGCAAAGTAATAATCCACGACATCATTAACGGAGGCACCATTGTACTGCTGCCGAACGAGAGCTTTAACTTCACCTACTTTGACTACCACGAAGATTTCGAGAAGTTCATCACCAAAGCTCAACAGGCAGTAAACGAGGTGCAGAAGGGTGACCAGCCGTTTAGTCCCAAACCTGACGACAATGCGATTCACTTCACCACTTTGCCCTGGGTATCGTTCACGAGTTTTGCGCACGCGCGCAACTGGGGACGCGAAGATTCGGTTCCGAAAATTGCGTTCGGGAAGTTTGTTAAGGAGAACGAACGCATTCTGTTACCGATTTCTGTAGAGGTACATCACGCGCTCATGGACGGACTGCATGTAGGGCGATTCCTGACGCGCCTGGAGGAAATGCTGGCAAAACCGGAAACCTCGGTTAGATTGTAGGGGTGTCCCTCCGTGGGCACCCCAACTATCGGAACGGCCTGTGTTCGAGGCCTGGTTTCATAATGTGTGAATAACAGCCTCCACATGGGGTGCCCACGGAGGGACACCCCTACAATTGTTCCGGTTGCTTTAAGTTTTTTGCTAAGCGAGAATGGGAAAGCTCTTAAGACATCGATTACAAAGTAGAAAACAATTCAATGCGCTGGTCACAGTATTTTGTTCCCACCCTCCGCGAGGATCCGGCTGACGCCGAGATCGTATCTCATAAGCTTCTGCTGCGTGCGGGCGTCATTCGCCAACTGGCCGCCGGCATCTACTCTTATCTGCCGTTTGGCCAGCGCGTGGCTCTGAAAATCATGCAGATCCTTCGCGAGGAAATGAATAGTATCGGTGGCCAGGAGTTCTATCTGCCCGCACTCCACCCGGCAGAGGTTTGGAAAGAATCCGGCCGTTGGGACGTGATTGGCGAGGAGATGTTTCGGCTGAAAGACCGGAAGGGCGCCGATATGTGTCTGGGTATGACCCACGAAGAGATCTTTACCACGATCGCTCGCAACGAACTCCGGTCTTATAAGCAGCTGCCGCAGGTTTGGTATCAAATCCAGATCAAGTTTCGCGACGAGGCGCGACCCAAGTCGGGTCTAATGCGTTTGAGAACGTTCATCATGAAAGATGCCTACTCTTTCGATGTTGATGAAGCTGGTCTCGACCGGTCCTTTGAAGATCAACGGGAAGCTTATAAACGCATCTTCACTAGGGCGGGAATCAAGTTCACCATTGTCGAAGCGTCATCGGGAGCGATGGGTGGTTCAGCGTCCAACGAGTTTGTCGCCCGCACCGACGCGGGAGAAGACCTCATCGCCACTTGCGAGAATTGCGGTTACGCCGCCAATCTCGAAAAAGCAACCTCGCGACTGGCGCGGATAACTGATTTCTTGGGTCCGAATGAGCCGGAAGAGTTCCCTACACCGGGGGTGCGAACAATCGAAGATCTGACGACTTTTCCGGGTGGTGCCGCAGCGGAAAACCAAATCAAATCGCTCGTCTACGTGGCCACCACAAACGGCGAACCGGCCGCGGCCCTCGTGCTCATGCGCGGCGATCACCAATTGCACGAAACCAAGCTTGCTGACGCCCTCGGAGCTACCGCCCTCCGTCCCGCGCAAGCTGAAGAGATCCGAGAACTCTTGGGAGCTAACGCCGGCAGCCTGGGCGGAGTGGGCGCAAAGAAAAGCGCGCGGGCCGCAAATCGTGAACTTTTGATAATCGCGGACGAAGGCTTACGCGGCCGGCGTAACATGACGACCGGCGCAAACAAGGACGACCATCATCTTCGCGGTGTCGACATCTCGCGTGACATTAGCGTGGATCGCTGGGCTGAGTTGCGCACGGTTGCTTCGGGTGAAGCTTGCCCACGTTGCGAGACGGGCGTGCTCGAAGTTTACAAGGCGATGGAGATTGGCCATATCTTCAAGCTGGGCACCAAGTACTCCAAATCGATGGGAGCCACGGTGCTAACGCCTGAAGGTAAGGAAGCTCCGATTGTAATGGGAAGCTACGGCATCGGCGTTGAACGCATCATGACTGCCGCTGTTGAGCAAAACCACGACGAGGACGGCATCATTTGGCCTAAGACGCTATCGCCTTTTGATGTGGTGGTCACAATCACCAACATGAAACAGGATTCGATGCGCGAAGCGGGCGAAGACCTTTACAGGGAATTGCACAGAGCAGGACTCGAGGTCCTGTTGGATGACCGCGACGAACGCGCCGGTGTGAAATTTAAGGATGCAGACTTGATTGGCATTCCATACCGCATTACCGTAGGTAAGAAGATTGCGGACGGCCTGGTCGAGCTGTTCGAGCGTAAAGGAAGAACCAGCCAAGACGTTAAGCTGAACGAGATAGTGTCCCGTATTCAGAAACTGGCGCTGGCAGGTTTGTGACCACTCCTGATCAAGAAATGAAATCCATCTGGCTCTCTCTAGTTTTACTAACAGCAGCTGTTCCCACCACTGCCCAGGACCTCCTCCCCGAACTCGTTCGTCGCATCAAGCCCTCCGCAGTTGCGATCGAGACCTTCGATTTGCGCGGCGAAAAGCGTTCACGGGGTAGCGGGTTTTTTATCGATACCGATCGCGTTGTCACCAACCGCCATGTCATTGAAGGCGCCTTCCGAGCCGAAATTCATTCATCGACTGGAGCGAGGTATCCGGTTAAAGGCGTTTTGGCCGTAGACGCGGAGGGCGACATTGCGATCTTGCTGGTGGACGCACCTCCAAATTTGGTGCGGCCTCTACCACTCGATCGCACGTCGCCACAGGAAGGCGAGAGTGTCGTAGTCATCGGAAATCCTTTCGGCCTGGAAGGCAGCGTAACCAACGGCATCGTCTCTGCGGTGAGAGACATCCCTACGTTTGGAAGAATTATTCAGATCACGGCGCCAATCTCGCCAGGTTCGAGTGGCAGTCCAGTGGTAAACATGCAGGGTCAGGTGATTGGTGTCGCAACACTCCAGGTCACCGGCGGTCAAAGCGTCAATTTCGCGATTCCTTCGGAACGAATCTCCCAGCTACAGACCGGCCCGCTAACTGCGCTTTCAGATCTTGCAGCGGCTGCCGGCAGGAACAAGCGAGCCCGGGCGGTACAGTTTTTTCGCGACGGGCTGAGTTTCCTTTCCAAGGACGATTGCGAGAAGGCACTGCCCTATTTTGAGAAAGCCGTCGAGTCAGACAGCAACTACGCCGAAGCGTGGGCACAGGCAGGGTTCTGCAATGAGAAAATGGGCCGTCACACTGAAGCCATCGAAGCCTCAAAAAAAGCGGTGAGTTTAAGACCTTCCGCGGAATCCTATTTCAACATCGGCTTGGCGAGTTACTATCTAAAGCAGTATCGCGAAGCCTCTGAGGCTTACCGGCAAGCAATCCGACTCGATCCTTACAACGCCGCCGACGCCTATTACGCACTAGGGCTTGCCTACCGCGATTGGGGTCGGGCCGACGACGAGATTCAAGCCTACAAACAGGCGATCCGTTTACGGTCCGACTACACCAGTGCTTATGAGAGACTGGGAAGCAGGTATTTCCGCTCCAAGAAGTATACCGAGGCTCTTGAAGTTTTTAAGCAGTTAACTAACCTGAAGCCCGGTGATGCAACGGTACCGAATAGTTTGGGTGAGACGTATCTGGAGATGGGACGCATGAATGAAGCGATCGAGGCGTTCAGGCAGGCGATTCGATTGAAACCCGATTTTGGAAAAGCGTATTACAACCTCGGCAAATGCCTTCTCGCGATGGGTAACCGCGACGCCGCTCTCGAGCAGTACAACATCCTCCAGAATCTCGACCAGGAGTGGGCCGAGAAACTGAATGGTCTGATAAACCCCTAGCAGAGGGAAGAATCATTTTCCATTTCCCATTTGTCATTTCTCATTTTTCATTCGCAGATTCCAATTGTTTCGTGTCGGTTCGTGCTATTTCGTGGATCGTTCTTCATCTTCTCAGGCGAACAGGCGATCCACGAAACAACACGAATCAGATCAGAAAAATGACCAAATGAAAAATGATCTGCTCCTGCCTCCTATTCTTCCGAGACATTCCATTTTCGATTAATCAGACTGGCAACGAAACCGGCGCCGAAGCCGTTGTCAATATTGACCACGGTCACATTGGACGCGCAGGAGTTGAGCATGCCGAGCAGCGCCGCCAAGCCACCGAACGAGGCGCCATAACCGATACTCGTTGGTATGGCGACAACAGGCACGCTCACGAGTCCACCAACCACCGAAGGCAGCGCTCCTTCCATTCCCGCGGCTACAACCACTACCCGCGCCCGTTGCAGCAACGCCCGCTCAGCCAGCACTCGATGAATCCCCGCAACGCCGACATCCCAAACCCTCTCAACGCGGTTTCCCATCGCCTCGGCAGTTAGTGCCGCTTCCTCGGCTACTGGAATGTCACTGGTGCCCGCCGTAACCACTGAAATCTTCCCGATTCCCAGTTCCGTACGATCTCTTTGAATCCGAATCAACCGAGCCGACTCATGCCACTCAGCTTCAGTCACTACATTTCGCACTTCGCCAAACGTGCCTGCATCGGTATGGGTGACAATCACATTCGGCGCACGCTGCGCTAGACGCTCGACGATCGCTACCACCTGCGCGCGCGTCTTGCCCGCGCCGAATACAACTTCAGGAAAGCCCTGACGCGAGGTACGGGAATGATCCACCTTGGCGAAACCGATATCCTCAAAGTGAAGATTCTTGATGCGACGTGCAGCTTCGTCCGTCTCGAGTTCACCATTCTTGAATGCTCGTAATAGCTCTTCCAGTTCTTGTAAGTTCATTGTCAGCAGTATACCGCGGAACGGCGAGAGGCAGAGGCAGGACCCAAAATAATGAAGATCGCACAGAACCATTTGCGGTAAGCCAATGGAACACGGCACTCAACACAGGTAGGACCACTCAAACCCCAGCTCGTGCTAGCCAGAGGATTGCTGGCACCGCTGCGTTGGGTGGTTACTGCTCCTTGAGTGCCGGGTCCCATTGGCTACCGCAAATGGTTCTGTGCGTGGAGTGACCTACCATCGGTTGAGTGACACTCTGCTCGGGTTGAGTGCGGGCGCTGCTGTACGAGTTGAAGCGTTAGATTGATTTGCCGATAGGGGCTTTCAAGCTTGAGGCGGGAACTGAGTCCGGCGGTCAGCCGCTCGCTAAGATTGAATTTGCACTCACGGTGTCTTATTCTCTCGCGCAATGCTTTCAGGAGCGAATTCAGTTTACGGCATCCGATCTTCAAGACTGAGCTTTCTGCACGTTCGCGCAAATCGTTGCATATACCCAACATGATTCTTGGCACAGAGTGGGTCATTGACGCAGTCGGCTGTAATCCGGTGATACTGACCGACCTCGGAAAAATGCGCGAAGTGTTCGATCGGGTGATCAGCGATCTGGATCTTCATGTGCAGGGAGAGATGATATGGCATCAGTTTTCGCTGCCAGACGGCGTCAGTGGACTGGCGCTGCTGTCTGAATCTCATCTTGCTTGTCACACCTATCCGGAATTCGGCGCAGCTACGTTTAATCTCTATTGCTGTCGAAATCGTGAATCGTGGCCCTGGGAAACTATGCTGCAGGAGATGCTTGGTGCAACGACAGTCACGGTTCGGATACTCGACCGATTGATCCAGGAAGACGAGGCGGCCATGGAGGAGTTGCTCGGCCGCAGTGCCAGCAAGTAACCCTATGCTACTCAAATTCCACAGCGGCTCGACGTCGGCGCTTGGGAGAGATAGATGAGCGTACTCCAGGCGCAGTGTCCAGCTTGCGGCGGGCCCATCGAATTCAAGAGCGGTCAGTCGGTCGTCGTCATCTGCGGGTACTGTCGTTCGGCGGTCGCTCGAACCGATCGCGAACTCAAAGATCTGGGTAAGGTCGCCGAACTTGTAGAAACTGGATCGCCGCTGGACGTTGGGCTGCGCGGTACCTGGCAGGGAGTTTCGTTTGAGCTGACGGGCCGTGCCCAACTCGGTCACGAGATGGGCGGGCAGTGGGACGAATGGTACGCCACGTTTTCAAATGGATGGCTCGGCTGGCTCGCCGAAGCTCAAGGCCGTTTTTATCTCACTTTCCAGTATCCACCTGCGGAAGGCGTTCAGCTTCCTTCGTTCGATCAACTTCAACTCGGCCAGACTGTGCCTGGGCTTCCCCAACAAGCCACGATGATGGTCGCGGAAACAGGCAGAGCAACCGCGCGTGGTGCGAAGGGTGAGATTCCCTACTTGCTTACTCCCGGCGAGACGTATTACTACGCAGACCTCTCCGGCCCCAACGGTGTTTTTGGAACTCTCGATTACAACGAATCGCCGCCGCTTATCTTTCTGGGCCATCAAGTCACGCTGGCTGATCTTGGAATTACTACGACTCGCGCCCCTGAACGAGAGCAGCGGCAGGTAGGAGCGGCCCACCTGAATTGTCCGAAATGCGCTGGCCCGCTTGAGCTGCGCGCGCCGGACAAAGCGGAGCGGGTGACGTGTCCAAACTGCAACTCCCTGCTCGACGTCAATCAGGGGCAACTCAGTTTTCTGAAATCACTCAAGCAGCCTTCCTTCGTCCCGATCATTCCGATTGGTTCAAGTGGCCAGCTACCGGAAGGAAAGATGACCGTGATCGGCGCCATGCAACGCAGCGTGACGATCGAGGGCGTCCAATACTTTTGGAGCGAGTATCTTCTCTACAATCCACAGATAGGTTTTCGCTGGCTCGTTCACAGTGATGATCATTGGAATTATGTTCAAGCGGTGCCGCCGGGAGACGTTCTCGAATCAGACAAGTCTGCCAGCCTCCGCAGCAAGAGCTTCAAGATTTTTCAGGATGCCCAGGCGATAGTCGAAAGCGTACTGGGTGAGTTCTACTGGAAGGTCGAAGGCGGCGAGAAGGTGCGCGGTGTCGATTACGTTCATCCACCCGAGATGCTGTCCAAAGAAGTCTCATTCGTGCCGGTCTCAGACGAACAGCAACAGACGAATAAGAAGAAGAAACTTACTACCGGAGAGATTAATTGGTCGCTCGGAACCTACATGCCGGTTACGGAGGTCGAAAAAACATTTGGCGTGAGCGGCCTTCCTCGCCCGTCGACAGTGGCCCCGAATCAACCCTACCCGCATAAGTGGGTGTACAAATACTGGCTCATCTTTCTAGGCGTGGTGATGCTTGCCGGATTGGTGATGTTCATCGCTTCTGGCTCGACACGGGAAGTGTTCACGCAAAGTATTACGCTCCCGGCGCTTCCGAATCCAGACGGGACTCAAGTGTTCTTTAGCGAGCCCTTCGAGTTGGCCAGTCGCAGGAACATCAGAATCGCGGCCGAATCTCCCGTCGATAATAGCTGGGTGTATCTGGAAGGCGATCTGATTAATGAAGAAACGGGTTTGGTTCAATCATTTCCGATAGACATCTCTTACTACTACGGTGTTGATGGTGGCGAGTCGTGGAGCGAGGGCGGCCGGGCAGACTCTGCGGACACTTCGGCAATGCCGGCAGGGAGATACATTCTTCGCCTCGAAGGCCAGTGGGAGAAGTGGCAACAGCCTGCCTCCTTGAGTGTGAAGATCGAGCAGAATGTCACGAATGGTTTCAATTTCTTGCTGGCGTTGATTGCCTTGTCAATCGTTCCGGTAATCATGCTGATCTATCACATCAGCTTTGAGCGGAGGCGATGGTCGGAAAGCATGTTTGGCGGCGGCGACGATTCAGACGATGACTAACTAGAGAGGGAGAAGGACGTGTTAAGAAAACTATACACCGTATTGGGCGTCGGGGTGATTTCTCTTTATACCCTGAGCGCGATGCTCGGTTGGGAGATCGGGTCATCGTCACGGCGCCAGTTGCCACCCGATGCTCGACAGAATGGCTACCGGTCTTTCCATTTCTGGCATTACGGCTTACGCGGAGGAAAATCATGCTGATTCATTCCATTGGATTGTATATGCCGACGATGTGCGGGTTGATTGTGCCCTTCCGAGAACTCCTGCCTGTCCTGGTTACCACGCTGTTATTCGTACTGCTGGGCCTGGTGATTTTCGCACTCGCATTCGTGGTCATCCAGAAGGTCACGCCGTTTTCGGTGCGAAAGGAGATCGAAGAGGATCACAACGTCGCACTCGCGATCGTAATTGCCTCAGTGATCTTCGGCACTGCACTGATTATCGCCGCGGCGATACACGGTTAGAGTTCTGAGCGAAATCGCTTCTCGGCCCTTTTGTGCGGCTTTGCCGCCCCCAGTGCGGTAAGGCTCCGCCTTACCGAAAGCTCTTAAATAGAATACAAGGCTATGCCTTTGCGGTCTGACGGAGGCGTAGCCTCAATAAAATAAAATCGACCACGGTAAGGCGCAGCCTTACCGCACTGCGGGCGGCAAAGCCGTTGCACAGTGCGCGCCATCCTTCCTCAGATGCAAATTTTCCGTAGGCCCGTTGAGGTGTTTGACCGCGTATCTCCCTCAAGACATCGACATGAAGCGAGCGCCACTACTCTTTCTTAATGTTCTCATTGTCGCTACTTGCGGTCTCATTTATGAGTTACTCGCCGGGACGATCGCGAGTTACGTCCTCGGAGACTCCGTTACTCAGTTTTCTCTAATCATCGGTATCTATCTCTTCGCGATGGGAGTCGGATCCTGGCTCTCGCGCTTTATCGACAAGGGACTCGCCAGTCGTTTCGTCGATATCGAACTCGCCGTCGCAGTGCTGGGCGGATTTTCGGCGCCCGTACTGTTTCTCGCATTTTCTCGTGTCAGCTATTTCTACGCCGTCCTCTACTTCCTCGTTTTCGCGATTGGCGCCTTCGTGGGGCTCGAGATACCTCTGCTCCTCCGCATCCTGAAAGATCAGGTCGAGTTTAAAGAACTAGTCTCTCGAGTGTTGGCGTTCGACTACATTGGCGCACTGCTGGCGTCGATTCTGTTTCCCATTCTTTTTGTTCCACGACTCGGTCTGATTCGTACCTCGCTGGTGTTTGGGATGTTGAATGCCGGCGTGGCCTTGTGGGGAACCTGGCTGCTCCGGCCTTTGATTAAAGGCAGTATTAATGGACTACGGTTACGGGCAGGCGTCGTTCTGGTCCTCTTGCTAGTCGGTTTGATCAAGGCGAACAAGATCACCTCACTGGCCGAGGACGAAATGTTCGCCGATGAGATTATTCATTCCAAGGACACTCCCTATCAGCGCATCGTCATCACCCGTGGTCGCGCGGGATTTCAGTTGTTCTTGAACGGCAATCTCCAGTTTAGTTCGACTGACGAGTATCGCTATCACGAAGCACTTGTGCACCCCGCGATGATCCTGGCAAACAATCCGCGCCGCGTGCTGGTACTCGGCGGAGGTGACGGTTTGGCACTGCGAGAGATTCTGAAGTACTCATCGGTGGAGCGCGTCACACTCGTCGATCTGGACCCGAACATGACCCATCTCTCAAGTACCTTTCCCCTGCTGACTGGTTTAAACCATCACGCTTTCGACGACCCACGCGTCCAGGTCGTAAACCAGGACGCCTTCGTGTGGATAGAAGAAACCACCGAGCAGCCTTACGACACGGCCATCGTGGATTTTCCCGACCCCAACACCTTCGCGCTCGGCAAACTCTACACCACGCGGTTCTATCGCATGCTGAAATCCAGGTTGACGGAGAACGCTGCGGTGAGTGTTCAATCCACGTCGCCGATGTTCGCGCGAAATTCCTACTGGTGCATCATTCGCACACTCGAAGCGGCCGGGTTCACCGTTAAGCCTTACTACACCTCCGTGCCTTCGTTCGGACTATGGGGGTATGCCCTCGCGCGATCGTCTCCGTTCGACATTCCGCGAAGTCCGCCATCCGGCCTGCGCTTTCTCGACGACCAAACGCTGGTGGCCATGTTCAGTCTCTCGCCGGATATTGGACCAGTACCTGTCGAGGTGAACCGGCTCGATAACCAGGTTCTGGTGCGCTACTACGAGGGCGAATGGAAACGATTCGAGTGAGGAAGGCATAGTAGGCAGGCTGCAAAACGGCGTGCGATCAGCGGTAGGGTCTGCGCGAAGAGCCAAGGAGAACTTACATTAATTTGCAGTTAGGAAGGCGGACCCTGTCCCCGCTCTTATGCTGAGTGGAATTCAAGCTTGAGGCGGGGACGGGGTCCGCCTTCCTAACTGCAAATTGCCCGAGCTTGCACCGTTGTTTTCGACGTTGTGAGAATAGTCCTATGACCATCCTTAATCGCCGCG
>JAMQPH010000799.1 GCA_023717605.1 Pyrinomonadaceae bacterium
TCGTGTGATTCAGCCGTCGTGTGTAGTCGATCCAACGCTTCCGTTGCAATGTCCAGGGCCGTCACAAAACCAAACGTCAATTCGGTGCACGCCAGATCGTTGTCGATTGTCTTGGGAACACCAACTACTGGAACTCCGAGCCGATCAAACTCGGCCGCAATCGTTAAGGTGCCCTCACCACCCAAAACAACCAGCGCGTCAAGATTCAGCCGGGATAGGTTGCTTACCGCCTCATCGTAGACCTCTTTCGAAGTGGTGGCCAAACCTCCTGCCTTGTGTTCTACGAATCTCCCACGATTACGAGTACCCAGAATGGTCCCGCCGCGTGGCAACAAACCTCGCACGTCTGACTGTGATAGCGGTCGAGTTCTGGTCTCGCCCAGTAGTCCTTCAAACCCATCCTCGATACCGATAACGCTCATCCCAAACTGGCCGCTGGCAGTCTTTACCACGGCACGAATCACGGCATTCAACCCCGGAGCGTCACCTCCACCAGTCAGGATTCCGATAGACTTGTACATGAGACTCGTAATCAACTCCTCACGCGGGGAGGTTCGTGATACTCCCCATAAGACGGATACTCACGCGCAATGATTTTGCCCGGTCTTGTGTTTTCGCCCAGGAGCATGAGTGCTTCCCGCAGAACCTGACTTTGCAGCTCGCGCTGGCCCGGGCCACCCATACTATTGCCGATCTTAAACCCCTTCGGATACAGCGCTCGCGGGGGCCGCATCTGCGCCGAAACTTCAGGACTTACGGTAATCAAGACAGTTGGTATCCCTCTCATCTCAATCTCTCTTTGAACCGCTACGACCGTGCGGTGGCAGACATTTGGTCAACCACCGGTCAAAATCACAGCGTCAGCGCGCGAATGCTTGTCGATCTCGTTGGCAATCTGTGGGGCAGTGCCCTCGTACATTGCCTTGAGCTGCATGGTATAGCCCATATAGCCGACATGCTTTTTCGCAACGCCTTTTATGAACCCCTCGGCTTGCAGGTCTCGCAGCACGTCAATTGGAGATACGACATTGATGTCTTTGTCAGCGTCGGTATGGTCATAGTGATGATGCGTGACCTGGAGATGGGAAGAATCGACCCCTTCCGGAATGATCCGATAAGTCAGGTCTCCCAACTCGTCGGCGATGTTGAAAGGCTCTTGCTCATTGAGGTGAACTCCGCCTGCCGTCACGATAGCGATGGTGCTCTTTGAGAGTTCACCCTCAAACGGAGTGAAAGGAACACACTTTCGGGAAATTGACATATAACCGAATACAACGAACCTGTGCTACCCGCCGAACAGTAATGTTGATGCGACTTACCAGACACTGAAGTTCATAAGCGTGTCCGAAACAAAATGCCAGATGCTACTACCCGCGAAGGGGGCCGACATCTGGCATTTCCCAGTACTTATAACTTGCGCAAGACTTCAAGCAGCTCCTCATTGTCAGGCTGATCCGAAATATTGTGGATGTCTTTGAAAGCAATTTTGCCTTCCTTGTCCACAATGAAGAGGGCGCGTTCGCTAATCCCGTCTTTGTCGCGATACGTTGCGAACTTTCGGGCCACCTCACCCTTCGGCTCAAAATCACTCAAGAGGTCGTAGGAGAGTCCTCCAAGACTCTTAGCCCACGCTGTATTACAAGGTACGCTGTCAACTGATATGCCCAGCACCTGGGCATCGTAGCCTTTAAAGCGTTCGAGGTCGGCCTCGTACGCAGGCATTTGTGCCGTTCAGACGGGCGTCCAAGCCAGCGGGTAAAACGCCAGCACCACATTGTTCCGGCCGCGGAAATCCGAGAGCTTCACCTTCTTACCTTTCTCAAGGTTACTCGGCAGCTCGAAATCCGGGGCCATGTCTCCAACTTCAGGCATTTAGAGTTATCCCTCCTTCAGGAATGATCGTTTCGCGCTTTTTGGATTGCTGCCGCACTAAGATAGTTGACGGCCGAGCCGATTTCAAGCGGATCGTCACTAATAAGAACCACTGGCAACCCTCTACCTCATGTTGACCCTCATTGTCTGGGTCGCGTAGCATGTCAACACGGTCTCGACCCATTTGAATCAAAAACCGTCTAGATCCGAAAGGCAGTTGAATTTTGGAAATTGACGACGACGCCAAAGAGATTGTTCGCGAAATAGGAACCGCGATAAACGAGTCAGTAGAGAATTCGCCGAAGGTCGCAGATGCGATTGAGCGTCTGCGAGACGCAGGTTATGAGATGGAACTGACGCTGCGCCTTGAGATCGGCTTGCGTCCTCACGCCGGCGATGAAGCGGAGAATGAGGCGGCACTTAATCTCACCGACGAAGACGTGCAGGTGCTGCAGCGTATGAAGATCCGAATTGACCCCGAAGAAAAGGTCTAACCCTTCCGATTGTTGCTAACAAAAAGCCCCATCGCTTCCGAAGCGCTGGGGCTTTTGTTGCACGCGAACTACGGGCGAAAGCTTATTGCGGATCTTCGGCGGGCTCATCCGCACCAGTGAGCGTTCGCTGGCGCAACGCGGCCGCGCCGATCAACCCGCCCATACCCATTGACTCAACTGCGGTGCTGGGCACGAGCATCAAAGCACCTTTCTCTTTCAGACCCTCGTAAAGCATGTTCATTGCGCGCAGGTGCAACGCGGTGGGGTTGTCCTGGTACGATTCGGATGCGGTGTCAAACATGCTTGCGATTTCAACTTCCGCCTGTGCCAGGATAATGCGGGCTTGTTTCTCGCGCGCAGCCTGAGCTTCTCGTGACATAGCATCCTGCAGCGCCGCTGGAATAATCACGTCGCGCATCTCCACGGATTGCACAGTTACGCCCCAGGGATTCGATCTCTCATCGATCAGTTTCTGTAGCTCTTCCTCGATCCGCTCGCGGCCTCGGAGCAAGTCCGTCAGAAACGTCCTGCCGATAATGTCGCGAAGCGCGGTTTGAGCGGCCCAACTCACCGCCTGCGGATAGTCCTGCACTTCCAGCGCCGCTTTCTCCGGATCGTAGACCATCCAGAAGAGTACCGCGTCGACATTAACCGGGACTGTATCCGAGGTCAGCGTCTCTTCAGCAGCAAAACTGGTCGTAATCACACGCTGATCAACCCAGGCCGCTATGGTATCCACGAACGGGATGATCCAAAACAGCCCCGGACCCCTAAGGCCGATGTACTTCCCTAAGCGCAGTACCACCGCGCTTTCCCACTGTTTGGCGACTTTGGGTGCCTGCGCCGCCAGGAATCCGAGAAGGACCCCGACTATGAGACCAATCGGATTCCAAAACAAGAACGAGGTTAGAGCACCGAGGGCGATCGGTGAAACAAAGGCCATTACCGACACGATGTTTGCGCGCGGCCCAATCGCCGTCGGTAGACTGCTTCGAGTCACAACGAATCTAGTATCGTCAGACATATTTCCTTAGCTCCTTTTTGCGCCTGCTTTGAAGTTGGTCAATCAGATCGTCGAGAGAGAAGCCCATGGCTCCAGTTTCGGCGATGACGCGATCAACAAAATCCCGCAATTCGTTATCGTGTTGTCGCTTCTGCTTTGCCTCGAAATGGCGGGCGCATATGAATGTCCCCACTCCTCTCCGGGTTTGCACGATTCCTGTTCGCTCCAGCTCGGCATAGACCTTGGCTACCGTATTGGCGTTGATCTTAAGATCCACAGCCATCTGCCTTACCGTCGGCAGTTTCTCGCCGATTCTCAGTTTTCCAGTAGCAATCGCAAACTGAATGGCCCGCGTAAGCTGCGCATAAAGCGGCGTAGGATCGGCCGGATTAATGTTGAACATCAGGCTCATTTCTTACTTGTACTACGATACTAGTACAAGTAAGGTTTCAAGAAACTACCACTCCGATACGGGACCGCGAGCGCCCTTTCATATATAGAGTAGCGACCGGATCCGAGCACTCAACGCCCCGGTAAAACCGAAATTAGAACGAGATTGAGTGCTGGATCCGGTTGCGACCGCTCGGGTTCTGTAGTGAGCGACGACGTAGCCTGCACCTGAAGGTTTTCTTAAACGAGTCGAGTTTTTGACAATACAACCGGCGACAGTCCGCAAACAGCGACACACTTGGCGCAAGTTTGGCGCGTATGTTATCTTGTTTGGCTTTTCATCCTGCCTAAAGTTTCGCCTTCACGGGCTCGAAAGAGGAGTTCAAAGATTAGTATGGCTTCGCCTAGCGCAAAGGTAAGCAACGACGGCCAAAACGCCGGTCGCGTTGTCCAGATTATTGGTCCGGTTGTCGACGTGGAATTTGAGGAGCACTATCTCCCGCCGATATATCAGGCCCTGCGAATTGTTTCTGAGGGGTTCGACGTTCCCACACCTATCGACGTAATTGCTGAAGTGCAACAGCATCTCGGTGAGGGCCGCGTGCGTACCGTGTCAATGGTCGCAACCGACGGCATGGTGCGCGGCATGAAAGCCATCGATACCGGCGGACCGATTACGATGCCGGTAGGAGAGGGAACTCTCGGTCGGGTACTCAATGTAGTCGGACAGCCCGTCGACAATCTCGGTGAGGTCACCCACACCCAGCGCTATCCCATCCATCGCCACGCTCCGACATTCCAGGAACAGTCCACCGAGTTGCAGATGTTTGAGACGGGCATCAAGGTCATCGATCTTATCCAGCCGTTTGTTCGCGGCGGCAAGATTGGACTGTTTGGAGGCGCTGGCGTTGGTAAGACCGTCATCGTGATGGAGTTGATTAACAACATCGCCAAGGCTCGTTCCGGGTTCTCAGTTTTCGCGGGCGTGGGCGAGAGAACTCGCGAAGGAAACGATCTGCTCAGGGAGATGGTAGAGTCAGAAGTTATCCAGTTTGGTGACAAGTTCAACAAGCACCTGCACGACACGGGTGAGTTCGACATGACCAAGGTCGACATGAAGGCATTGGAACAGTCGAAGGTCGCGCTAATTTATGGACAGATGACGGAACCGCCGGGCGCTCGTCTGCGCGTGGCCCTCTCCGGGCTGACAGTGGCCGAATACTTCCGCGATCAAGGTCTGGACGTGCTGCTCTTCATTGATAACATCTTTCGCTTTACACAAGCAGGTTCCGAAGTGTCTGCACTTTTGGGCCGCATGCCTTCGGCCGTCGGATATCAGCCGAACCTGGCGTCGGAGATGGGTGAAATGCAGGAACGCATTACTTCCACCAAGACGGGATCAATCACGTCAATTCAAGCGGTTTATGTTCCGGCGGACGACTACACCGATCCAGCGCCGGCAACTACATTTGCGCACCTTGATGCCGTAACCGCTCTCTCGCGGCAGATTGTAGAGCTGGGAATCTACCCGGCAGTGGATCCTCTCGCCTCGTCTTCGCGCATTCTCGATCCGCGCCACGTCGGCGAGGAGCATTACAACACCGCGCAAGACGTGAAGCGCATTCTCCAGCGTTACAAAGACCTGCAGGACATCATCGCGATTCTCGGTCTGGACGAACTTTCAGACGAAGACAAACTTATCGTTTCCCGTGCTCGCAAAATTCAAAGGTTCTTCTCCCAGCCATTCTTCGTTGCCGCGCAGTTCACGGGTCTGGAAGGGAAATACGTAAAACTCGAAGACTCCATCAAAGGCTTCCGCGAAATCGTAGACGGCAAGCACGACGATCTACCCGAACAGGCCTTCTACATGGTGGGCACAATTGAAGAGGCAATCGAGAAGGCCAAAACGGTCGCCGGTGCTTAATAAAGCAGAATGATGGAAGGGATGAAAAGAAGACGGGGAGATGGGGTGATGGGGAGATTGCGTGAAACTACGAATCTTGCGCGAGACGTCTCCCTGTCGCCCCGTCACCCTTTGTCCCCGTCTCGGTGAATATGGCTCAACAACTTCAACTGGAAGTAGTGACACCCGAACGCCGAGTGCTTTCCGAGGATGTCGAAATGGTGGTTGTCCCCGGACTAGGCGGCGAGCTTGGTATTCTCCCTGGGCACACACCCTTGATCTCTCAACTCCAGACCGGTGTCCTTTCCTTTACTCAGGGCGGCCGTACTTCTCAGCTGCACATTTCCGGAGGGTTTCTGGAGGTGAGGGATGATCATGTATCTGTGCTGGCTGAAATTGCGGAACGGCCGGAGGAGATCGATGCAGCTCGCGCCCGATCGGACCGTGAACAGGTCGAAAAGCGATTGAGCTCGTGGAGTGGTACAGAAGAAGATCTCGAAGCAGCTCGAATCGAGTTTGATCGTGCCACGGTTCGGTTACAGCTCGCCACCGGAAAATCCGGCAATTAACAACCACGCGGCGTCCAACTCAACTCGAACAGTTGCCTCTCACGGCACAGAACCATTTGCGGTAGCCAATGGATCCCAGCACTCAACGCGAAGAGTGCTATACAACCCCTTTTGCTTAGTTGCGATTTTGATTGCCGGCGAAAGATTGCAAGGTCCTGCCCACACTGAGTGCTGGGATCCACTGGCTACCGCAAATGGTTCTGTGTGTTGAGTTGGTCTTACTGGTCTGAGTGGTTCTTGCCCGGTTGTCAGGTTCTCGGGCCGCGAGCTACCCTATTAAG
>JAMQPH010000811.1 GCA_023717605.1 Pyrinomonadaceae bacterium
TCGTCAGTGACTTGGTCGGTAATGCTAACGTTGGGAGCCGCAATTGGGGGGTTGATCACGGGATGGCTGGGCACCGATGTGGCGTTCGTGCTTGATTCCCTGACATATCTGCTCTCAGCTGCTTTGATCGCGAGTGTGCGTCTGCCCAGGCGGCCGAAGCGGGTGAAAGGCAAACTCACGGTCGGCAGCGCGCTGGGAATCACCCAGACAATGGAAGGGGCACGGTATGTTAAGCACCGGCCACGCGTACTGGCACTATTGTTGGTCAAACCCGCTTGGGGCCTTGGCGGCGGCATCCTCACCTTGCTAGCGGTATTTGGTGAGAGGATCTTTCCTGTCGGCAAAAGTGCGGCCACCGGTATCGGCGTGCTCTTCGCCGCCCGAGGCATCGGAACGGCGGTAGGACCAATTGTAGCGCGGCGGGTAGCAGGAGAAGGCAAGAAACGCATGCTGACTACGATAGGAATATCGTTTCTGATTGGCGGTTTGGGTTACATTGCATTTGGCAGCACACACAGTTTCATAGTGGCTTTGATGGTTCTCGGACTCGCACACACGGGCGGGAGTATCCTCTGGGTTTTCTCCACCGTGATGCTGCAACGTGACGTGGAAGACAGTTTTCGAGGTCGAGTATTTGCCGCGGAGTTGGCATTGCTGACGCTGACGATGGCAGCTTCAAATTATATGACCGGAGAACTATTGGATCGTTTCCGTCTTTCACCGCGTTTGGTCACGGTTGGAATCGGCATCCTGTTTCTGATTCCGGGTCTGGTCTGGTTCGCGACTCAGAGATGGTGGGATCGAGGAGAACATGACCAGACGCCCGACTTACGAATCGTCGACCCAGAAAGCGCAAGGATGGTTGGATAGAACAACGCTTGGGGCTGTGGCCAAGGTAGTTAAGGAGGTTCATTTTCCATTTTCCATTTCTCATTTTTCATTGGCTGAGAAGCGTATCCGCGAGCCGAAAGCTACCAGTTCTTAAGCGAATGTCGAGTGCACCGCGGTCTTTTCTGGCAATGAAAAATGAGAAATGAAAAATGGAAAATGGAAAATAATCAGGGCTTCTACGCGGGCGGAATCAGAAGCATATGAAAATCACAATTGGAGTCATGGGCTCCGCCAGCGACGCAGACGAGGGGATCGCCGGTGATGTGCTGCGAGAAAAAGCCTCGGCGTTGGGGCGGGCACTTGCCAGGCGCGATGTGGTTCTGATGACAGGTGCTACAACCGGAATAGTCTACCTGGTCGGCAAGTCCGCGAAGGCGTCCGGGGTCTTCCATGTAGGCGTTTCGCCGGCGAGCTCTCAGGGCGAGCATGTCGAGCGCTATCACCTCCCCACAGACGCCTGTAATCTGATCGTCTACACAGGCTTTGGTTTGAAGGGGAGGAATGTAGTGCTGGTGCGTTCGTGCGAGATTGTAATCTTTATCGCGGGAGCAATGGGATCACTTAACGAGTTCACCATTGCCCATGACGAAGGCAAAGTAATCGGATGTTTGACAGGAACTGGCGGCGTTGCTGACGAAGCTAACTATCTCCTGGAGAAGTTTTCTAAGGCAACGGGCGCGAGGGTGTTTCAGAACCATCACCCGGAACACTTGCTTGATGATTGCCTGACAACCTTGAAACCCGCGCTTACGCCAAAGCCCAAGGTGCCGTAACCGCCTCAAACATGAGCTCAACCGCAACTATTGAGACTCTTTACACAGCGAACGACCTTTTCGCAGTTGACCTTGACCACGCGGAGTGGCGTCGCGGTAAGCCAATCCCACTCACACGCTACTGGTCAGGCACTCCTGCTCCTGCCTCCAGGCACGCCGAAGCTCGGTTCCTGTGGTCTGATGAATCGCTTGGTGTGCGTTTTGTTTGCCGTCAGACAGAACCCTTGATCGTCAGCACAAATCCGCAAACTGAAACTAAGACAATGGGATTGTGGGACCGTGATGTTTGCGAAGTTTTTCTCGCTCCGAACCCCGAACAACCAAATCGTTATTTTGAATTTGAAGCGGCGCCCACAGGTGAATGGATTGAGCTTGCCGTTTACGGGAAACCTGGTCAGCGCGAAACTGAGTGGAATTTTGATTCAGGTATGACTACTGCAGCACGCATCGGCAATGGCGAAATAATTATCGCGATGCGGATCCCCTGGGGTGATCGTATTCATAAACCTCAACCTGGAGAGCGGTGGCGAGTTAATTTGTTTCGTTGTGTTGGCAGCAGCAAGGATCGTGGTTATCTTGCATGGCAACCCACGCACACCGAACAACCGAACTTCCATGTACCAGAGGCCTTTGGTTGGCTTGTTTTTAGCGAATGAAGATCCGACTTCATTTCAGGTAGGATTTCAGGAGTTCAAGATCGGCAGCGCTGATATCCGTTATAACCACCCCAATCAAGTAGCCCTCTTCCATTTGGTCCTCGTCGACAGGTTCGTAGCGGACTGACGTCGCACGTATGTGAATCGGCCCGGACGGCAACTCAAGTTCAATTTCCAGGGTACGATCACCGCCCACAAGGTAGTGGCCGCCAATCCGGATGGCGGGAACGATCAGCGCCAGCCCAGTGGCGCCGATGTCCTGCGTGAAGCCACTCAGCGCCGGCAACGGCCGGCCACCGTTCGCTTTTTTGCCTGGTTCGTGGAGTGAAAGAGTAAATGGAAGGCGGGCGCGACGCCTCGGGGCGCGCCGGTCGCCGGCATATTCTCGTAACCGACCCACTAGTGTTCGGAGAAACTCCGACATCTCGCACCACCTCGCGCCCTGCTTCTCTCCGACGGAAGCTGTACTGAATTGTGAGGGGAAAAGGGCAACCGGGGGAAAGAATCGATCCTAGCCCAACCATTGTAAGTAAATCACTAAGCTGCTGGCAATGGTCAATTCTTGAATGGGCCGCGAAAAAGCTCCTGGCCGCCTAGGGCTTGGGTCAAGCGGCTTTGCCAGGAACGACAGGTTGAGCGCTCTCGCTCCCGGATTGCACGTGATCCGGGTAGGGAGCGACCAGGTTAAAGCTCCCTGTTGAGACCCGGTCGCCACCTCTCGCCGTTCTGGCAGCACTACGTGCCGGTTCGGGATGGACGCTAGTTCCTTGGCGACGTCGCGGGAAGCTGCTTTCCAGCCACATCACCACTTCTAACTCCCGCTTGATCCATGATGAACGACAGACGTCCAGTACGACCATACTGAGCAGGCTCAGCGTAGGCAGTCCAGCTTTTCCCATCGGGTGAGACGGTGACTCGAAAACGATAACCTGTCGTGTCGGTTCCTTCCAGGTCCTTCGGTATTAAGCCGGCAAGTATTAGAGCAGGCAAATCCCCAAACTTTCCCGCGTGCTGCTGACTGTAGACCACCTGGGCCAATGTAATGCGTTGCATCAGGTCTTTTACTTCGCTATGGTGGGTGTCGATTCGGGCGTTGAAGAAAAACTCACTCCCAGCCTTTCTTACTATCTCCTGGTTTTCCTTGTCACCAACGATCCACTTGCCATCAATGCGAATGAGGGTAACTGGTTCCGACTGCTCTTTGTTATCGTCATCTTTGACTTTTACAAACACAGTTGCAACCTCGCCGCTTATCTGTTCACCGGTAATGTTTACCTTCTCAGGGATGGCAGCCGCCAAACGTTCAAAGTCGGGTCGCAGGTCGTCGAATTCTGCCGGCTTCAGTCCTTCGATCGCTGGCTGATAAATTGAGAGAGCAAATGCCTCGCGGAACTTTCTCTCGCGCATCAATTTGTAAAACTCGCGGACCGCGTCTGATGGCGACGCCGTTTGGCTCGCAAGGGCGATTGCCTGGGTTTTCAGTATGAAGGCTTGCGCCCTGGCGTTGGTTCCGGCTACCCCGGGACAAGTCACGGTCGCGACCAACGCAAGTGCGAAATTGAGGATGAGGTAAGCTGGAAGCCTGCGACGGATAGCCGGATTATTCGTGAGTCTTTGCATTTGAAGTCCTTAGAATGCTTGTCAGAACGGGGAGCGGTAGCGACCCGATCTTAGTTTTGGGTTGCAATACGAAGGCGGCGCGGCCTTCAACCGCGAGGTGCAAGCCGCGCCGCCAGAATGTAGACATCACCCAGGCAGGAAAGGTTGCTTACGTTCCCTTCTTCCGACCAGCTGCGAGAATCCACTCACGCCCGACCGCATAAAGCAGCACGGTGATGGCTGCAAACGGGAGGAGCGATAATAGGTCAGCATAGCCTTTGACGTGTCCCGGCGGCTCGTCGAAGAACGGATTGTGCGCAAGCATCCAGGCCTTCGTAGCCTCGAGCGCGTCTGTGAAGTAACCGGCCATGAAAGCAAAAACAATCCCGGCAAGTGCTGCTCCGGCGATGTAGCCTGAAGCCATCAATACGCCAGGACTCTTGTCGCTTTCAGCGACTAACTCCTCTTCGGTCATATGTGCGTGTTTGCGTCGCGAACTGCGATCAACGCGCCAGCGCACCATTCCGCCTATGAAAATCGGTGAAGACGCCGAGAGGGGCAAATAGACTCCTACAGCAAAGGCGAGGGAGGGAATGCCCGCCATCTCCAGCACGATGGCGATCATCACCCCAATGAGCACAAGATTCCAGGGAAGTTGCTGGTTGAGAATACCCTTAATGATGTAGGACATTAGAGTTGCTTTCGGGGCGTCAAACTTCTCGACTTTCTGGCCGTTGGGTCGAAACTTGTTTTGGCCGTTGATTGCCGGGTCAACAATGTACTGAGGCACTCCCTGCGCGTCCACGAGGTAACGACCCTCGCGACCGCCCACAGTGTCAGTCTTCTGCCAGACTCTATAGCTATTTCCGTCGTCGGCGGCCTGCGATCCTTTCAGTTTTTCCTCATGGCCGAGCTTCGACATATCAGCGCGAAGCTCAGGCGTGAAGTTGCGTTCGATCTTGTAGAGAATCTTGCCTGAGTCGTTGACGAGGTATTCGCCTTCGCCCAAACCTTCGACCTTAGGACTGCTTGCGTCTCGCGTGAGAACGCGGTAAGTGCCAGGCTCGCGCGGCTTGATATCTTCTGTGTAGGCAGGAAGCGCTGCAGCCTCGCCCGGTGAGATCCCCTGCACCTTCTCGTCAACCCCGGAGAAAGTGATGCGGCGTGCGTAGATAGTGCCGTTCTCGTTCAGGCCAATCAGGATCGGTCCGAGGATGAGAGCAGAAGTGAGAGCTCCGACAAGAATCGCAATCTGTTGATACTTCGGAGTTGATCCTACAAGAAACCCGGTCTTCAAGTCCTGCGATGTCGTGCCTCCGTTCGACGCAGCAATACAAACGATAGCCCCAATCGACAGAGCAGTGACGTAATACGGCGGACCTGTCCATCCCATAAGTAAGAAAATCAGGCATGTCAGAAGCAGGGTCGCGACCGTCATGCCGGAAATGGGATTAGACGACGAACCAATTTCTCCAGTTAGCCGAGATGAGACCGTCACGAATAGAAATCCGAAAGCGACAATCATTAGTGCACCCAGGAAGGCAACGACAGGACTCTGTTGCAAGCCAAGCTGCGGAAAAGCCATGATCATCGCGATGAGCGCAACGATGCCGGCGAGCACATACTTCATCGAGATGTCCTGATCGGTGCGAGGCATGCGAGCGCTCGCCTCCTGGCCCCCGCGCAGGTCGCTCAACCCTCCCTTCAGGCCGTGCCAGATCGTGGGAAGCGAGCGGAAAAGGCTGATGATGCCACCTGCCGCGACTGCTCCCGCGCCGATGTAAAGAATGTAATTGCCGCGTATGTCGTTTGGGCCCATCCCACGAATCGGTGCCGCCCCGGGCGGGATGGCTGCTGTCGTCTCTCCACCACCGAAGTAGGCGATCGTGGGGATCAACACGAGGTAAGCGAGTACACCGCCCGCACACATGATCGAGGCGATGCGGGGCCCAATGACATAGCCGACGCCCAGGAGCGCCGGATTAACTTCAACGCCTACCGAGCCTTTGTCGTAGGGCGCCCCAAAGATTTTTTCCGGCGCTTCTTTCCAGGTGAAAAAGGCCCGGTGAGCTGCCTGGTACAGAACGCCGATGCCGAAACCGGTGAAGATTGTTTTGGCGCCGACGTTGATTCCACCCGTATCGCGCGCAGCGATCTCCGCCTTGGCTTCGTGTGAGGCTGCCGCCCGCGACTCATCGGACGCTCCAGCCTTCAACACCTCGGCACAAGCTGTGCCCTCGGGATATTTTAGGAATCCATGCTGCGCCACGATGAGCGCACGCCTTAAGGGAATCATCATCAGAATGCCGAGCAAGCCACCGAGCACGGCGACCAGCATCACGCGCGTTAACTCCAGGTCGAAGCCGAGGATCATAATCGCCGGCATCGTCACGCCAACGCCAAACGCGATTGACTCGCCCGCTGACCCCGCGGTCTGCACAATATTGTTCTCGAGGATGGTGGCGTTTCTGAGCCCCAACTGCGCGACGAGGCGAAATACCGCAATCGAAATGACGGCAACTGGAATTGAGGCGCTGACCGTCAAGCCAACCTTCAAAACCAGGTACAGGGAAGACGCGCCGAACACGATTCCCAGAAGTGTTCCCACGATGAGTGCCCGCGCCGTTAGTTCCGGAATTACCGTCTCAGCCGGAATGTACGGACGAAATGTAGCGAGAAACGGATTCTCAGGTTTGGCCCCGACCCGACCCGGGATTTCATTCGCACCGACACTCTCAACAGACATCTGATGTGACCTCCGAATGAGTTTTTAGAACAGGGAGTGCGCGGGAGTTCTAAGACGCCGCTACTCTACACGGGCGGACCGTGAATCGGCAAGTTTGTTTCTCCTGTAAAACCCCTATAATTTGCAGATACTTGCGCCAAGCCGTAGTCTCTGCCCATGAGCCTAAACAGGTACTCATTTCCCATTTTCCATTCGTCATTTCTCATTTTTCATTCCGTCATTTCTGACCCTATATCGAGCTGTCAATTCGTGGATCGTTTGCCTGGCCGAAGAGATGAGAACGATCCACGAAATCACACGAACCTACGCGAAACCGAAGTCTAAATTTTCGAATGCCAGATAATCCCCGATGAAATATGACGAATGGAAAATTATGAAATATGGAAAATGATCTGACCAACTAACCGGCGACAGCTCTCGTTCTGAGCGGCCTTCTTCCTACGATTCCTACCCGCTTTCGATTACACTTTGGTCCGTCCCATCAAACTTCAGCGAGGCACTCGTACACATGTCCCGACGCACACTCATACTGCTGCTGACCGCGGCGTTCATTTTTCAATCGACCTCGATTGCGATAACCAGTGTCGCGCGAAACCAAACTAGCGCACCGGTATCATCCAGCTCCGCGCCGATTCCCAGTCCTGAGGAAGTGCTTGGATTTCGTCCCGGCGAAGATCGCAAACTCGCTAGCTGGAACCAGGTGCTCACGTATTTCGACAAATTGGATCAGGCGAGCAACCGGGTGAAGTTTGAAGCTTTGGGCAAGTCGACAATGGACGTGCCCTTCGTGATGGCGACAATCAGTGCACCGGCGAACCTTGCGCGACTCGAAGAATACAAGAAGATTCAGCAGTTGCTGGCAGATCCACGCAAGCTGGGAGCGCCAGGAGTCCGCGAACGTAAGGCTGCGGAACTGATCGCCCGTGGCAAGACGATTGTGCTCATCACCTGCGGCATTCACTCGACAGAGGTGGGTTCCTATCTTTCAAGCATGCTGATTGCCCATCGCCTGGCTTCGTCAAGCGAACCTGAAATTCAGGAGATTCTCCGTAACACCATTGTTCTGCTGGTGCCCTCCCTGAACCCTGATGGTGTGGACATTGTCAAAAACTGGTACGACAAGACACTCGGCACGCCTTACGAAGGCACGAGCCCGCCCGAGCTGTACCACAAATATGTGGGCCACGATAACAACCGCGACTGGTACGCTTTCACCCAGGTCGAAACCAGGATCACAGTCGACAAAATTCACAACGTCTGGCACCCGCAGATCGTGCACGACATTCATCAACAAGGCGAATTCGGCTCGCGTCTGTTTTTGCCGCCTTACATGCCGCCCGTCGAACCGAATGTACCGAAGCAGATCGTCGAAGGTTACGCCGAACTCGGCAACTGGATGGCGAAGGAGTTGCGCGCTAAAGGCTTCCAGGGCATCACAACCAATTCAACTTACGACGCCTGGACGCCCGCGCGCGCCTATTCTCATTATCACGCCGGTGTGCGCATTCTTTCGGAGACTGCTTCGGCCCGTATTGCCTCGCCAATAACGCTCAAGTTTGATCAACTTCGCTCGCGAGAGGGTTACGATCCGCAGAAGGAATCTGATAAGTTTGGACCAGTCTGGCGCGGCGGCGAATGGCGTCTGCTCGACATCACCAACTACATGACCACGGCCGCCTTCACGCTGCTGCAGCACGCCTCGCAAAATCGTGAACGTTGGCTGAGCAGGTTTTACGAGATTGGAAAGGAGGCTGTCAGGCCGAGAAGGCCGGGTGAACAATGGGGGTTTGCGATTGTTCCTTCTGCGAACAGCAACGCTGACCTGCTACTTAGCAACGTTATGTGGCGCGCTGGCGTTGAAGTAAATGACGCGCGCGCGGGCAGATCATTTGTTGCCAAGGGCAAGATTTACCCTGACGGTACGAAATTCATTTCGCTTAGCCAGCCGTATGGGAGTTTCGCCAAGGCACTGCTGGAAGGCCAAAGCTATCCTAATCTCCGCGATGCATCTGGTCATCCAATAGCCCCTTACGACGTAACCGCGCATACACTTCCATTGCTGATAGGAGTAAACGTTCGCACAATAACGGCACCTTTTGACTATCCAAAACCCCGCGGAGAATCTGGTGGTGGCCCGGCTGGCTGCGGTTATGGAACAGATGGGACACCCCCACGCTACGGTCTGTACAAGTCCTCGGTTCCTTCAATGGATGAGGGTTGGACGCGTTGGGTTTTTGAGGATCGACACTTTCGGCATCTCTCCGTGCTCGACAAGCAAATCCGTGGTGGAAATCTTCGCATGAAATTCGATTCGATCATCATCCCCGATCAACCACCGCGCTCCATTCTCAACGGATATCGCTCCGGTGCCATGCCGCCTGAGTACACCGGCGGCATCGGCGAGGAAGGCGTGAAGGCATTGCGGGAGTTTGTAGAGCAAGGCGGAACGCTCATCTTTCTGAACCGCGCTTCTGAGTTTGCTGTCGAACAATTCAAGTTGCCTCTCCGAAACGTCGTAGCAGGTGTTCCCAGAACAGGGTTCTATGTGCCCGGTTCGATTCTCCGGATCGAGCTTGATACCTCCCATCCGATCGCGAGGGGGATGCCGAAAGATTCGATTGCCTGGGCAGAAGATTCCCCGGTGTTTGAGGTAGTGAGCAATGAGAGCATTGGCGCGGCGACTAGCATGCCTGCGTCTAATGTGCGCATCATTGCGCGCTATCCGGCTAATAAAGATCCGCTACTTTCCGGCTGGCTTCTGGGAGGCGATCGGATTAGGGGAAAGGCTGCGTTAGTAGAAGTCACGATTGGCAAGGGACGAATAATCCTCTTTGGCTTTCGTCCCCAGTACCGCGCCCAGTCGCTGGCAACGTACCCACTCTTATTCAATGCGATTCGGTAGTGGATCCGACAAGCGCTATGTGAAGGTGACTGAGTTTTCCGTGACCTTCTCATTCACACCGTGGCTTTAGCCCGGTGATCAGGGCGAGATCAGGAAACCAGCGAACCGTTTTAACGGTTTTGGTTTCGCTCAGGGTGCACTAATCGTGAGAAGACTTCCTCCAGCTGAAGCTCTGAAGGGCCACCACTTTGGTAGTTTATGTATCTCCAAAGAAAAACCGTTGAAACGGTTGCTTGATTCGATTTGTATCACCGGGCTAAAGCCACGGTGTGAATGATATGTCAGAGCGCGGCCAGCAGGGCGCCCCCCTTGGATTCTGAAACTTTGGATTATTCGAAGCGTATTATGAGCAGACGACGAACGGGAAGCTGATAAAGCATGGGGCACCGCTCGTCGTGGCCGAAATGGTCACATTTCTCATCACTTCCCTGGTTATTTTAGCTTTCTTAGCTGTCGCAGCTTATTTCTGGCAGAAGCCCGCTCTCTCAACCAAGACAGAGAGTTTAATAGCCCCGCCAGGGCGCGGGTTGTTCATTAACGGCACTCCTGAAGGCGTTGCTCTGGCTGCAGCCAAAGCCGAATCGGAAGCAATTGCCAACGCTGAGCGACGACGCACCGAGTTGCTTGACCGCGCGAGAGGTGGTGAGAAATCGACCCTTCAAGAAGCGCAAACTACCAGTGATGATCTTCTCTACGACGAGGTTTTAAATTCCCTTGTCGCCGCTGCCGATTCTGGGCCTGCGCTGCTTTCACTTGTTTCCTACATCACCAGGCATGAACTCCGTGTGAACAGGAAACTCGCTGAAACATTCATAGACTCATGCAAAAGCGTCCTGGATCGGAATGCAACTGCAAAGATGCTGCATTTGGCTGCGCTATCTAACGACGCAACGGTTTACCAGACGGCCGTAGAAACCGCATTAGAGTCATGGCGGAGTGGGCAATTGTCGAGCGTCTCTCCGCTAGAGTTGCGCGCTATACTAGAAGGTGAATTCTGGATACTCTCTTCGGCCACGAGAAGCTCAGGCGCCGGATTCCATTTGAAACGCACTCTAACAGCCGCACGCCGCGAACTGGAAGCGGCGCACAATGATTAACCTTAGTCCCTTCCTAACATCGTTAGATTGAAAGAGGCAAAACCATGAATGACTTTGACATCGTTTCAATGCTGCCCATGCTCTTAGGCGCTCTGGTACTGTTTATCGTGCTACTGATCATCCTTAGCAAGGTTTTGGTCAATGTTGGTGCGCGTGAGATTGCGATCAAGGAACGGCGTTACTTCGGCGCAAAGATGCCACCAGGAAGAGTGGTTGCCACGGAAGGCGAAGTAGGCATTCAAGCAGATGTGCTCAAGCCTGGACTGCACTTGATCAGGTATCCGTTTGAGCGCGTCGAACGCAAGGTGCCCCTGATCGAAATTGGGGCGGATGAACTTGGTGTTGTCGAAGCGATTGACGGCGAACCGATGCCGCCCGGAAAAATCTTCGCTCCTGACCGCGCCCAGAATGCGCACAATAACTTCCAGGATCCGATCGCGTTTATCAAGCAAGGCGGTGTGAAAGGCATTCAATTGCGAACTTTACCGCCGGGCCTGTGGCCCATCCATCCATATCTGTTCCGCGTCTCAGTCGCTAAGACGACGGTAATTCCGCAGGGCAAGGTCGGCGTCGTTATGGCGGCTGACGGAGCGCCACTCGATCCCGGACGGCTGCTTGGTAAAGCAATCGCAGGTCATCTCAGCTTTCAGAATGCCGAGCTGTTTGCTTCTACGGGGGGACAACGTGGTCCGCAAGTCGACATTTTGACGCCCGGAACCTATCGCATCTTGACGCAGTCTGTCGCCTTTGATAGCAGCCAGGAAGTTAAGCCCGGGTTGTTCGCTGTCCGGCTCTTTGACGCAACCGTGATCAACGAAAACCAGATCGGTCTGGTTGAAGCATTGGATGGTTCGCCGCTGAATCCAGGTGATTACGTTGCCGAGTCGGTTGCAGGCCACGACAATTTCCAGGATGGCCACGAGTTCATTGATGGCAAAGGACAACGCGGTCCGCAAAAGGACATTCTCTTGCCGGGCACTTACTACGTTAACCCGCAGCTTTTTAAAGTAATTCCCGAAAGTGCCAAGGAGGTGAAGCCGGGTGAAGTTGCGGTCATAGTCTCCAACACCGGCAAAGACCCCTCAGAAGAGATTCGCCGTCAGATGGCCGCGAAGGTTCGCGAGAGAATGGAGCGCGAAGAGAAAGAACAAGCTGCGGAATCAGCAGCTCTACTCGACCAGCTCGACGACAAGCGCACGGCTGAAGAGATCAAACATGACCTGCTGAGCGGCGATCCCGCCGATCGCCGGCTTGATGAGGGTGCACACGAAGCCTACGTCGTGCCTCAGGGTTATCGCGGCATACAGGAAACTGTGGTTGGTCCCGGGCGCTACTATGTGAACACCCTGGCAATCAGCCCTATCATTATTCCAACAACTAACCTGACCGTGGAATGGACGTCGGGGGAGGTTGCTAACACTTTTAACCCGTTTGAGGTGATCTCGAAAGACGGTTTCACGATGCAGTTGGAAGTGCGCGTCGTGTTTCGCGTCAAGCCTGAAGATGCACCCTTCATGGTGGCGAAGATCGGTGGCATCGACCGCTTGATTCAAAACGTGATGCATCCGCTGATTGATTCCATCTTCCGAAACCAGGCGTCTGAGTCTTCAGCGATGGCCTATTTGCAGAACCGTCATGAGGAACAGGAGCGCGCTGAAGCTCGAGTGCGCGCTCACCTGCTGAAGTACCACGTCGACGTGGTCAATGTGCTCATCTGCCATATTCATCTCCCGGAAGAGTTGATGAAGACGCAGACTGAGAAGATTCTTGCCGAGCAGCGCCAGAACATGTACAACGCGCAGCGCGAGGCTGAAGAGAAACGCATTCAGTTGGAGAGGACCAGGGCGCACGCTGATAACCAGAAGGACTTAATGGCCGCGACGGTCGGCGTCGAGATCGCCGGCAAACGCGCAGAACAGCGCAAGTCGGAAGGTGAGGGCGAGGCCCACTACATCTCGCAAACCGGTAAGGCTGAAGCCGAGAAAGTTCGGCTGATGGGTGAGGCCCAGGGCGTCGCCTATCACGAACAAGTTAACGCGCTCGGCGCCCAGGGTGTCGCGCTGGTTGAAGTGCTGAAAGTAATCGGCGAGAAAGGCGTACGCATCACCCCAGATATTATGGCCTCGGGAGGTTCGGGCGACAGCGGTGCAGGAGGAGGAATCGGTACCTTGCTGTTGCTTAATCTGTTCCGCAACCAGATGAACCTGCCCGCCACAAATGGTGAGAAGGTCACTGGAAGATAAGTAGTCCGATAGATTGTTAACCACCGAAACGGCTGTTCCATGCAAATGAAACAGCCGTTTCTTTTAGGGACTAACCCTCTTTCGGATGAATCTTCTTCCTTCAACAGCGAAGATTGCGGGCGCGATTCGATTGCTGGGAACTGGAGTGATTATTCTCGCTTGCATAGGTGCATTCAGCTATGCAGAACGCACGGATCGAGACGAGGGTTTTGAGACGTAAGCCTTGCTCCGAAACTTTTCCAAAGACAAGGTCACTCACCCTCTAAAAGATCGCAGGAGACAGACACTCCTTGGCTGTTCTCGCAGAAGCTTCTTGTCAGTTCTTAGTTTAGAAGATCTTTTGCGTTCTTAGAATTCTTAGAAGATTCCTGCATACTTATTGCCTCACGGAAAAACCCACTCGAAATATGATTCGTTTGTTTGACAACTATGAATCAACGGAGGAGCGTGTGCTTGCATTTCCCCGAGACCTTTCATTAGATAGCAAGACCCTGCTTCAGGCCCCAAATCTTGTTAACCTCACGTCCTCAACCTTGATAACAGCGCGCCACAGTCAATGAACCATGCGCGAAACAAGATTACGCGGAAATTAGATTAAACGGGCCAGCCTCTCAATTCGGCCTGCTCGCTAGTGCTGATGTCGCATACAATTCAGATATGGTCAATAAGGTGGTTATGAATCAGTGCTGTCAGGAGAGACGTATGAAAAAGAAAGTCATGAGTTCGATGACGCTGTTAACTGTGCTTGCAGTCACAGTGGGCGCCTTGGCGGTGTCGTTGGTACAGCGACATGGTTCGGCCAAGTCGCCAAATGTTAGTCAAGCTCAACAAAAGAAGTTGAGAGAGCTGGCCATGCAGCGCGACGTGGAGGTGGAGGGCAACAGTGGATCTGACCTGGCGTTTACAACCCTGGCAAGTCTCAAGTCAGGATCTAAAGCAATTGTCTACGGTCGGATTATGGATTCCAAATCTTTTTTTGACGAGTCCGGTCAACCCGCTGAGTATGGCGAGGTCATCACGACGGAGTACACAGTGGAGGTTTTGCGCGTGTTGAAGGATACGACTCTGGAGTCAATGCCTTCACCTGGTAAAGCAGTCCCGGCTCCTCTCACAACACCATTGAAGATCGCGCGAAATGGCGGAGTGGTCAACGTGAATGGCCACCGCGCAGCCGTTAAGGTCAAAGGATTTGAGGCTCTGGGCCCAGGGAAGCAGTACGTCTTTTTCATGAACTGGAGTCCGGATTACAAAGCGTACGTCTTGACCTCAGGTATTTTCGGCGCCGTGATGGTGAATGGCGATCTGAGCCTTAAGCCGGTCGACTCATCTGACGAAATGAAATCAGAGTTCCGCGGGATTGATTTGGACAGCCTCGCCAACGAAATCAGCCGCCCGTAACTGAGAAGATATCGCCATTGTCTCGAAGGAGACTCTCTATGCGCCACCATCACCTCAACGTTTTCTCCTTCTGGGGCAGATTTATCTTAGGGATCGGATTTTCAGGGTTACTATTTTTCTGGGCTTTCTTTTATTTGAATTCACAAGCGCAATCCACTTGCACAACCTACTACCAATGCGCGCTGTTAGAACCGGTCTCTCCTAATAAAGTACAAGGGCCCATCATATATTGGTTCGACAATGAACAGATAGAAGGAGTCTCTTTCCTTACTGCTAATGAGGCTGATGACTTTAGAAGCCGCCTTAGAGCAGCCGCTGCCGATTGGGCGTTCAAGACTGGGGTTAGTATCACGGAAGGCTCTTCTGGCACGGTGAGAATCAGGGTCAGCGGCGCTTCATTCTATACCTCATTAAACGGAGTAGTTGACCCTGATCAAAGTAATCCCGGCGGCAAGGTAATGACCTTTTCGACCGAATGGCGGGAGTGGAACGCTGCCGGGAAGGATCGCATCGCTTTCGCACGAGTGGGGACATATTCTAGGCATCCGTGACGTACCAGACATTGGTTGCCCTGGCATCGTCACCATCATGCGGCAGGGCAGTAGCGATCCGGCAACCCATGATAATCAATTGAAAGGCACCGCGACACTCCCAGAGCCCGGGCGTCCTAACACTTGTGATACCTGTAATGCCAAAGATAAACAAGCAGGGCAGACACTCGGCACATCTTGTCCAACGCCGACGCCCGCCGCCTCACCGACGCCTCCACCATCATGCCTCACCGGGAACTGTACGGGATTCACGCGACAGGAATTTGAGTCAAGCCCAAGCCAGCCTCTGTGTAGTACAAGCGTTAATTTTTGTAACTACCCCATCACCGGCTGTCATGCTAGTAAATGGAACTGGGAAGATCAGTGCTGCTGCAATCAGCCGTACAATCAGCAGAACTCACCGATCATTTTGGACGTTGCAGGAGACGGATTCCAAATGACCTCTAATCTGGGTGGAGTGAATTTCAACCTCAACGGGTTCGGCGCCGCAGAGCGGTTGTCGTGGACAGCGGCTGATTCGGACGATGCGTTCCTGGTCCTTGACCGTAATGGCAACGGTGTAATCGACAATGGAAGTGAACTGTTTGGTAATTTCACGCCGCAGCCTGAAGCACCGGCTGGGGAAGAGAAAAACGGTTTTCTGGCTCTTGCTGAGTATGACAAGCCAGCGAACGGCGGCAATGGCCATGGCAAGATAAAACAGAACGACGCCATCTTTTCATCTTTGCGTTTGTGGCAGGACGTTAACCATAACGGAATCTCAGAGGCATTCGAATTACACACCTTGCCTGAACTTGGTCTCAGGACGTTAGATTTGGACTATAGAAGGTCGAGCCGGGTTGACGAATATGGCAATGAGTTCCGCTATCGAGCGAAAGTCAAGGACGCACAGGACGCGCAGCTAGGACGGTGGGCCTGGGACGTATTTTTGCTCCCCGCTCAGTAACTTCGACTAGAGAAACAAAAGAGAGGTCATCATTGCTGGTGGCCTCTTTCCTTTCTGGTTCTAACTATTTCTGCAGGTACATGTTCGCGGCCATCTTGGTCAGCTTCCAAACCTTGCTCCATTGGATGCGGTCACTCCCGTTCTCACGTCCGGTTAGCTTGTCGAAGATCAACTTCCGGAACAATCTTCCCTCACGCTTGAGCATGAACTCTTTCGCATAAGGCTTGGCGGTTTCGAAGAAGCTAAACTCCGGATCGGTGACGATAGCGATTCCTTCCAGAGTCATCAATGCTCGCATAACATAGGTGAAGTGAGCCGGCAAACGGAATGGGTACTCGTACATCACCTCGGCGAGGTCGTAAGTCAGCTCTTTGAAGTTCACCTCACCCAGTTTCAGATTCAGATAATGTTCGAAGAGTCCTTCTACGATTGGACGAATCGTTTCCGGATTGACGCCAGGCTTCAAGAAGTTGAGGTTGATAATGTCCTGCCCCAGACCATGAACGTCACGACTTACGACATGGAAAAAAGCATCGATCATCTGCGACTGGAGACGGGGCGTGATGCAGCCCGTCATGCCAAAGTCGAAGAACGCAAGATGACCGCTGTCCATCACCAGTAGGTTTCCAGGGTGCGGGTCAGCATGGAAGAAGCCATCTTCAAGCAACTGTTTCAAATACGCGCGCACTAGAAGCCGATTAACTTTTACGGGTGAAATTCTCCGCGCGCGCAAGGCTTCCAGATCGACCACCTTGGTGCCCCGAATAAACTCCATGGTCAGCACATGCGATGCACTATGCGACCAGTGAATCACTGGCACGCGGACAACCCGCCAATCCCGGAAGTTATATCGGAATCGATCCGCGTTGCGCCCTTCACGGGCGTAATCCATCTCCTCAAAGATAGTGAGATAAAACTCCCGCAGCATTCCTTCCCAATCGGCATTCTCATTTGCGCGAGGGAAGAAACGGTTGGTTAGTTTCACCAGCCGGTAAAGGATCGCAATGTCGAAGCTGATAATTTCTTTGAGGTTAGGCCGCTGTACTTTAACCGCCACTTCCCGGCCATCGTGCAACCGAGCTCGATAGACCTGACCCAACGAAGCGGCGGCAATGGGCTCGGCATCGATCTCAGCGTAGGCTTCTTGCACAGTGCGGGCGAGAGAGGCCTCAATTCGCGCGTAGGCTTCCGCCGTAGGGAAGGCCGGAACCTGGTCCTGCAAGATCGCGAGTTGTTTTATGTACGAAAGCGGCAACAGATCACCGCGAGTACCAAGAGCCTGGCCGATTTTTATGAAAGTGGGCCCGAGCGCAATCAAGTTCTCGCGCAACCAGACTGCCTGTTCTTCGAGTCGGGCCATTTTTCTGTCTGAACCGTCGGCGCCTCGAAAAACAACAAACCGCAAGACTCGGATAGCTTTGTCCAGCACGCGTCCAACAACATCACGGCACAACTGTAGAAACTGCTTCCGGCGACCGCCCGCGCGGGCGGCTGCTCTCAGCCGTTCGGCAGTGCGACGATTAAACTTCGAGCGAATGTCGTAGCTATCCAGAAAGAGGTAGAGCGTCAGCAGGCCAAGCACACGTGACACATTCGCCACGCGCAACCAGCCTCGCAACCCGCGCCCCTTGAGAATCTGGTCAACGAGTTCATCGTTGAGTGGAGCGGGCGCCGCGTCAGCTTTCGGCGGCCGCGACCGGGTCGGCCCTCCGTTGTGGCTAATGCCATTGGAGTCCTGCCCTGCGGGCGCCTGAGGAATCCGAACTAATGATTGCTCTGTCTTCATCGTGTGCTCTTAAGTATACAAAAGCGGGCCTCGCCCGCCTCTAAACCGATTGAACCATCAGAGCGACCTGGTTGTATTTCTTCCAACGGAGACCAAGTCGCTACCACTCCCCGTTCTGACAAGAATAGCTCTGTCCAGCGCCCAACACCACTTCAGAGAATGGAAAGCATGTGTTTGGCGCCGGCACGTTCGAAGTAACTCTCGGCCCGGTCGACATCCCTGGTAATCTGCGCTTTCAACGATTCCAGCGAGTCAAACTTCCGCTCGTTACGCAGGCGATAGAGAAAACGCACTCGAATCACATCCCCGTAAAGGTCTCCATCCCAATTGATTACGAATGTCTCCACCGACGGTTCCGAGCCGGTTTCAAAGGTTGGGCGAGTGCCCACATTTGTGACGCTGCGCCGCCCTTGCCCGTCAATCAGAGTCCCAGTCACGTAAACACCATTCGCAGGTATGACGCGGTTCTGTGGATGCAGGTTGGCCGTTGGAAATCCCAACGTATGGCCGCGCTCATTTCCTCGTTCGACGCGACCCTCCACACCGTAAGGCCGACCCAGCATTCGGCGGGCCAGATTCACTTTCCCCTGGGCCAGCAATTCTCGAACCTTGCTTGAACTCACGCGCTGGCCGCGCAAACCAACCTCTGGCACTTCCCCGGCAACGAAGCCCAACTCTTTGCTAACCTGGCGCAGAAGCGCAATGTTACCTTCGCGGTTGTGACCGAATGCGAAGCCTCGTCCCAAATACACTTCCCTGGCATGCAGACGGTCTATCACCACGTCTTGCAAAAAGTCTTCCGCCCGAATGTTTGAAAACTCTTCAGTGAAACGTACGACGATAGTTTGTTCGATCCCAAGGACACCAAAACCTTCTACTTTCTGATCCAGGGTCTGCAGCAGCGGAGGCGACGACTGGGGATGCAGAACCGCGCGCGGATGCGGATCAAAAGTGATGGCAGTGGGGACGGCGCCCAAAGCACGAGCTCTGTCTACGACCGTGCGCATGATCAGTTGATGGCCCAGGTGCAGCCCATCAAACACACCGAGGGTCAGGACGGTGGGGCGTTGGATGTCGGCGTTGTCGGTGCCGTGGAATAATCGCATAGCGGACGTATTTTACTGATGACTTCTAGTCAGTGGTTTCAGATCATTTTCCAGTTCTCATTTTCCATTTCTCATTTGTCATTGCCTGAGACCCGGATGTGTGTCTCTATCTGTAAGTGTGGATGATTTTCCAACGAGTGAAGAACGACTTAAGAGAGAGAGAGCTTCTGTCTTAAATGGCAAATGAGAAATGACAAATGATATATGGAAAATGATCCGATAACTGCCCAACTGATTCCTCACTCATCGCTAACAACCAGCCCGTCATACGCCCACGACACTCCTTCAGGCAGTCGGGCGGAATCGCGCGCGTGTTTCACGTCATGGGCGATATGGGTGAAGTAAGCGCGCCGAGGTCTTATTTTTTCAACGTACTCCAGCGCCTTATCCACCCACAGGTGAGTCGGGTGTTCCTTAAACCTCAAGCAATCAAGGACCAGCACGTCGAGGTCCGACATTGCATCGAGCGTAGGTTGCGGAATTAGGCTCAAGTCCGTTGCATACGCAAAATCATTAAACCGATAACCCATTACCGGAAGCCGGCCATGAATGACTTCGAGCGGGGTTATCTCCAGCTTGTCACCCAGGCAAAAGGGCGCTCCTGCCACGACAGTGTGTGGAATAACTTGCGGCAACCCACCGCCGAAATGTGAAGGCTCAAAGATGTATTTGAAGATGCGTCGAATATCGGGCCAGGCCCGTTCGTTGGCATAGACGCCGAGTGCGCCGTAGCGAAAATTCAAGGGCCGGATGTCGTCAAGACCGAAAATGTGATCGGCATGGCAATGAGTTACCAGCACCGCGTCGAGTCGTTTCAGTTTGTGTCGCAACGCCTGCTGGCGAAAGTCGGACGAGGTGTCAACCAGGACGGTCTGGCCACCGTGCTCTATCAGAACTGAAACGCGAAGTCTCTTGTCTCGCGGGTCATCTGAGGCACACGTCTCACACTCGCAACCAATCGAAGGAACACCCGTGGACGTGCCGGTGCCGAGAAAAGTCAGTTTCATTTCGTAAATCGTAAATCGTGAATCGTAAATGGTAAAACGTCGGACCGATCCTCTTGCCGATCCTGGAATTGACTGCGAGTACGGTCCGCTGTTCGTAAATTCACGATTTACGATTCACGATTTACGCTTGGGCGTCAGCCGCCGATAATGTCGCGGCCAGTGTATGCGCCGGATGCCTTTGGAGAGACGGAACTGGTGAGCGAGACATATTGCATGCGCAAATCTGCCAGGAGACTTTCGAGGATCTTTTCTTCCTGAGACGCGAGGTTGCCCTTTGTCTTTCGCTCCAGCATTCCCAGGATATCAATCCAGTGCTTTGCCAACTCGAGGTCAACCTCGCGCTTGTGTGTTACTGGGTGCTCCATCATTCCCAGGGAAGACGCCGCGTTTGAAGCGATCGACATGATGAAGTTTGCGAAGCCTGCGGGGTTTTCGGCGTCCGGCAACTCTTCTTCTTCAGGTTCGGTGGCTTCATGAGCCGTGGTGCTCGCTGCCTGAGGCTGAGTGGATTCATTGCTTGCTGAAGCTTGAGCGACCGGTGTCGGGGAGCTCGCGGGTTCCGGCGCAGGCGCGGGCTTAGATTCCGGCTTCTCCTGCGGCGGCACGTCCCGCGGCGTACCATCCGGATTAAACAGGCGGCGGTCAGTTACCTTGAAATTTGGCTGTTCCTCGTCCATTGGCTTATTGACGCGCGCTGTCTGAAAATCTCAGACCGCGCTGCATTTCCTTTATAGTTTCTGTGAATTGATGGGATGGTAAAATCCGAATCGAGAGAGTCGCAAGATGGCACTCGGTTTGTGGTGGTGCAGTTTCAAAATCCCTAATGAAGGTCTCACACTCCTACAGAACCGCGAGCGGTAGCGACCGGATGCTAGACTCATCGTGCCGACCGCTTCTATTGGTCGTCGAGTGTTCGATCCGGTCGCTACTGCTCGCGGTTCTGTAGTGGAGTGACGGTCCTCGACTGGTCAAACTGCATCAGTAACATATTCGTCTTGGTTCCTGTGATCGTACCTTTCACTGCCTCACTTGGGACTTTGCACCTTTCACTCTAGACTACTCGCCATGCCTGCCACATTTAATGACTTGGTTACACTGATGACGCAGTTGCGCTCGCCTGCGGGTTGCCCCTGGGACCGCGAGCAAACCTATGCCACGCTCGCGCCGATGCTTCTGGAAGAGGCATACGAAGCGTTTGAGGCAGTTGAGGAGGCGCGCGAGGGACGGCCAGATGATCTCCGCGATGAACTCGGTGACCTACTATTCCAGATAGTCTTCTATGCACAGGTTGCCGGCGAACGTGGCGACTTCACGATTGACGACGTCGCGAATTCTATTCACACAAAAATGGTACGCCGACATCCTCATGTCTTTGGGGACGCGAGCGCCGACACCGCCGCCGAAGTGCTTCTGAATTGGGAAGCGATCAAGGCCGAGGAGAAGAAAGCGAAGGCGAACCAATCTGACGTAGCGAAGCCAACCTCAATTCTTGATGGCGTCTCGACGAAGGTCCCTGCCCTGATGGAAGCCCATCAACTGTCGACCAAGGCAGCGCGCGTGGGATTCGATTGGGAAAAAGTCGAAGACATCTTCGCGAAAGTGCAAGAGGAGATCAGGGAACTCCAGGACGCAATTAGGATCCATGCTGACTCGAATACGGAAGCGGATCACACGC
>JAMQPH010000828.1 GCA_023717605.1 Pyrinomonadaceae bacterium
GGAAACGAGCATTTGGGCGCCATGGCTCAGGCCTTTGCCTATGCTGTCGAACGCACGCCCTCGGTCCAGCATAGCGGGACCGTCTCTGTGCAAGGGGTGGCCTATCGCCCCGTAGGCAGCGACGGTCCAAGCGCCGGCGCGGCTATGGCCGTGGGATTCATCGCCATGTTCAAGGGGGAGCATATTCAGCGGGGTATTGCCCTGACCGGAACCATTGAACCAGAAGGACAGATCGGCCTGGTGGGTAGTCTCCCGGATAAGATTCGTGCCGCCGCACGAGAAGGCTATCGCACCGTGTTGGTTCCACGCGGGCAGATTTATGACGCGCGGTGGAACCTGAACGAACTGGGACTTCAGCTCAATGTGACGGTGAAGGAAGTCGACACAATCGATGAGGCGTATCAGCTTATGACAGGCCAACGAATCTAGGGCAGGATGCTGAAAAAGGGGGTGGGTGGCTGGGACGATCCCCGTGCTCGCGCAACGCGCGGCCTCAGAAGGATGGGAAGGGTAGCCTGGCCGTCCTCCTGCTCGCGGAACGCGCACGATAAGAATGTGCTCGTTCGACGCGCGCAATCGAGGATCGACCAGGCTACCCTTGAAAATGAAATAGGGGATTGGGAAGCCGCGCGCAGATGGGATCATCCCAGCCACCCCTTATTACGTGATAGCTCACTGCGGCCTTGCTGACGGCCATTTTGAGCAGCCTGCGCTCGCCGCAACAGACCCACCAGCGATTTGATTGCTGCCCGTGACACAGATTAGAAATGGGGTTTCGCAGTCACATCTTGGCCATTTCGGGTAAAGCCCGTTCTTCTGTTCGGCATATCCAGTCCTTCATTCCGGCGCTCTGAATAATAGATGTGGCATTCTCGTTGCCTCCAGTGCGGAAGTCTGTAGAATCTACCATCAGACTGCCCTGTAGCATCAAAGTTAGGTATACATGTCCGATTGCAAGACCTGACAACAGGATTGATCTGAGGGACCGCTTGTGGATATAAACAAACCCGAAGTGGCCTTGCTGTTTATCGAACGAGAAAAGGCAATGATTCCTGTGAACACGAGAGCCTTTTCGGTGTCCCAACAGTCATCTCAGCGATTGAATTCTTCGTATGCCGGAGCCCTCGTTGTCTACCGGGATGGGACTGTTGACGGTATTGATCGAATTGAATCCCAAGGATTCTATGGGGAATCTACACCAAAAAACTACAAAGTATTGCTCTAGGGACTCACTGCATCAAAGCTCACTTTAGGAAGCATCCTCTTCCTCTGGAGCAATTTAAGGAGTTGGTCATATTATGTCTCCAAGCTGACTCAGAGAGAGGAGATCCCTATTTACCGTTGAGCCAGCCATTAAATGCCGTGCTTGAGGTGGTTAGAGCGGAGAATTCTTTTGAAAGAGTATTTGATGCGCTGTATCTTCCAGATTTAGAAGACTGTCTGGATGGCCTGTAAGTTCTCCCTCCCCGCACCACGTGGACCATCTTTAGTGTGCTCTATGCGACCGTGAGTCGGGACTTCGAACCCCGGACGTTGAACTTCATCACGCCTTGCTCGCGCGTCACGCAGTTGCAGCCCTACCTACAGCCCAACCAACGTTTTGATTTCTGCCCGTAACGCTTCCCGCTGTTCAACCGCCCAGGCATCGAGTCGTGGGAACAAATAACCCAATGGACCGGTGAAAGGGGCAACGACGGTATCGCGACGCTCTGCCAACATGCCATCAGCCTCGGCGATGCGGAATTTTTCGTCCGCGATATGCCGCGACAAGAATTTCGAAATCATCAGTTGCTGACCCGGTGTTCCTGCGATGGCCCCGAAAATCTTGCCACGAAGCACATCCAACTCCTCTGGAATTGCCACCTTCACGCGGACAGCCTGGGCGGTTGGCCAGGATGCCCGTTGGATCGAATAGTCATAGGAAAACACCGGCTCGCGGGGTTCGCGGTACGGTCCAGTC
>JAMQPH010000833.1 GCA_023717605.1 Pyrinomonadaceae bacterium
ACGTGTCTCGCAACCCTAGCTTGCTAACCCCGGAGCGGCGCCCCTATAATCCAAGTCCGTTAAGGCGCATTGGTGTAGTTGGTTAACACGCTGCCCTCTCAAGGCAGAGATCACGGGTTCGAGTCCCGTATGCGCTACCATATCTTTCCCACAAAACTACAATCCGGACGGGCGGTTTGGGCCTTGGAGCTCTACCGATCAGGTCGGCAACCAGATCAACGGAATCCTGATCGGCCTCCTGCTGCCGGCGGGTCAGAACAACAATCGATCGACGCTGCAGGCAATTTTGATTGGACGGGAAGGCAAAGGTTTGCTCGCGGGTGCTCCCGGCGCGGGACGAGCAAACATCGAATTTGTCTCCGGCGGGCCTGGCGCAGGACCTCATATCTTCAGCGCCGATTTCCGGCTCGAGCCTTTCATCGTGCCGCGTCGTTGAAAACTCTCGGCGCAACTTTAGGGGCACAGCACCACTGTGCCCCTGGATGCCCGGCCTACTGGCAAATCCGAACCGCTTCCGCCGTCACAACAACTCATGTTTCTTTACTAACCAAGTCGTTCGCTCGCGCACAACACGAAATAGATAGGCCTGATCTACATTGCCGCGCCAGCGCCGCAAGGAACCGCCAACAATAACCTCGTCTTCGTTCAGCCAGCGCGCTGCCGACGCGCAGGATGAACTCCGTTTCACTGTCCGGGCAGTAGTAACAGGAGAATGTGGTTGGGTAGATCCCGAGCTCCGAGAGGCGCCTGACCGACAGACTGGAGTTCTTCAATCCTAATCCGTTCCCAATTACCGTCGAATCGGAAGGCGAGCGTAGCCCCAAATGGGTTTCATTGAACTGCGCCGCTTCTCTTGGACTTTCCGGCAGCCTGTAATAGAGTCGCGCTCACACTTTCATCTCATCGCAAAGGGACATATGAAAACCTCTCTCTCAATCGACTTATTGCGAGATACCGCTGCCCGTTTGTGCCAGGCAAACAACGAATTCGCCGCGAAATATCCCGGCGAATTAGGCAGGCGGCAGCCCGTGCATACCGTCTATGGCGGCGCTCATCTTTTCAAGGCAGATTCGGCCCAACGCCTGGGAGCATTGGCCCGCCGCTCACTGGACCAGTTTGCCCCGGACTTTCTGGTATTCGCAAAAGCAATTGGTTTGCCTGGCACTGACGACTTGCCTGACTCGCTTGAGGATGCCAAGGACTTGACTGACCGGCTGGAACACGACCCCGACGATGCCCGTCGCAAAAGCAAACCAGCGTGGCTGGCCCATACGATCTACCGCCGCGTCAGCGATAAGCTGCGGCACGAGCCCATTGAAGATTTTAGGATCGATTTCGAGGACGGTTATGGAAATCGTCCTGACGCAGAGGAAGACGGGCACGCTGTTGCCGCCGCGACTGAGGTGTCAGAAGGAACCAGAAATCAGACGCTGCCGCCATTCATAGGAATTCGTATCAAGCCTTTCACGGAGGAGCTTCGTGAACGAAGTCTTCGGACGTTGGACATCTTCATCTCCACTCTGTTGGACAAGAGTGATGGACAGCTCCCGGAGAATTTTGTCGTCACCCTGCCGAAGATTACGATTCCTGAACAAGTATCCGCTCTGGTTGATTTCTTTGAGTTGCTCGAAAAGGAGACTCAACTAGCCCCCGGTTCACTCAAGATGGAGATGATGATTGAAACCACCCAGTCGATCATTAACGACCGTGGCGAGATCAATCTGCCGTTGCTGCTGGCGGCTGCCAGAGGCCGTTGCGTGGCGGCGCACTTTGGTACTTACGATTACACCGCGAGCTGCAACATCACCGCCGCCTATCAGCACATGATGCACCCCGCCTGTGACTTTGCTAAGCACATGATCCAGGTCTCTTTTGCCGGAACCGGCGTCTGGTTATCTGATGGGGCCACGAACATCATGCCGGTGGCCCCTCACCGGTTCGTGGAGGGTGGACCACCCTTAAATTTGGAACAGATTGAAGAAAACCGTGCGATCGTACACCGCGCCTGGAGGCTGCATTACAACCACATCCAGCACTCGCTGGAGAACGCCTTTTATCAAGGTTGGGACTTGCATCCGGCACAGCTGCCTACGCGCTACGCAGCCGTCTATGCGTTCTTCCTCGAGAGCCTGGACGCGGCCTCGGAGCGACTGAAGAATTTTGTGGAGAAGGCTGCGAAGGCAACACTGGTCGGTGATGTTTTTGACGATGCGGCGACGGGTCAGGGCCTGCTTAACTATTTCCTGCGGGCGATCAATTGCGGCGCATTAACCGAAGAGGAAGCGGTCGAGTTGTCCGGCCTTTCGATCAGTGAGCTCCGTTCCGGTTCGTTCGTAAGAATTTTGAACAACCGGCAGCGCTTGTGAGGTAGCGTCCGGTCATCGCTGTATAGGCACTCGCGTGTTAGTATTCCCTCATCTCACCACTATCCTGGAGCTTTCGGTATGGCTACAAAGATAGAACCTCTCATGACCATAACTGACCTCGAAGCGATGCCCGACGACGGCAACCGCTATGAGGTTATCGAAGGAGAACTCTTCGTGTCTTGCGCACCGGACCTCACCCACCAGCAGATTTCTGGAAATATTCATTATTTGATCCGAAGCTATCTTGAAGAGAATGCAATTGGCTTTGTGATAGCGACGCCCGGCTTATTTCTAACTGAGCTCAGCGGGGTAATTCCCGATATCGTGTTCTTCCGTCACGAACGAAGTCAGGACATTATTTCCGGCGAACGGTTGACGGCGGCTCCTGACCTCGTGGTCGAGATTCTCTCGCCGGGCGCGGAGAACATACGGCGAGACCGGATCGCCAAGCGCCAGCTGTACGCCAGGCACGGCGTAGCAGAGTACTGGATGGTCGATCCAGAGAAGCGAGCCCTCGAAGTTTATCGCTTGCAAGAGGGGGCTTTGGCATTGGTGGCAACGCTGAAGAATGAAGATGAAATTAGCTCACCATTCTTGCCGGGATTCACCTGTGTCGCCTCCGAGATCTTCACAAAGTGAAATGAGTGATTCAGATCGTCGACATTCCCGGATATCCTCACCAAGTTTTCTGAGAGCCCCAATAGATTTCTGAGCGAACGAGGTGATGATGAGACTCTGGAAGGAAACTGCTTCTCTTGCATTAATATTAAGTCTTGCTGTAACGATTTGCAGTGGCCCAGGAAAAAGTATGCATAGGCAGGGCGGCGATCCGGAGTTGGCAAAGAAGATCGGCAGGTTTGCTCCCACAGAATTGACTGCTGATACCTCTGGCCTTTCGGCAAACGACCGCAAAGCCCTGAGCAAAATCATCGAAGCCGCGAAGTTAATGGATCCGCTCTTCCTGCGACAGGTCTGGAGTGGAAACGAAGCTTTGCGTCAAAAACTGGAGGCCGACCAGAGTGTTTTAGGCCGCCAGCGACTGCACTATTTCATGATTAACAAAGGTCCGTGGTCGCGAATCGACAGTAATGAACCGTTCATAGAAGGTGTGCCACCGAAGCCTCACCACGCAACGTTCTATCCCGACGACATGACCAGGGAAGAGTTCAATAGCTGGGTAGCTGGACTAGCATCGGAAGAGAAACAGAAAGCCACCGGCTTTTTCTATCTGATCCGGCGTGGCGATCCTGGAAAACTGAAGACCGTGCCTTACAGCGAAGCTTACGCGGAATTTCTCAAACCGGCCGCCCAACTTCTTCACGAGGCAGCCGCACTCACAACCAATAAAACCCTCAAAGACTTCTTGCGCAAGCGCGCTGATGCGTTTGCTTCCAACGACTACTACCAGAGCGATGTGGCCTGGATGGATCTCGATGCGCCTATTGATGTCACGATTGGCCCCTATGAAACCTACGAAGACGAGCTGTTTAGTTATAAGGCAGCGTTCGAAGCCTATGTGACACTGCGCGACGAAGGCGAATCAGCGAAGCTGGCAAAGTTTAGCCAGTATCTGCAAGAGCTTGAAAATAATCTTCCCATGGATGCTCGCTATCGCAATCCAAAACTGGGAGCTGCATCACCAATCCGCGTAGTCAACGAAGTGTTCGGCTCCGGCGAGGGCAATAGTGGAGTACAAACCGCAGCGTTCAATCTTCCCAACGATGAACGCGTGGTGAAGGAGAAGGGTTCGAAGCGGGTGATGCTCAAGAACGTGCAGCAAGCAAAGTTTCAGAAGACCCTGGTTCCGATCTCGCGCGTTGTGCTCACCGGCGCTCACCAACCTCTGCTTTCGTTTGAGTCATTCTTCACTCATATTCTCGCTCACGAATTGATGCACGGACTCGGACCGCACAATATTACAGTTGGCGGTCAGGAAACCACGGTGCGAAAACAGTTGAAAGAGCTGTCCTCCGCTCTGGAAGAGGCAAAAGCCGACATCACAGGTCTGTGGGCGTTGCAATACCTGATTGACAAGGGCGTGGTGGAGAAAGGCATGGAACGCTCGCTCTATACTACGTTTCTGGCTAGCGCGTTTCGCTCGGTGCGCTTCGGAATCACGGAAGCACACGGCCGGGGGATAGCGCTGCAGTTCAACTATCTAATCGACGAGGGCGGAATCGAAGTGAATGAGCAGAGCGGGACCTTCAGTATCAATCAAGCGAAGATTAAGGAGGCGGTGCGCAAACTTACCAGCGAAATTCTCACCGTGCAGGCGGAAGGTTCTTATGAGAAGGCCAAGGGGATGCTTGATAAGTATGCGGTGATCCGCCCACCAATGCAGAAAGCTCTGGATCGTTTGAAGGATGTGCCGGTAGATATTGAACCGATATTCCCATTGGCGAAGTAGTTTTGTAGCAAGGATAGTGACGGTGTAAGGACTCAAAAGAGCCCTACATCAATTTGCAGGTTGGGAAGGGTGGCTTGCCCCCGCCTCAAAGTTGAACGCCACTCAGCAGCACATCAATCTCTCAACCTCAGTAATCTCACAGTCAGGAAGGCGGACCCTGTCCCCGCTCTTACGCTGAGTGACATTCAAACTTGAGGCGGGGACAGCCAATAGAGGCGGCCTGTCAAGAAAAAACACTTCAGGCTTTGGCC
>JAMQPH010000889.1 GCA_023717605.1 Pyrinomonadaceae bacterium
TACTGCTTCAGATGCCGCAGGCGCCGTGGTGGAAGGTGCAGAATATGTTGGCGGAAAGGTAGTGGGTGGCGCACGTTGGGTGGGCGGGCAAGTGGCGGACGGTGCACGTTGGGTTGGTGAACAAATTAGTGCTGCCGCACAATGGGTGATTGACCAAATCCGAAGCGTAATCAACTCCGGCACGAATTACCTGACGGAACAATGGGAGAACATCAAGCAATTTGGGAGCAGTTGCTTTGACACTATTAAAACTGGATTTGGTAACCTGGTCCATTTTGTCACTAATCCATTATCAAGTCTCATGTCGGCGATATCAGCAATGAATGCCGACCTTTTGGGAAGCGTTTGGAGTTTGCTAAAAACCGGCGCGAATGCTTTATGGGAAGGAATTAATTCTGTAATCAACGGCGTATTGCAAAGCGGGGAGGGAATCTGGAGTACTGTTTCCGGATTCGTTAACGGGATATTTAATACCATAGCAGGACTATTTGACAATTCTGCATTTGATCTGTTACCGGATTTTATAAAACAGGAAGCCCGTTCTATCCTTAATGGCCTGCGATCTTTATGGAATCAGGTTTCCACATTTTGGACTGACCTTTGGCAACGCTTGACAAGCAGCGCCCAGGAGATATTGGCCGGTGTAAGATCTTTTGTAGATAATGTAATCGGGTTCAGCATTGATAGCGTGATAATCATGGTCCGCGACCTTAAAGAAGTTTATGACTATGTAATGAAATTTTTTGCAGATCCCCGCGCAACTATTCAACCGTTTCTTGATCAGATTGCCGCAAAACTCAGTACAGAAGCTCCCCCCCGTGCGAACGCTTTAGGAAATCAGATGGCACAGGATAACTACCACGGTGGCGTTACTCCGACAACTGCCAAGGGCAACATTCAAAGACAAAAATCAGATAGTGAAGAAAGAGATACAGCATCACTTGATGAAGTTGGAAAGGGAATTCTATATTATATTGAAAAGTTTTGGACTGAACTGGATATAAAACAAATGCTGTGGCAAACGGTAGTCAATTCGTTTTGGCCCCCAGCTACTATTGAAGCAATTTGTAAACAATTTAGCGATCTCTGGAATGATCACTGGGCGACTACTGTTGATAGTCTTTACACTCCGCGGAACTTCTTTGACCATCCCATCGGTTGTCTTCATGACATTTGGTCTAATTTTTTAATCTTATTGGATTTTCCGCTGTCGTTGTGGCGAACCCTGAATCATGTCGCAGGACTTTTGATAGGGTATGTTACCATTATTGTCGTGCTGGTAGAAGCTATCCTGGGCGGTATTGCCGCCGCTGAAGCGGGCGTGGTACCTGGTCTTTTGGCCGGCGCGGCAGCCGGATTGGCAACAATGGCGCCTATCGCAGAAGCGCTGATCGCCTCATACCTTCTTGCCGAAAGTAGTACTGTTGTTATTATTTTGGTCCGCTTGTTTACAGCGCGACAGACTTGTGAAAAACGCCAAGTGGACATCTCAACTTCTGTTGCCAGCTTTATAGCAATGGCTGTTGCTTTAGTACTGCAGGTACTAATGGCACTTCTGGCAGAACTGGTTAATTTAATCGCCAGCGTATTAAAAGGTGCTCCTAAACCAGCTCCACAGCCACAACCACAGCCAGTGGCACCTCCGGCTCGACCGGGACTTCCACCGGCTCAACCAGGATTGCCACCAACACAACCACCGGTACAAGTACCTGTACCCGCACAACCAGCGCTACCAGTACAACCAGCAGCACCCGCAGGTGGAGGACAAGTAATACCGTTCCCGGGTCGAAGAGCACCTGTACCGGTAACTCCTTCAGTTCCGGGACGAGCAGCGGCTAAATTTGAAGATGGAGTTAGCCAGGCTCCTTTCCTTGAAACCCGGAACAATAATTCATCTGCTGAAACCGCTGATAATTCTGACACAATTCGGGAATCAAATCCTGAAAATGGGGGTATTTCTTTATCAGGTATTCAGGATGCTGAAGACGGAATTGTTCAAACTGCAAGAAAGGATAAAATTGATCCTGACGCATGTAAAGAGGAGAAATGTGACTGCTGTGAGCAATCCTTGCCGCCGCAGACCGTTCGCATAGACAAACGCCACCGGCGTTATGGGGCCAAGACCATCACGGTCCATGATGGGCGCAGCAAGCACTGGCGCAACATCAAATCTACGGGCACAGGTGTTACCTGTGACGTTAGTTTTTTGGAGTCGGTCCTTGGCCAAGACGCGACCAATTTTGGGATTTGTCTAAGACAATGGATACTTGCTGTCAAGGCGAAGGACTCGGCTGTATACGGCGGGCAGATGGGATCCGACTCGGCCCCCAACCGTGCGGCTATCGTTAAGGAGGTTGTCGAGAACGGTGAAGAGATCAACCCATCGCGCTACTGGGGCGACGCTGGCGTACCCGTTGGCGTAGACGTATCCACGGGTACAGCGACCACTATGGCACGAATTGACGGCCTACCAAATGAGGCGCATGTTATCCCACAGGAGAAGAAGCCGACCTAATGAGGTTATGTTATCCCACAGGAGAAGAAGCCGACATGACGCTTGCCGAAGGCTTACGAGGACTGAATGAGGACGAGCAGGGTACTTTGGCGCGTAAGGCGGCACCCGCCGCTCCGCCAAAGGAGTTAATCGAGGCGCTACGGATACCCAGGTTAGGCGAATGGGCGCAACTCCATATTGTGTACGAACTTACCCACAGAAGTCCATCGCTTGCAGACGATATTGTGCACTCGTTGATTGCCCAACCCCTCGGTCCGGGTACCGAGTGGTTGGGTGAGGCCCTCGTGCAGATTTTCCAACACGAGCCCTCAACGCGGACGCAAATCGTTCGCGCATTGATCGACGCGGGCGATGCCGTTCTCGACGCGGGCGGCAATACACACGAAGCAGGTAAGTTCGTTGCTCAGATCGCCGAGTGTGTCAAACTCGTGGGAGCGCTACCCGAGGTACGCGAGGTGACGCAACTGGCCCGCCGCCTCCTCGACACAGCGGCCTCGGAGGCCGACCCTTACCTGTTCGCGGTCACGGCTGCCAAGCGACTCACGGGTGATGCACAGTAAAGTCAGTCGAGACGGGATGCCACGCGAAGGAC
>JAMQPH010000894.1 GCA_023717605.1 Pyrinomonadaceae bacterium
CAGACGAAAAGGATATAGATGAAGTGATCGCAGCTTTGAGGAGAACCGGAGGGAAACTGGTCTCGGTTCAACCCGTCAGGCAGTCGCTGGAAGAGTTGTTTCTTTCATGATCGGTAGTGTTTACTGCTTGAACTTGAACCCGGTAACTTCCATCTTAATGTCAGCACGGTCGTCGGAATCCTTCATTCCTTCGAGCCGCACCGCAACCACCATAGTTTGGTTTGGCCCAAGTTCAGGTTGCCTGGTTGGAACCATTACTAATGTTCTTTCCCTCACCGCCTTACCCTGGTGATCGACAACAGCCCCCCGAACCTCGAGCCCGTTGAGTGTTCGTCCGGTGAAGTTACGAACAGTCGTTTGCAGATTCATCACGATGTCGCCCAATGCCCGTTTCGCTTCGTCGGCTTCAGGTTTGTCGAGGACGATCTTGGAATGATTCTGGTCCCATTCAGGAGAACCCGCGCGGATGGCCCCCTCCAGGACCGGATCTACACTCCCGCCAGTGCCACTAGCACGCATCAGGAAATAGAAAAAGACAGCGATGACTAAAGCAGCAATAATTGCGACGACGATGATCAGCTTTCGCCGCGAATCATCCGAGGTGTCTAGACTCTTTTCTGTGGCCGCCATGTTTTTGCGCCGAATTGTAGAATCCTGGGGTTGGTTTTGCAATCTCCTGGTTCCATTAGACTCCGCCACCGAAAGGATGTTCCACTGGTCAGTCTTGATTGAACTCTATCTCTCCTGCCTTGTGGTGAGGTCAGTAATCAGATCTTCCAGCTCGGTATAATCTATCGGCTTGGTTATGTAGGCATCGCATCCGGCAGCCAGCGCCTCCGCATGAAAATCAGCCGTGTCGTGAGCTGACACCGCGATGATGGGAACCTCTCCCAAATCCGGCAATTGGCGAATTCGCCGGGTCGCTGTCAATCCATCAACAATTGGCAGGCTCAAGTCCATGAGAATAACGTTTGGCGTCTCCCGTTCTGCCGCTTTTACAGCTTCTACGCCGTTAACCGCCTCCGAAACTCGATAGCCGCTCAGTTCAAGGAGCCGACGCATCATCAGGCGATTGTCTTCCGTGTCCTCGACGAGCAACACGTTAACCTCATTTTCCCTGTTCGTCATTCGCTGCACGCCCGTGCTTTCGCTCGATTTCACTTCCACAATCTGGCTCAAGATCACTCCTAAGTTGTTGACTTCACTGTATCACTAGAATACGCCGGGGCTTTTTGCTAAGATGCCGCATCGAAATACGACAGATCGAATTCGAGGTTTCGGTTCAATTCATACACCGAACTCCCCCCAAATGCTCTTCCAAACTATAGGCGCGAGGGCTGGAAAGCTACTAACACCTATCGATGAAGCCAATATTGTTAATGCCACAGGATAGCAACTCTCTTCAAACCTTAGGGCGAGCGTCTGTCCAGATCGTTCACGACCTCAAGAATCAGCTTAATGGTCTCAAACTGTATGCCACGTTTCTTCGCAAGCGGTTGGAGAAGAGCGACCGGCCGGAAGATGAGATGGAAACTATCAACAAACTCATCGCCGGCCTGGATCGCGCCGCGGGCGATTTGTCGACTCTGGTGCAGTATGGTCGACCAATCGAGCTGCGGAAACAGGTCGGCGTCGATGTGCAGAAGATAATGCGAACGGTCGCCGGGGCTTTCTCGCAGCCATCGCGTGCGACCGGTCCTTTAAATGGGGTCATCACTATCGAGGCGGAGCCGCTTCCCCTGGCAGGCGAGTTTGATCCGACGATCCTGGCTGATGCGCTCAAATCAATCTCCGTGGGCGCTATGAAAATGCGCGGCGATGAGCAAGACCGGACGCTAAGGGTCAGCTTACGTCGAGAGCAGAACGATAGGGACACGGCAGTCATTGAATGGCACGAGCTAAATAGCCTGGAGCATGATCCATTCAGATCATTTGCCGGCAGCGATGAGATTCGAATGTCATTTGCGGCTAAGGTCATCGAAGCCCATGGCGGATCAGCAGAACATCGCAAAGAAACCTTGAGCGTTCGTCTTCCTCTAACATCGTAACGAGATCATTTGAGCGCGCCAGGACATCGAGAAATGAACACAACTGCCACAGCTACTTTCAAGGAGGAGAAAAGGGTGGAGAATAAAAACGTGCGGATTCTGGTTGTCGATGACGAACCTATGATGGCGGATTCGCTGAAACAGAACCTTATGGAGGAAGGCTTTTCAGTCGACACCGCAGCCACAGGCGCCGAAGCCATTGAGCTCTTCGACCAGGGTGGGCATCATCTTGCCATCTGCGATCTGCAACTCCCGGACATGGATGGTCTCGAAGTTATGCGTCACATGAAAGACGCACGACCAACCACTGAAGTAATTGTCGTCACAGGTTACGGATCTGTTGCCCGCGCGGTGGAAGCCACCAAGGCCGGCGCTTTCTACTTTGTGGAAAAGCCTTTCGACTTTGAAGAAATTCAGCCACTTGTGGATAAGGCGCTGGAACGTCGCGAACTGGTTGCCGAAACGGCAAGCATGCGCCGTCAACTCTCTACTCGATCGGAGTACTTCAATATCATCGGATCCGCGAAGCCGATGCAGACGATTTACGAGACCATCGAATCGGTCGCCAAATCTGATGCGAACGTTCTCATCGTCGGCGAGTCGGGAACCGGCAAGGAACTAATAGCCAACGCAATCCACTACAACTCACTGCGCTCTAAGAAACCATTCATCAAGGTTAATTGCGCGGCCCTGCCAAAGGAACTAATCGAATCGGAACTTTTCGGCCACACCAAAGGCGCTTTCACCGGCGCTCACGCCGATAAGGAAGGACTGGTCCAGCATGCCGCTGGCGGGTCCTTAATGCTCGACGAAATCGCAGAGATGCCGGTTGAACTCCAGCCAAAGTTGCTGCGCGTGTTGCAAGAAAGAAGTTACCGAAAGATCGGCTCCGAGAAGACCTACGCCGTAGATTTTCGGCTTATTTCCTCAACAAACCGGCCGCCCGCCGACGCAATACGTGACGGCGTGCTGCGCGATGATCTCTTCTATCGCATTTCTACAATTACCATTCACGTTCCGCCTTTGCGTGAGCGTAACGAAGACATTCAACTGCTGACGGAACACTTTCTGCACATGTACGCTCAAAAGTATGAGCGTCATATTGCCGGAGTCTCTCAGGCTGCTTACCAGCGACTTTTTGGTCATCTCTGGCCCGGCAATGTACGTGAGTTGCAAAACGTCATGGAGCGCGCAGTGTTACTTGCCAAGGGGAATCGGATAGAACCCGTGGATTTGCCATTCGATAATGGCTCGATACCAGAAACGGGATCTGCGGGTCCGGGATGGGATGTCCCACCCAACATGACCCTGGAAGACATTGAACGGCTGGTTATTGAAAGAACGCTGCAACGAACCGGCGGCAACAAACAGGCGGCGGCGAATCTATTGGGAATTTATCGCCCGCGGCTTTACAGTAAGATAAGAAAGTACAATATTGACGTTACGTCTTTAGTTTCGACCTGAGGATTTTCACCTGACGCTGCATGAGCAAGTTGTTTTTTCGAAACTGATAGAGTGGCCTTCCGCGGGGCCACTTTATTTTTGAATTATTCGGGTGTGTGAGAATTTACAACGTAGATTCCATTCAAAAACGTACGTTGAAAGCAATTAAGACCGAAGCTTTGCCTGGCGGCCGACTGACGAGCATTGATGCTTTGCGCGGTATTGCCGCGCTCGGCGTTGTGCTGTACCACGCCGTATCCCAAACGGCCGGTGCGATCCCCAACAATTTGTTTCAGTACCCGGTAAGGCTGATACAGTTTCTGAGTTCGTTTGGCTACGTTGGTGTCTTCCTCTTCTTTGTCATCTCTGGCTTTTGCATTCACCTGCAGTGGGCCAGGGCCCGGGCCGCCGGCCAACCACAGCAAATCAAGTTCGGTGAATTCTGGAAGCGACGCTTGCGACGCCTCTACCCGCCATACCTGATTACCCTGGCCCTCTTTTGGATCATGACGGCGCTCTCCGCCGGCATCAACGTCACTCACTTTTTTGTATACGACGTAGTGATGCACCTCCTCATGCTTCACAACCTCGATCCCCATACCTGTTACAGCATCAATGGAGTCTTCTGGACGCTCGCGGTCGAAGAACAACTCTATCTGGCTTATTTTCTGCTGCTCTATCTGCGCGGCCGGTGGGGATGGGCACCGACCCTTGTCATCTGTGGACTCGCGCGTGTGGGCTGGTTTCTCTTCAGCCACCATGTCTGGGTAGCGACAGGCGCCGGCGTTCCCGTTCCCGAGGCGGCCGCCTCGCATTGGCTCACCTGGGCGCTGGGGGCCATAGCCGTCGAGGCAGCATTTGGTTTGGTGAAGTTGCCGAGATGGTGTCGGAACGTGTGGCTGGGCGGCTTGGTAGTTGTGACAGCGTCAGCGATTTCGGTGACCTTGCCGCTCATACCTAAGGACACTCTCGTTCACGATTTTGGCTGGCTGTTAATGCATCCGATGTGGGGCATCGGGTTTTTCATCCTGGTGAATCGGGCCGTGCAGGCCGAGAAAGCGTGGCTCACTGCTTTACGCCGGCCGCGACTCGTCACGGCCTTCGCCTCGCTTGGGGTCTTTTCCTATTCGCTTTACCTTACGCACGAGCTGGTGATCATGCAGTCGTGGTGGTTCGCGGTTACCTGGCTGCCACCGATGCTGAACACACTTTTAGTTGTTACACCGGCAACCATTGCCTTTGCCTGGCTGTTCTTCCAGTTTTGCGAGAAGCCTTATATGAGAAAGACGGCAGAAGCAGGAGGCAGTCGCAGGAAGCAGGAGCAGGAGGAAGAGGCACCGCTGGAGCCATCGGTCCTTGCATCAAGTGAGTACCAAACCTGATCGGTCAGGAGATTATTTTTCATGCGCTCAAGAGATCATTTTTCATTTGTCATTTGACAGTTCTCATTTGTCATTGCGAAGCGGAGCAATGTCGAGTCATGAATGATCTATCCGAGATCACTCAAGCGTTCTCCCCAATGACAAGTGAAAACTGTCGCGACATCAATCATCTACTCAAGATCACGCAAGTCGTTCTCCCCAATAACAAATGAGACCTGTCAAATGACGAATGACAAATGATCAGTCCACCTGATAAGTCGCCACGCTCGTTGGTGTCTCGAAGCATCGCACTTTGAAAATCTGCACACGTTCGTCGCCGACCTTTGAACCCACTCGCTCAAGAATATACTTTGCCAGATTCTCAGCCGACGGTTGCAGCTCGTGAAACGGCGCCAACTCGTTTATGTTCTGATGATCCAGATATTGGACCACTTCATCGGCGGCGGCCTTCAACTCAACAAAATCGACCAGCAATCCAATGTTGTCCAACTCGCGGCCGCGAGCGTAGATTTCAATTCTGTAGTTGTGGCCGTGTAGGTTCTCACACTTCCCCTTGTAGCCACGCAGTTGGTGCGCGCTGGAG
>JAMQPH010000011.1 GCA_023717605.1 Pyrinomonadaceae bacterium
CCGTCGGCGAAAAGGATGGTCTCTCCGAGCTTGAGATCGTTTGGCAACTCGCGATACGAGCAGGTTAATTCGCGCCTACCGTTTGAGGAGCGCTCGGTGACAAGCGTGAATTCTTCACCCAGTGGGCATGCCACCTCGTCATCAGGAATAGGTCCAAGTCGAATCTTGGGCCCACAAAGGTCCTGCAAAATCGCCACGTGCTGACCCAATTCCCGGCTCAGAGTTCTAATATCGGCAAGCACAGCAGAATGTTCGTCATGCGTTCCGTGTGAGAAGTTCAGGCGAAACACATCGACGCCAACCTCGATCAGCTTACGCAAAACCGCAGGCGTACGAGAGCCAGGACCAATTGTCGCCACAATTTTCGTCCGGTTAGGCGAGAGTTGAACGACATTCGTCTCGGACATAAGTTACCTCACTGCGCACCACTCACTACTTTCTCTTCGCCAGGTAGTGGACCAGGTCTGCGACTCTCATTGAGTAGCCCCACTCGTTGTCATACCAAGCGACAACCTTGGCCAGGTTGCCACCGATGACCAGCGTATCGAGGGCACTGAATATGGATGAGTGCGCGTCACCTTTGAGGTCGCTGGAAACCAGCGGTTCTTCGGTGTAGTCCAGAATGCCTTTCATTGGGCCTTCCGCATATTCCTTCATGCTGGCATTGATCTCATCGACGGTCGCGTCTTTCGACAACACCGCTGTAAAGTCAATGACTGAAACGGTCGCTGTAGGTACGCGAAACGCCATGCCTGTAAACTTGCCCTTTAGTTGTGGGATAACCAGACCGACTGCTTTTGCCGCGCCGGTTTCAGACGGGACGATGTTCAGTGCGGCAGCACGCGCATCGCGTGGGTCCTCAGCTTCGAGATCCAGCAACCGCTGCGTGTTTGTGTAGGAATGGACGGTGGTCAGGATGCCTTTCTCAATGCCAAACGTGTCGAAGAGCACCTTGGCGACTGGAGCCAGGCCATTAGTCGTGCAGGAGGCGTTCGAGATAATGTGATGCCTGGCCGGGTCGTACATCTCCTCATTGACACCGAGTACTAAGGTTAGATCTTCCTCCTTGCCTGGCGCTGTGATAATTACTTTCTTTGCCCCAGCATCAAGGTGCAGTTGCGCTTTGTCTCGTTTGCGAAACAGGCCGGTTGATTCGACGACAATGTCGACGCCCAGTTTGGCCCAGGGCAGACGCGCCGGATCCCGTTCGGCGAAAATCTTGACCTCGTCACCACTCGCGATGAACCCGTCTTCACGCGCTACGACTTCTCCCGGAAAGCGACCGTAGTTCGTGTCATACTTCAGAAGGTGCGTCATGATCTTGATTCGGCCAATATCATTGACGGCGACGACATCGATTTCCTGGTCGTAGCGCTCGCGGATCGCCTTGTAAACCTGGCGGCCAATCCTTCCGAAGCCGTTGATACCAATTCGTATAGCCATAACTAATTTCCTTCTTTGATTACAAAATGATTGATGAGCCCTATGATTTTCGATAGCGCCGAATCAGGTTGTTAGTTGAACTATCGTGGCTAAGCTTGGGCTCAGTCTTGCTCTCAAGTTCAGGAATGATTCGCTGCGCCAGCACCTTGCCCAACTCGACACCCCACTGGTCGAACGAGTCAAGATTCCAAATGACGCCTTGCGGGAAGACTGAGTGTTCGTAGAGGGAGATGAGTTTGCCGAGCGTTTCCGGTGTCAGTTGATCGGCGAGAATAATGTTCGAGGGACGGTTACCCTCGAAGACTCGATGAGGTACGAGCCACTCCGGAGTACCCTCTGCTCTTACCTCTTCCGCTGTCTTACCGAAAGCGAGCGCTTCCGCCTGAGCGAAGGCATTCGCCAAGAGCATGTCATGATGCCTGCCATTCGGATTGAGCGGTTGGTTGAATGCGATGAAGTCGCACGGGATGAGTCGTGTTCCCTGATGAATCAACTGATAAAAGGAGTGCTGGCCATTTGTACCTGGCTCGCCCCAGTAGACGGGACTTGTGTCGACGCCCACAGGTTGTCCATCGAGGGTCACGCGTTTGCCATTGCTTTCCATGACCAACTGTTGGAGATAAGCAGGAAATCGCTTGAGGTATTGTTCATAGGGCAATACCGCAACGGTCTGGGCACCCAGAAAATCGTTGTTCCAGATCGCCACGAGACCCATTAGCACCGGCAGGTTCCTCTCAAACGGTGCCGTGCGAAAGTGCTCGTCCATCTCATGAAACCCGTCGAGCATTGCCCTGAAGTTGTCCGAGCCGATGGCTAACATCGTGGAAAGCCCGATGGCAGAGTCCATTGAGTAGCGTCCACCCACCCAATCCCAACACTCGAACATGTTCGCAGTGTCGATGCCAAACTCCGAAACCTTCTCTGCGTTAGTTGAAACAGCGACGAAGTGCCTGGCGACTGCTCTTTGATCGCCTCCAAGACTCGCAAGCAACCACTCACGAGCGGTTTCGGCGTTTGTCATCGTCTCGATCGTCGTGAATGTCTTCGACGAAATAAGGAACAGCGTCTCAGCCGGATCGCGATCGACAACAGCTTCGGCTATATCTGTACCATCGACATTAGACACAAATCTGAATGTCATCGATCGGTCGCTGTAATGTTTAAGCGCCTCGTAAGCCATCACTGGTCCAAGATCGGAACCACCTATGCCTACGTTGATGACATTGCGAATACGCTTGCCTGTGTGACCTTTCCACACGCCGTTTCGCACCTGCTTGGAAAAGCTCTCCATCTTATCGAGCACCGCGTGAACGTCGGGTACGACGTCATGGCCATCAACTAATATCTGCTGACCTCGAACCGCGCGCAGTGCAACATGCAACACC
>JAMQPH010000042.1 GCA_023717605.1 Pyrinomonadaceae bacterium
TGTGTTGAGTCGCGCGACTGATCCAGCAATGCACCGCACGACGTGTTTATTGTGGAAGACACCGTAAGATTTAGAAGGATCTGCCGGCTAGCGGAGTGCAGGATTTACGGATTCATGATCTTCGGCGCTTTGCGACCACGATGCTCTTTATGGAAGGCGCAGCCCACGCTATCATCCGAAGGATGACGGGACACAGATCTGATGAGCTGGAGCGCTATAAGCACTTCTCAGCTTTATTCAAACACCAAACCGTAGAACTAATAGCGGGAAGGCTCACTGACCAATTAGGTACAAATTTAGGTACACCCACCGAAAACACAAAAGGCCTCCCCGAAGGGAAGCCTCATGCACGCGTTTTACCGCCAGAAAGTGGCGGAGCCGACGGGACTCGAACCCGCGACCTCCGACGTGACAGGCCGGCGTTCTAACCAACTGAACTACGACTCCGCATGCAAACCGAAATGTCAAAAGTAGAGCATGAAACCCGATCAATCAAATCGTGCCCTGTCGCACGATACTCTGTCTGTCCGAAGACGGCAAGAATCTCTATCCTGACAAATCCTGACAATCGTAAATGGTAGGCACGGAGGGATTCGAACCCCCAACCTCTTCCTTGTAAGGGAAGCCGTCTACCATTGACATACGTGCCTCTATATCTGGGACAGGCATTCCTGCCAATCGCTGCCCCACGGCCGGAGGTGATGTCCGGCTCACTAAACTCTCCTGGGCACGCGCACTTCAAAGAACATCAACTAAGATTGCGACCCTTATCAATAGAGTCGCTTTGGAGCGAACGTCATGCTAAGAGAAGGCAGCGGGAGTGTCAAGGTGCGCAAGAAACGTGTAATGTCGCAACCTGTGCGGCTCGGCCTTTTGACAAACCAAAATAGAGTTAAACCCGATCCACCAACTCCACATGAATGCTACCTAAGATTCGCAGGTTTACGTGACTTTGTGGATCGTTAGTCGAGGCGCGTTCCAAACAGCGAGAAAAGTAGGGAATTGATACCCAGAGGAGCCCCGAGCTTTTGCAGTCTTGGCGTTTCCAGTTGTATTCTAACCAAAACTTCGAGCCGGGTTTTGTCGCTATGCAGGCAAGCAAATCCAACCGCCTTTTCCCATTGCTCCAGAAGTCCCTGGCCCTTTTGCTACTCTGCGTCTTCCACGGGGTTTTGCCTGCCATTGGCCAGGAGCAAACGAAGCAACGGCCGCGGCGAGTCTCTGAAACTGAAAATCAGTCCACGACGCCAAGAGGCTCGCCGGTGTCGGCGCCACAAGAGGTCGACGAGGATGACGTTGTGCGGGTGGACACTCAGCTCGTCTCAGTTCCAGCGGTAATTAAGAACAACTCGGGACGACCAGTGCCGGGATTGCGCCGGGAAAACTTTCTGGTGTACGAAGACGGTCAACCGCAGTCGATAGCAAACTTCGGTACCACTGAGGCTCCTTTTGAGATCGCTCTCCTCCTCGATACTTCCGGCTCAACTCGCGCGGACGTTGGGCTCATTCGCCAGGCTGCAAGTGCTTTCATCAGCAACCTTCGCTCGGGTGATCGGGTTGCGATTATCGCTTTCAACACGGATCAGGAAGGGAGCACGCAAATCGCGACAGTCGAGGTGCTTTCTGAATTGACGTCAAATCGTCAGTCGCTGCAAACAGCGATTCAGGGTCTGGGGTCAGCGAACGGAACGCCATTCTACGATGCGCTGGACCGTGTTACCCGGCAGATTTTTCGAGAGCCTCCGCGTGACGAAGTGCGTGGCCGTCGTGCTCTTGTCGCTTTAACTGATGGGGTCGATTCGTCCAGTGATGCAGACTTCGGCGTCGCGCGAGCGGGATTAACCAGTGCTGGAATCGCTTGTTACTTCATTCAGGTCAACACCGAGGACTTTGTCGAGGATCGCTTACTGAAGGATTGTGAGGACGATGGCCGCTTAAGTCTCTCGGCCAAACAGCTCAAGCGCTATCGCGCGATCTTTGTCCCGCGCGCTAGCTCGGACCAGTTCTCAGACTTTTGTCAGATGGGTCAGTTTGAGCGGATGCAGATCAGCCGCGATCTCTACAATCTGGCCCGTCGGGAGATGAACGACCTGGCAAAAGCCAGCGGCGGAAAGAATTTCGTCGCGGCCAGCTTGCAGGATGCTCGCGCCGCGTTTTCCCAGGTTGCTAACGAAATCGGTACTCAGTACAGTTTGGGTTACTACCCCACCAACAAAGCACGCGATGGGAAGTTCCGTAAAATTCGCATCGAGGTGCGCGGCCTTCCAGATAAACCGCAAGTCCGCTCAAGAGAAGGGTACTTTGCCCCGAAGGGGTAACCGGGCTGGGGAACGTCTCCTTTCAAGAGCTGAGCAAATCCATTTTCCATTTTCCATTTGGCATTTCTCATTTGGTCATTTCGGGAAGCATCCCGAGCCTGCTCAAATTGGAACGGATGCCTAAGATCCTCTGTCGGGGTGTTTGAACTGCCGTAGTCTGAAAATGACAAATGAGAAATGGAAAATGACGAATGGAAAATCTTCCGTCCCATAACAACAAATTCAATCGGGTAACGCTAATTGTTCTCGATGGCGCAGGCATTGGCGAGATGCCTGATGCTGAGGCGTGGGGTGATAAGGGCTCCGACACCTTCGGTCACATACTCGAGTCACGGCCGGTTAATCTGCCAAACCTGCAGCGTTACGGGCTCGGCAACATTCGACCGTTGAAAGGCGTGCCGGCGTTGGCGGAACCGCGGGGCTCTTACGGTCGCTGCGCTTTGCGTTCAAACGGCAAAGACACAACCACGGGCCATTGGGAAATGGCTGGGATAATTTTGGAGAAGGCGTTTCCAACTTATCCAAACGGATTTCCTCATAGCATCATCGATCAGTTTATTCGGGAAACCGGCGTACCCGGAATTCTCGGAAATGTTCCGGCCTCAGGTACTGAAATCATCAAGGAGCTTGGTGACGAGCATGTCAGGACCGCGAAGCCCATTGTCTATACGTCGGGCGATTCGGTTTTTCAAATTGCCGCACACGAACAAGTGATTCCGCTCCCGAAGCTTTACGAAATCTGCGAGACGGCGCGCCGGATGCTGGATGGACAACACAAAGTGGGCCGAGTCATTGCCCGACCATTTCTTGGCGAACCCGGCGGTTTCTACCGTACGGAGAATCGCCACGATTATGCGGTGCCCCCGCCCCGAGAAAATCTTCTGGTTGCTCTGGAAGACGAAGGATTGGACGTTGTCTGCATTGGAAAAATTGCCTCTATCTATGATTCGAATGGCGTGACCGAGGACCGCACAGCCAAAAACAACGAGCAGTCTATTGACCAGACGATTGATGTTTTGAATAACGATTCTCGCGGCCTGATCTTTTCCAACTTGGTCGATTTCGACATGCTTTTCGGGCACCGCCGCGATACCGAAGGTTTTGCCCGGGCCCTTGAGCATTTCGATTCGCGGTTGCCTGAAATTGAGGCGGCGATGCGCGATGGTGACCTAATGATCATTACAGCCGATCACGGAAACGACCCCACTTTTCCCGGGAGCGATCACACGCGCGAGTATGCGCCACTGCTTGTTTATGGCAAGAATGCCCGGGCGGGGGTTGATCTGGGGAAGCGTGATTCGCTGGCAGATATAGGCCAGACAATTGCCGAGAATTTTGGGTTAAGGCTGACAGCGGGACGGAGCTTCTTGGCAGAGATCAGCGGGGATTGAACAGAGTCATTTTCCATATGTCAAATGAGATATGTCAAATCTTCGGGTTCTACTTCTTTGAAAGGCTGGTATGGATAGTCTCAATCCACAGGTCGGTTTTGATAAACCCGGTTCCCCACGACTTCCAGTCTTCTGGTAGACCTTCCGTTTTGATCTGCGCCAGAGTCTTACCCGCCGCCATTTTCTTGCGCACGATGTCAGTGGTTTCAACGAGCATGCGGTGGTAGAGCCTTAAATCGTCCGCGGTTGAAATCGGGCCGTGGCCGGGAATGAGCTTCACGCCGGCGGGCAGTTTGCCGAGAATATCTCCGATGTTCTTTGCCAGTCCTTCAACTGTGCCTCCGCTTCCAAGATCGACGAACGGAAAGCGTCCGGCGAAGAAATCATCACCCATATGAACGACGTTTGAGCCGGTAAAGAAGATCACGCTGTCGCCATCGGTGTGGCCCTGGGGGAAGTGAATGACCTTTATCTCCTCGCCGTTGAAATGGACCGACAACGATTGGCCAAAGGTTATTACTGGCCAAGCTTCTTTTGGCGAAGCGGGAACTGTGCTCTTAAAGATTTCGATTCTTTGCTCGGTCGACAGTCTCTTACGTACATTGTCATGCGCGATAACTGGAGCCTCGGGACCAAAGACCACATTGCCGCCTGTGTGATCGCCGTGCCAGTGAGTGTTCAAGACGAATTTGAGTTTGCCTTCGCTCAGTGTCTTCAAAGCCGCTTTAATCTTGTCGGCCAAGGGAGCATATTGGTCGTCTACGATTAGAATTCCATCGCTGCCGACAGAGACGCCAATGTTGCCGCCTGCACCTTGCAGCATATAGACGTTGCCGGCCACCTTCTCGGCCTTGACTTCAACCTTCGAGAAATCCTGTTGCGCGTAAGCGTTGGACGCGCAAAGGAAAATGATCAGGGCAAGAAAAGGCCAAGAATGTTTTAGCATGAAAGACTCCTCTGGTTTGGATAGCAGCTTGGATTTGTAGGCGAGACGCCTCCGATCAGGATCGAGAGTTGACATCTATCCCAGGTCGGGATTCTTTAAGACTGCGATAAAAGGCAGATTTCGATAGCGTTCGGCGAAGTCCAGTCCGTAGCCTACAACGAAGTGATCGGGAATCTTGAAGCCGAGATAGTCGATTTCCACCTCTCGCTCCCTCCGCTCGTATTTGTCGAGCAGGGCCACGAGTTTTACACTGGCGGCGCCGCGCGATTTCAAGTTGGCCAATAAATAGGAAAGTGTCAGACCAGTGTCGACGATGTCCTCAATGACGATTAAGTCACGTCCTTCAACGGGCACATCGAGGTCTTTGAGGATGCGAACTTCGCCGGAGGTTCTAGTTGACGAGCCATAGCTCGATATCGCCATAAACTCAATGCCCAGACGCGTGTCGATTGCCCGCAAGAGATCGCTCATGAAAAAACAAGCGCCTTTGAGAACTCCGATCAGCAGTGGGTTGCGTCCAGCATAGTCATGAGTGATCTCAGCACCTAACTCCTTAATGCGAGTCTGGATCTGCTCCTCGGACAAAAGCACTTCAAGGTTAGGGTTGCTGAACTCAGATGGTATTTGGGCGGAAGACGTAGCCAATTTTCTCCTCCGAAACTATCGATTTAGAATGTTACAGTGCTGGGCTTAGCAGCTTTGCGTATGAGACCTTGGTGCGACATACTATGCAAGCTCTTCCCTTGAGGTCAATGTCAAACTCCAATCCAGCTACAAATAAAACAGAATCGTCTGCGAAATCGCGCCTGCGGCATGCCTGGCTCGGAAGTTTGTTCATGCTTGGCGTGGCAAGCATTTCTATTCACGGCGTAGCTGCCCAGCAAACACAGCCGATTAAACCCTGTGTGGTTAAGGCGCCCTGCACTACTGAGGCAACTTCCGTACGCAAGGGAACGTCGGCGAGCAAACGAACACTCCCGAGTAAGCGAACCTCCTCACGCAAGCGGACCTCAGCCAGCAAGCCAGTTACAGCAACTGTATCAGCAACCGTTGAGAGTCGCGTTAGCGAAGTTTTAGTTGACGTAAGTATCCCCGATGATCCAGCGCTCGAGAAAATGCTAACGCCATACAGCGCGAAGGTGCGCGCGCTTGAAGTCGTGATTGGGAAGCTCGAGGTCGAGCTGAAAAAAGGTCCCGTCGGTGGCGGTAATCTCGGTAACTTCGTGGCTGATGGCATTCGAGTTCAGTCGAGCGCAAGACTTGGAAAGCCTGTTCTGCTCGCCGTCACTAACAGCGGCGGGTTACGCAAGAACACGATTGCGCCTGGAGACCTCAAGGCTGCTGACATATTTGAGCTACTACCGTTTGAAAATGCGCTGGCCGAAGTTGACCTAACCGGAGAACAGTTACTGAAACTCCTGAGTGTAGTCGTTTCCGGTGGGGATGCATTGTCGGGTGCACGCATCAAATACCGAATGAATGCCAATAACAGGCCGGAGGTGG
>JAMQPH010000045.1 GCA_023717605.1 Pyrinomonadaceae bacterium
CGGTCGGCAACCCCACTGATCACCAAGCCGCCGTAACTGTGGCCACACAAGACGACGTCGGCGAGCTCTTCCCATTGCAGTACACCGAGTATATCCTGGATATGCGTGTGCAAATCGATCGCGTCGCTCATCAGATGCGCCCGCTCGCCGAGGCCCGTGAGCGTGGGCGCAAAGACCTCATGACCCGCCTGACGGAGCGCCGCTGCGACACGCTTCCAGCACCAGCCACCGTGCCAAGCTCCATGCACTAGGACGAAGGTAGCCATAGTCTTCTCCCCTTGGAATGGTCAGATATAGAGAACAACTAGCCCAGGACATACCCACTGCTGCACCAGAGCGAGCTGCCTGGCGGGAGTAGTCTAACGTCCGCCGTCTCGGGCCGCTGCCGGACGAGACTTTTCAGTTCAAGCAGAGCCGCAAACGGGCGGCGGTCACGAGCACGGCTTGGTTAGGCTGCCAGGGGCCAGTGCGGGGTGGTCTATTCAATCCAAGTCGTTCTCCTGCGTTTCATGCAATAACTTCAGATAGTCCTTTCCTGCCTGAGTAAGTTCGTAGTCGTTCTTCACGTCGCCCTTGTCCTGCTTCAACATACTGGAAATATTTCGACCAGTGCGACTTCGTATTAAGCCCATGGATCGAAGGCGACGGAGCTCAAATTTGAAAGCATCGGTCGTTCCGTCTCTAATGAAATTAAAGGGGGCTGAAGACTCAAATCGTCTCAAATGATTAAGCTCAGCATCGGTGAGGAAATGGCTGACAAGGAACTTTAGTGTCGCAAGTTCACGTTGCTGAAGATCTTGTCGTGCCATTACTTTACGGAATTGAACCTTCCAACCTCCAGGGAATTCTGCTGAGGCAATGAGTTCTGACAACCAGGGAAGAACTGCAAGAATGAGCAGGCCAAAGCCAATCGCGTCAATGGCTAAACCCGGTAGCAGAATGTGAGCGAGAAGTGCAGCAATGGCAAACGCCGAAATAAGAGATTTGAGAACAAGGTGAAGCTCAGTGTTTGCGGTTGCGTTGGCTCTAGTTAGCTCAGTTGCCATAACTTCGTTGCTCCAGCCCTAAAAAAAGCAAAATGGACATGGTTCATTGCAGAGAGCATGCCGCCTAACGCTATGCCGCTGACCCGGAATCGGGTCAAGGGGCGGGTTAGGCCCTACGAGACCGTTTGTGCTTGGCGATCAGTTCCCGGATCGTTGGAACCAGCTCTCGAGGTACTTCCATGATGGCTTGAGTGGAATCCTCATATGCGGCCTCGTCCTCGGCGACAGCCTCTTCCTCCGTCTGCTGCTCGTAATGCTTGAGCACTCGACGTACTTTTTGCTCATCCCAACCCGGTGGAAATTTACTCTGTTTCATCTCCTTCCTTTCTTACGTAAGCGTCTTCGATAGGCGAACAATGGCTTTCCGCGCAACTCATACGCTGTAATGACAAATACGCTCTCCCGTTCCGGCTCTGGAACATAAATCACCCGCAAATAACGTCCTGCTCGTGTCTTTCCGATTACTACGCGCGAACCTTCCCGGCCTGGACGATCCTCCCCTGGGTTTGAGAGCACGTCGATAACTTCCTCCTCGTCGATGCCATGCTTATAAGTGTGAGGAGCTTCGGTTTCGGGATCGACGTAGAAGCGAACATTCATCTACCGCGAACTATATCACCTGTGCCGAAGAAGGCCTAACGCTGAGCCTCAGCCGCCGCGGCCCAACTGTGAAATTTCGCATCCGCTCACAGCCACTCGCGGGCCGCGGTCGGGCTGAAGGCGATTGTTAGGCTCTCTTACGGCAGCTTCTGGAATCCCGCTTGCACAAAATGCTGATCGAAGGCAAAAGCAGCGTCTATCCCGAGCGTCTTCATGACAACAAATGAGATGCAATCTGTGAACGAATAGTCTTTGTCCTTATAGAGCTGAAAGTATTCCCAGCCTTCCTTAGAACAATTTTTCGTCTACCTGCACGAACTTAACGGACGGACTCGTCAATAAGCGATTGCCGACTTCCACCGCTTTAGTATGGTGCGCACGGCTGTTGAAATAGGTGACCACTTCATTAAAAACATAGGAGGTAATGACCAACGGAGGGAGCCTCTTCCTCAGACTGCGCCAATGTTTCACTGCAATCCGATGATTCTGATCATTCGATAGCTCCAGCGCTAAAACATAGCCTGTATCGAGGAACACCGCGCTCATCGCCCGTACAGATACCGGTCGTGATGTTGGGACGCATCGGTAATTTCATCAGCAATCGGCTGACTGCCCAACGCAAGAATCGGGTCCTCCGAAACCGGTACGACCAGAATGACGCCATCGTCCTTACGAATCTCGACTTCTTTGATGCCCTTGAGAAACTTCTTCGGCACCACAACACCCTGTTCGGTGACTTTGGTTTTCATCTGAATCCTTTACTCCGCGCCAATTGCTGTCTGCATTTTACACGGCACTTAGCGAAAAGCCTAACGAGCCGGTTGAGGCGCGCGAGTTTTGCGAGCGCCGGACTCCAACCGGTTGGTTATGCGCTTCGCCGTGACGCCGTTCGCCTTAGCTGATGCTTCCGGATGAGGCCCGCTAGAGCCCGGAGAGCCTCGTTCGCCTGTCGAGCCCCTGGAAACACAGCGGCGACGTCCGGGTCAAGTGTGATCACAATGCTGCCCTTGGCGTAACGGGATGCGTACTTGTTAGGCCGCGCTCGGCTGAAGTCGTACTCAGGAAGAATCTCGTCAACTCCAACCTGGCGGGCTCGCGCCTTTCTAGCTTCATTTTTCCTCATATTCCCTCCGCTCACGGCGCGTGGCTTTTCGCGAGCTAACTAGACGAATCGCTTTCCCGCGCTCGGTAAACATCACAGCGAGGAGCCGCCGCCGGGCCGACTGCCCGAGCAACACATAACGCTCCTCGGTCTCTGAGTGGCGCGGGTCGTCGGTGATGCGGCCAAGTGGATCGCCGAACACGGTGACTGCTTCCTCGAAGGAGACCTTGTGCTTCGCGCGATTGACCACCGCCTTCCGCGGATCCCACTCGACTCTTAGCGTATCAGACAATTATCTGTCCACCAACATTCAATCATCGATTCATGCGCATAACGCCCGCGCTCACGGGCCCCGGCCAGAACGCGGCTTTTCACATTCATTCGGAACCGCAACAGGGCCGGGGTCCAGTGCAGCGCGTTAGGTCGCTCTTTAGAAGAAAGTCCCGAATGACAACGAAATCCCCCGGCATAGGAACAGTGAATTGATAGAATTTGCCACCTCTCGCTCAAGATTGTCCCGAACAAAAGGACGGTACTTCAGAAGTCTTGCAGCTTGGCTCCCGGGTCCCTTTAGCCATTCTTCCCAGATTAGAATTACGCCGGTCAATCTGGTACGCGCGTTGATATATCTATTCAAGACTCGAACGATGTCTGCTCCCAATTGGTCGTCTCTAGTCCAATCCTCGGATACT
>JAMQPH010000054.1 GCA_023717605.1 Pyrinomonadaceae bacterium
CGACCCTTTACCTTTTTAACAGTATGAATGCGCCGCCATACTACGTTGTCGGCAGAAGATCAGGGGCGACGTTAGCGGATCCTTTCCCAGTTCTCCCGGCTCAAGACCAATTCCCAACCATCGTGAGTGGCATTGCCCTGACGACCCAAGTCTTGGATCGCAACATTCGCACTCCCTACTTCCATCAATACAACCTCAGTGTGCAATACGCCGTGGGTGCAAACCTGTTGCTCGACGTTGCCTATGTCGGCACCCATGGGCTCAACCTACAACGCCTAATCTCTCTCAACCAAGCCAGGCTCGCGAGCTCTGAGCACCCGGTCACCAATGAGGTGACCGGGACGTTGATCACAACGAACACACCGGCGAACGCTGCGCTCCGAGCGCCATTTCAGGGGGTCGCGACCAATACTTTCGCCCAGAATCAGTTCACCGCACAGTCCACTTACAACTCTCTGCAAATGAGTTTGACCAAGCGGCTTTCACAAGGGCTGCAATTTTTGGCTTCCTACACCTACTCAAGATCACTTGACAATGCCTCAACCGGAGGAAATGCCGGCGACAGTGCCATCGTGGTGGACAGTCAGCTTGATAATCGCTCCAACCACGGCGTGTCGGACTTCGACCGCACCCACCGCTTCGTATTGAGCTATCTGTGGGACATACCGCGGCCAGCTTTCGGCGCAGGGTCGACCGCTGGCAGATTATTGCTGTCCAATTGGCAGGTTGCAGGCATCATCATTACCATGTCTGGTTTGCCGATTGATATTGTCGATTCGGGCGCGGGCTCCTTCTATGGATTGACGGGTGGCAAGGCCCGGCCTGACTATGCGCTCGGGGCTAATCGCCACACTGCAACCACAAATACTCCGGCAGGCTACTTCTTTAACCCATTTGCGTTCCGGAGTCCTATTGTGCTGACCGGCCAACTGATTCCCAGTTCAAACGGAACGGCCACAGCGGGCGCGAGGGGAACTGACTTCGGCAATGTCGGCCGCAACCCCTTGCGAGGCCCGCAACAAACCAATGTGGACTTCTCGATTATCAGGCGGTTTCCGATTACTGAATCAAAGAACATCGAGTTCCGCGCGGAGTTCTTCAACCTTTTCAATCATGTGAACTTTGCCAACCCGATCAGCAATCTCAACGCAGTTCAGTCATCAGGCGGTAGCATCGATCCGAATACGGGACAAATTATTAATCCCGGCGATTTCGGACGCATCATCTCAACCAGCAATAACCCGCGACTGATCCAATTAGCTCTGAAGCTGAATTTCTGAGCATAGTGAATTGAGCATCCTAGTCGGACGCCTGAACACTTTTAGGATCGGCGAGTGGTTCGAGAGCCACGATCCTCTGACGACCTATGTTTGCCACTTATTGAATCTCTCCGGTTTCGCCACAGCGATTTCAAGTCTCTTTCAGTGTCTCCGCTTACAGCCGGCCACCATTCTCTGCCTACGTGAGCGGCGTCGACTTTAACGGCGACGGTACCCAGAACGATCTGTTACCGGGAACGAAAGTAAATGAATTCAATCGGGGCTTGGACGAAGACGATCTCGTGCGGTTGGTACATCTCTATAACCAGGAGTGGGCTGGCAAACTGACTGGCAGCGGACAGATAGCACCGCGTGTGACGCTGCCTGCCGACTTCTCCTTCAACGACAGTCTCTTCACACAGGACATGCGCCTGAGCCGCACATTCTCGCTAGGCAGCGAGCGGGTGCGCCTGGTCCTGTTCGGCGAAGTCTTCAACCTTTCAACACCGCCAACCTGATTCAGTACAGCGGGAACATTGCCGACACGGCCTCCTTCGGTCAGCCCGGCGCGCGCTCTACCCAGGTGTTCGGTTCCGGCGGCCCGCGGGCTTTTCAGTTAGGAGCGCGGGTGAGTTTTTGAGACATCTGGTAGAGATGTTTTTGGTTGCCGTCATTAGTCCCACGTCAATCTTGATCATCTCCTTGGCCTTGCGCTGTCACGATGTTCATCTCAACCGGCAATAACCAGCTACTGACCTGACTGAACGAGAGAATCATGCGCTGAGCCGATTGGCAAGAAGTCGAGCGGCGTGCGTTACCCCTGCAATCCCGCCACCCAGGGAACTGGTGTCGCCTACCCTAAAGACGTTTGGAAGTGATGTCTGACAGTCGAGGATATTGGGGTCGAACGCCACAGCCGTCGGCGCAAGCCCGCCCACCATGCCTAATTTGCGGCGGGTCAGATCGTAAATGGTCAGCGGCGTGGCTGTCTCGATCACCTCAATGTCGCCGCCAAGCTCAGGCATAGTTTGGTGAAGGCGTTGCCAACAGAGTTCCAGGGATGCCTGGTCCTTTTCTTCGTTCTGTTCTTTGTTTTCCTGAAAGCTAAACCACTGATCGACGTCGGAGAAGGTAAGCATGGTCACGGCCCGCATTCCTTCCGGTGCTCTTCTGTCCACCGCAGGTGCCGCAGCAAACATGAACTGAGCCCCTTCGGGATCATACTCTCTATCGTGCTGCCAATCGGTGACCGCCAAGTTGTTATTGTTGGGAATCCGTGATGCGGCAGCTTCGCTCATCCCCAGGTACAGCAAGTAAACTCCCCAGGTCCGCAAATTATTCAAAGTTTTTCTAATCTCCGAAGGTGTGCGGTTAAGCCCAATCAGCTTCCCGTAGGTGTCCCACAGCGTGAGATTGCTGATAATGGCCTTCGATGCGCTCACTCTCTCCCCGCTCAGCAAGTCAACCCCGATAGCCTGGCCGGTCGCATCGTAGGCAAGTCGCAGTGCCGTCGTGTCGAAGCGAATTTTGCCACCGCTCGCCCTTATCGAGTCTACGAGCTTCTCGGCCAGGGCGGGGGCGCCACCCCGAATCGAAAAGTTCCCTTGCCTCGGAATGTTGAGGGCCAGGCTCGAATACAGATATTGACACTCCTGGCTGGTCGCTTGTGCCAGTAGCTGCAACTGAGCGTCGATAAACCTGCGAAAACGAAATGACGTGCCTTGCAGACAGTCGAGGGTTGTGCGGTTTCTTGTCTTGATAATTCGCGAAGCGCCGGAGATATCCGGCAGCAAAGCGTAAATCTGTTTCACGCTGCTAGCCGCGTGCAAGTTCGGCACTCTCATCAGAGCTTTCCGTAAAGCCTCACAGACGACCGCACTTTCTCGATAAAACGCAATCGCCTTGTCGGCACATTCAGGAAAAGTTGCCGCCAGCGCTGTTTCAAACTGTTCCGTGTTTGCTGTTATTGGGACATCAGACTGGTCTGGGAGCCGCACAAGGTAGGCTGGATCTGCAGCGAAGACTTCCGGAGCAGTAACGGGAAGCTCTGAAAAAACCTGGTCGTGAATCTCGCCCGCTTGC
>JAMQPH010000077.1 GCA_023717605.1 Pyrinomonadaceae bacterium
ATGGAACGTAAGGAAGGCAGCCAGGAAGAAGGATACGCAGATGCGTTGTTTTCAAAGCCTGTGTCCGCGGAGGACCTCACGGAATGTGTGGCTGAACTGCTAACGAGGAAGTAGGGCTGCCCTCAAAAGTCTGCGACGCGGTTGCGTACGTTCAAGTTCTCATTCACATTCCATCCCAACGGGATTGGGTTGTGTGGTGGCAATCTTGGCATTGACGTATTGGTCCGCGCACCCTGGTTCTTCCACTCAAAACAATACGCGGCGGTCAGCTAAGTTCTGACCGCCGTTTGTTTGTGTCTGTTAACTGGGTTCAGGCGGTCTTCGCGCTGCTCGTTCCAATCAATTCGTCCAGCGGCGTGTATTTCAAACCTTGTGACGTAGCCACGGCTTCATAAGTGCAGTGACCGGCATAGGTGTTCACCCCCGCCTTCAATCCTGCGTCGATGGCAATTGCCTCGAAGAATCCCCTGTTGGCGAGCCTGAGAGCATAAGGAAGAGTTGCATTGGTAAGCGCGAAGGTGGAAGTGCGCGGCACTGCGCCTGGCATGTTTGCCACGCAGTAATGCAGCACGCCTTCGACGTAGTAAGTCGGAGCCGAATGCGTAGTGGGATGCGTCGTTTCAATGCAGCCACCCTGATCGACCGCCACGTCGACGATGACAGCGCCATTGGGAACATCCTTGAGCATGCTCCGGGTGACTAGCCTGGGAGCGGAAGCCCCAGGCACCAACACCGCGCCCACGATCAGATCGGCTTGCGAGACGGCATCGTGGATCATGTAGGCGCTGGAAGCCAGCGTCGAGATTTTTGAGAGGAAGATGTCGTCAAGTTCGCGCAAGCGTTCGAGGTTGTTGTCGATTATGGTTACATGCGCTCCCATGCCCACGGCAATCTTCGCTGCGTTTGTTCCCACTACACCGCCACCGATAATCACAACGCGGGCGGCCGGCACACCGGGGACGCCCCCCAGCAGGATGCCGCGACCGCCACTCATCTTCTCAAGATAGTGGGCCCCAACCTGGATGGCCATGCGGCCGGCGACCTCAGACATGGGCGTCAGCAGTGGCAAGCCGCCACGACGGTCGGTGATGGTTTCGTAAGCGATGCCGGTTACTTTGCGTTTGAGAAGCTCTTCAGTCAGAGGTTTGTCGGGAGCAAGATGAAGATAGGTAAAGAGCAACTGGCCTTCCCGCATACGTGGGTACTCAGGCTTAATCGGCTCTTTCACTTTCACAATCATCTCGCCTCGGGCCCAAACCTCGTCGGCGGAGCCAAGAATCTGCGCACCTGCTTTTTGATAAAGGCCATCCTCAAACCCTGAGCCTTCGCCCGCGGTTCGTTCGACCACTACCTGGTGCCCGGCATCAGTTAAGGCCCGCACGCCCGCAGGTGTTAGGCCCACCCGGTATTCATTGTCTTTGATCTCTTTCGGCAGACCGACAATCACGTCTCAACCCTCCAGAAGTATGAGTCAGATGCAGAACTTGAGGCTGATTTTGTTCTTTGAGCTTTGTACTTTGAAGTTTGAGCTTGGCGATGCTTACAGGGAACTATCGACGTCGCCGATAGATCTCAAAGCACAAAGTTCAAAGGACAAAGATCCGTTTTCTCAGAGCTTCACTTCGTCAATCTGAGCTCGCTGAAGTTTTCCACTGTAATCAACGTAAATGGATTTCCATTCGGAGAAGATATCGAGCACCTGAGTCCCAGCTTCACGATGACCATTGCCGGTGGCCTTCGTTCCGCCAAATGGCAGGTGTACCTCGGCTCCTATCGTCGATGCATTGACATAGCAGATGCCGGTGTACATTTCATTCATTGCGTGGAACGCTCGATTGACGTCGCGGGTGTAGATTGCCGCGGACAAGCCATAACGCACTCCATTGGCAATCTTGACTGCGTCGGCCAGCGAATTGGCGGGAATCACTGAAGTGACCGGTCCAAAAATCTCTTCCTGCGCAATACGCATGTCGGGAGCCACATCGGTGAACACCGTTGGTTCGATGAAATAACCGTTTGCGTAATCGCCCCGGGTGAGTCGTTTGCCACCGCAGGCCAGAGCCGCGCCATCCTCGTTCTGGCCGATGTCGATGTAACCCATGATCTTTTCGACCGCGGCGGCATTGATTACCGGGCCTACGTCAGTCTTAGGGTCGGCGCCATTGCCGATTCTGAGATCCTCGGTGCGTTCCACCAGCTGCTGCGAAAACTTCTTGTAAACTTTCTTGTGGACGATTAGCCGTGACGACGCGGTGCAGCGTTGACCTGATGTTCCAAACGCACCCCACAACGCTCCCTCGATCGCCAGATCGATGTCGGCATCATCCATTATGATGATTGCGTTTTTGCCGCCCATCTCCAGTGAGCATATCGCGTTCCGTTCGGCACAGGCCGAGGCCACCTGTCGCCCGGTCTCAGTAGATCCGGTGAAGGATATGAGCCGCAAGGCGGGGTGGTTTGTCATCGCGGCGCCTGCTGGCTCGCCGTATCCGGTTACCAGATTCACGACACCTGGTGGAATGCCGGCTTCCTCGCAAGCTTTCACCAGGTTGTAAGTTGAGAGCGGTGTGTCTTCAGCAGGTTTTAGAACGACGGTATTGCCACAAATAAGGGCTGGAATGAGTTTCCACGAGGGAATGGCCATCGGGAAATTCCACGGTGTGATCAAGCCACAAAGTCCTACCGGTTGACGGACGCACATCGCAAACTTGTCGGGCATCTCCGCAGGGGTGGTAAATCCATGGAGGCGCCGGCCCTCACCTGCTGTGTAGTAAGTGCAATCAATTGCTTCCTGAACGTCCCCGCCAGCCTCTTTCAAGACCTTGCCCATCTCACGAGTCATGTCGGCGGTGAACGTATCCTTGTTCCGAATCAGGATCTCACCCAGTCGGAAAAGGATTTCGGCCCGACGTGGGGCGGGCGTATGGCGCCAGCGATCAAACGCTTCCTGGGCAGCATTGACTGCGGCGTTTACGTCCTCGCTGGTAGAAAGCGGAAACCGGCCGATCGTGTCCCGAGTGTCGGCGGGGTTCATGTTTTCGGATACTTCGCCCGATTCACTCGGAACCCATTTGCCGCCGATATAGTTGTTGTAGCTCTTGACGGAAGCGCGAGGCGCGCTGCGACCATTTTGTTTACGAGAGGTTTTTACGAGAGCCTTTTTTGCTTGAGCCATAGAATTAGTGCCGGGTGTCGGGTACCAGGTGCCGGCTGAACCGGGCCTTTCGGCACCCGATACCCGACACCTGACACCTGGTTCTTATTGGTAAGTGAATTGAACTATTCGCTGCAACACCCGATCGAGATCCCGGCTATACCGGGAAACGTTCAAAACGATCGGATCGCCTGGTTTCAGCCCGTTTAATACACGCTGGAAATCGGCAAGCGTGGTGACTGGAATTCGATTGATGCGCGTGATCACGTCGCCTTCACTTAATGCCGACTGGCCCCCCGGCAGTCGCACATCCGCCGCCAGGCCGTTAGGATCGACATTTTTTACATAGAGACCGCGCACGCCGGTGAGGTGCTTTTCGGCGACCAGCTGTTGCGTGATTTCCGCGAGGGTGATTCCGAGCTGCGGTCCGTTTCCCTTGGTGTCGGACTCTTTCTTCTTACCGCCCGGCTCGTCGATGGTGGATATAGCCTGCGGTGGAGGCCTCTCACCCAGCACAACATTGGCTGTGTGTTTCTCCAGTTTGCCGTCGACGTCGCGCAAATACGCCAACGCCACCGACTGGCCCACCGGACTGCTCGCAACTTTTTGAATTAGATCCTGAGCATTCGCTATCTGCTGTCCATTAAACTCGACAATGATGTCGTTTGATTGGATACCGGCCTTGGCTGCGGGTGTTAACTGCCCATCCTTTGTCTGCGTAACGTCCATCACAATCGCGCCTTTGGCCTCAGGTAGACCATAGACTTTGGCAAACTCATCTTTCACGGAGTCGAGCGTTATGCCCAGAAAGCCGCGGCGGACCTTGCCCTGGGCCACAATTTGGCGATAGACAAAGTTGGCTTCATTAGCCGGAAGCGCAAACCCGATACCGTTATAGTCGCCGGTGGAAGTGGCAATCTGCGAATTAACGCCGATCACTTCGCCGCGCATATTCACCAACGGTCCACCGCTATTGCCGCGATTGATCGCCGCATCGGTTTGCAGGAAACGCTGGAAACTTGTGAAGTATTGAGTCTCTCTTTCTTTTTTAGAGATGATGCCCGCGGTCACGGTCTGGTCCAGGCCGAAGGGCGAACCCATTGCCAGGACCCAGTCGCCCACTTCAGCCGAATTCGAATCGCCCAGAGTGACCGTCGGCAAGTCCTGCGACGTCTCGATCTTGATCACTGCCACATCAGTCTCTTCATCGATGCCGACAATCTTGCCGCGATACTTCTCTCCGGATTGCAGCCCGACAGTAATTCTGGTGGCTCCTTCAATGACATGTTCATTGGTAAGAATGTAACCCTTCGGGCTGACGATGAATCCGCTTCCCACGCCGCGAGATGGCCGGCGTGCCTGGCGACGAAACATATCAAGCAGTGGGTTGTTCGAAGCCTGATCATCTTTGTCGGCGTCGTCCTTATCAGGTGTCTCGGGTGCGGCGGTCATGGTTTCGATATTTACCACTGCGGGCTCGACGCGTCTGGCAATCTGGGCAAACGAAGCGGACAAGGCTTCCGGCGCGCGCGCAACCTGGGCTTCGTTTTGCGCGACGGTTGGTTGACCCGAAAGCATGGCGCCGATACCAATCCCTGCGACAAGACACGCGATTGCCAGCGCGGCAATCCAGATTCGCAGCTTTCGCAGGATGGCCCACTCTTGAACTGTTGTTTGGTCTTTAGGAAGGTCGAACATAACCACCGCCTTTTGAGAAAACCGAAATCGCGAACCCGAGAGTGTGGCACCAAGCGACTGGGGCACGGTCGGGCACATATGGAGAGTTCAGAGTATAACTAAAGGCGAAGCCAGGGGCAAAAGATGGCAGGAGGCAGACTGAAGGAGCAGGAGGCAGGGCCGGCAGTGGAGGCAGTATTTTTCCTGACCTTCCATTTTCCATATGTCATTTGACATTTTTCATTTGTCATCGAGGACCTGTGCTTAGAATGGCTATTATCTCGGGGTATTTATCGGAACCGAGCAAGCAGTTAGGGAAGTTGCTCCAAATGACCAATGAAAAATGTCAAATGACATATGGAAAATGAAAACTGCTTCCTGCTCCTGCCTCCTTTCCTTTTCACGGCCGGAGAAAGACTTTCAGTATTCCCTTCCTGGCGGCACGCTCCAAAGCCATCGCTCCATCTCGCAGTGGGTATTCTTCGCTTATTAGGCTATCCACATCGATCGCGCCCTTCTTCAGCAGATCGAGCGCCGGGGCTAACCGGCCGCAACGTGATCCCACAATGCTGATTTCATCTACTACGATCGTTGCCGCATTTATCTCAGTTGTTCCATGAAAGGTAGATTTGAGAACCAGCACGCCGCGTGGCCGTAAAAGGCTGACGGCGGTGTTAAAGGCCGACGCCGATCCCGAGGCTTCGACGACAACATCGAACTCGCGCTTTCTCCCCACTGCGTTTTTGGCAGTAGCCGTCTCAATTCCGCGTCGTTCGGCAATGCGCAGGTTTTCCGGGTGCTTACCGATTAGCAGCACCGGCGCACCAGTTAAAGCCAGCGCCTGCGCACAGAGCAAACCCAGCTTGCCATCACCAATCACAGCTACATTCTTATCTGTAGTAATTGGGGTGCGCTCCATGATTCCGCAGGCTGCGGCGAGGGGCTCGGTGAACACTGCATGTTCATCAGCAATTCTCTCCGGAACTGGCAAAAGGTTCATGAGCGGAAGCCGCAGGAACTCCGCGTGGGCTCCATCGCGGCCTACGATTCCGAGCACGGTCCGTTTGGGGCAGTGGCGCGGATCGCCCGTACGGCAAAGTTCACATTCACCGCAGCCGGCATTAATTTCACCGACCACTCTTTGACCGACCAACTTGCCTTCAGGAGCATCTTCGACGATACCCACAAATTCATGACCGATGGTTCCCGTAAAACCGGCGTAGCCGCGCGTGATCTCAATATCGGTGTTGCAGATTCCGGAAAGCAACACTCGCACAATTGCTTCCGGCCCCCGCTCCGGCATCTCAACGTCGCGAACGGTGGCTTTGTTTTTCTCGACTCGGAGGGCTTGCATTGGCTTTGGTCAGTAGTCAGTGGTGTGTAGTCAGTGGTCAGTAGTCAGTAGTCAGTGGTCAGTGGTTAATTGTCCAGAGTGCTCAGCGCAAATCGATTCAAGGTCCGTAAAGAGCGTCCACGGACAATTGACCACTGACCACTGACAAACTTAGAAGCTTTTCGTGCGCGTGTAGGCGTTTTGCGGAGTTAGTTCAATCGTTTGTTTGGGCCCGGTAATACTCACTGGCAGCCGCCATTCAAGGTCTTCTTCACCTGCAAGCGCGGCATGCACCCACCAGTTGCCGGGAGCCACAGTAACCAGCGCCTGTCCGCTTTGGTCGAGGCGCGCTGTGACTGGACGCCGACCATTCATACGCTCAGTCAGAAAATCATCGAGACGCTTGCCGGCGCGCCGCTCAATGAAGTACTCATGATGCACCGCAACAATATCCACCGGATAGAATTCAACTGGCACGTCCAGCGCCACACCGGCCATTTGGGAACCCGGCCGCATGATTAGCTGAATCAGGGCTTTGCTCGGGCGTTCTTCGGGAGGGTTTGCCACATGAGACGGTAGCCTCCGATATATCAGCCACCCGGCGGAGAAAAGCCCGATCACCAGCGCTGCTTGCAGCACCAGCGTTGCCAGCCGGAAGATGATGCCCGGAGTCTTCACTGCCTAATCACCAGGAGGTGTTGGTCTAAATCGAACACCCAGTCGCAACGCGATTGTGAACGCTCGCCACCTATTTCTTCAAGCCGCGAACGAACGAAACCAGAGAATTAATCTCTGCCTCGGATACCTTCTTCCCATAACTCGGCATTTTGCCCCTGCCATTCGTGATCGAGTTGAAGATACGCTCATCGCTAACCTCAGCTTGCCACTGCGGGTCCGTAAGGTTGCGAGCAGATCGCAACTTTCCCTTTAAGGTGTCTGCTTTACCGTCTTTCCCGTGGCACGAGGCGCATCTTCTGCCGTAGATTGCGGCCGCACTGGTCGGACTTGCGCTGGGAGGGTTATCCTGCGGTTCCACTGAGCCTGGGACCGACGCTGCCAGCCCCGACAACGTCAACGCCAATGCAAAACGCAACCATGCATGCTTCATTGATCTTAACCCCTCCGCCTGAAAAGATGACGAGATTCCTGCCGGTGGTTGCTTGCAGCCGTTATCGGGAACGACTTCGATTTCATGATACCGAAGCAAGACTTATTTGTGTACTCAGAAGTCATTTAGCTGAGTATCGGTCAAGTTATGACACGTTACTACTGTCCACTGATCAGCGTCTTCTTACGGTATAACAGGATCGCACCTTAAACAGTTTCACTACCATGCGATGCGACAGGTTGAAAGCTTTCGTAATGCGAAGTAAGCTCATGGTGCAATTGCAAGATTGGATATCAGGACGGAATAATTGGGCGAAATAATTCTGGACAAGTTTCGCGACGAATGCGGTGTCTTCGGGATCTACGGCCACGCTGATGCCGCACGGCTAACATATTTAGGACTCTATGCCCTCCAACATCGCGGTCAGGAGTCTTGTGGCATCGTCAGTTCGAATGGCTCCGAATTGCGGCTCGAGCGGGCTATGGGTCATGTTGCTGAGGCGTTTGATCAGTCGAGCCTTGATCGCCTGCCAGGAGCCAGCGCGATTGGCCATGTTCGTTACTCCACTGCCGGAGAAGTATCGATCAGGGAAGCGCAGCCTTTCCTGGTTACCTGCCAGCATGGACAGATCTCGGTATGTCACAACGGCAATCTTCCTTTCGCCAGCGAAGAACGGCGCAAACTGGAAAAGGACGGTGCGATATTCTCGGCGACGTCTGACACAGAAGTGATACTCCATGGCGTGGCGCGCTCACAGGCAGCGAGTGTTCGAGAAGCGATTCCGGAAGTGATGCGCAAGACGGAAGGCGCATTCTCAATGCTCTTTCTAACACCGTCCGAGTTAATTGCCATCCGCGATGCGCGCGGGTTTCGTCCTTTGGCGCTGGGACGTTTGGGAGATGCCTGGGTCGTGGCTTCGGAAACCTGCGCTTTTGATCTGATTGATGCCCAGTACGTTCGTGATGTCGAGCCAGGCGAGATGATCGTCATCGATGAAGAGGGGCTTCGATCCACCCATCCGCTGCCGCCGCAGAAACACTCGATGTGTCTCTTCGAGCACGTGTATTTTGCACGCCCTGACTCGTTAATTTATGGCCAGTCTGTCAATGAATCGCGACATCGCATGGGTAAGCGTCTGGCTATCGAGCAGCCCGCGGACGCAGACATCGTTGTGCCGGTCCCGGATTCCGGGACTGCTGCCGCGATTGGCTACGCCTCGCAAAGCAAAATCAGTTTTCGGTTTGGACTGGTGCGTAATCATTATGTGGGCCGGACGTTTATTGAACCGAGGCAATCGATCCGATCTTTTGGCGTGCGTATCAAGCTAAATCCGGTACGCGATCTGATTGAAGGGAGACGCGTTGTTTTGATTGACGACTCGATTGTGCGCGGCACGACTTCAAAAAAGATTGTCAGGATGGTCAGAGAGGCCGGCGCAAAAGAAATTCACCTGCGCATTAGTTGCCCGCCGACAATCAGTCCCTGCTACTACGGTATTGATACTCCAAACAAGGCTGATTTGATTGCCTCGCAAATGTCGGTCGAGGAGATAAGAAAATTCATCGAAGCGGATTCGCTGGGTTATCTCTCGCTCGAAGGCATGATCGAAGCGACCCGCATCAGTCCTGATTCCTCCTGCGTCGCCTGCTGGAATGAAAAGTATCCGACGCGAATCACGCCCAACGCGGAAACGATGTGGGAACGCGAACATGAACCGGTGCCCACCGAGGGTTGAGGGTGAATAACCTCACTCGAAAATCAATAATTCTTCTGGCAGGATTCTTTTTGCCTGCCTTGCTCTCAGTCGAGGTGGCAAGGTCGCAGGATGTCGGCGACCCCGACCACTTGCCTGTGGATGTGATGCAGGTGTTAGAGCTTCCAGCGCAGATCGTTAGTCCGATGTTATTCAGATCGGAGCGGGGTTATCGGTTGAAATTCCAGATCTTTAATACTTCGGCTGATCAAATTCTCGGGTTCACTTATCAACTCTTATTAGTGGATTCAAGCAACAAGCCGCGAATGAGGGCCAGCCGAACCGCAGTCCTAAAACTGGCAGGCTATGAGTCGAAGGGTCTGAATCTTCAGCAGTCGCGAAAGCTCAAGATCAAAAACGGCGACCGCGTGGTGCTGGCAGTGGAGATGGTCCTCACGCGCGACGCACTCTGGGCAGTCCTGAACTCGCGAGAAGCGCTAGAGACCTATGGGAGAGGTGATTACCTTGCACCCGAAGTGAAACAGGCGCTGAATCAGGTCGATTCCGGGCCGAGACCGAACGTGATTTACTAAGCATCAGCGTTTGGCGTGTGCGCGGCACGGCTCGTTGGACGATTTCTACAAACGGTGGACATTTCAGGCTGAGGTGGGAACGAGTGGGGCGGGCAACGAAGGGCTGCGGTTGCGCAGGCGCCATCCTTGTAGTGCTATTTGCCGCAGGCGGATATGCCTACTGGAAATATGTGCTGCCTTGGTGGAAGACGCAGCCACCACCGCCTTCAGGTGGCGAACTGCAGGTTCATATACTTGACGTAGGCCCCATTAATGGCGACTCCATCTTGATTATCTCGCCCACCGGTAAAACCGTGCTGGTTGACGCTGGCGATGCCGGCAAGGGCAAAGTAATACTCGACGCACTCAAGCGTTACAACGTGCAGCAACTCGATTATTTTATCGCCACTCATCCTCATCCGGATCATTTGGGAGCGGCTGATGAAGTAATGAAAGTAACCAAGGTTCTGAATGTGATCGACAATGGTCTCGCGCCCCCTGGTTGGGCACCCACCCCGACGCCAACCCCATCGCCAAAGGTCTTGAGGAACACCAAACCGGCAGCGAAGAAAACGGACAAGAAATCTTCGATCATCAGGTTTTACGAAGAGTACAGGGAGGCGGTAAGCCAAAGCGGCGCGCAGTACGAAATAGCCGAAGCTGGAAAGAAGTTCGATCTCGGCGGCGGTACGTTGCTTACCATACTTGCTCCAACTCAACCGTTCTTCACCAGGGAACAAATGAAAGCCGGCGGCAATGAACCGAACGCGAATTCGATTGTGGCGCGGTTGGACTATGGAGATTTCTCTATGTTGCTTCCGGGTGATGCGGAACAACAAACTGAGCACCGAATGCTCACGAAGGATCTGAATCTTCAGACTGACGTTCTGAAGGTTTCTCACCACGGTTCCAAGTATGCGACTGCGGCGGACTTTCTAGACCGGGTGAAGCCTGTGGTGGCGATAGTCTCCTGCGGTGAATGGAACCGCTACGGCCATCCGGCACAGGCTGTTTTGGACCGTCTGAAAGCCTCGGGTGTGAAACTCTATAGAACAGACTTACAGGGAGAGATCACGATCACCAGCAGAGGCAGAGAAAGTGACTTCAAGATCACGACGGCCAAGGAAAGCAAGAGCGACGTTTGGGAAGGGCGGCTGGCGCAAAAGGACGATTCGTCTCGGGCTGGCTTCATTGCTTACGGAGACTTTGGACCACCTCCGAAGCAGAAAAGCGCTAAGTGACATGGAAGAGCGTGAATCGAAAATCGTGAAATCGTAAATCGAAAGAACAATTGAACCCTCTTAGTTAATCGACAGCGCTGACTGGACTCTCTTATCACGATTCACGATTTACGATTCCCGAGTTAAACAATGAGCAAGCCAATAACTTACAGCGATGCGGGTGTTGATATCGACGCCGCCAACCGCGCGACCGCCAAGATCAAAGAACTTGCCCGGCGTACTTTCAATGAGAGAACACTCTCCGAGATTGGCAGCTTTGGCGGAATGTTTGATGGCGCTTTCCCGCAAATGGGCCACCCTGTCCTGGTTGCTTCCGCGGACGGCGTAGGGACCAAGCTGAAGATCGCTTTTCTCACCGGCGTTCACAATACGATTGGGCGTGATCTGGTTAATCATTGCGTCAACGATATTCTCGTACAGGGCGCGCGGCCTCTCTTCTTTTTGGATTACATTGCCACCGGCAAACTCTCACCTGATGTGGTAGCGGGCGTGGTGGAAGGCATTGCCGATGGGTGCCGTGAAAACGGTTGCGTCCTACTTGGCGGCGAGACTGCGGAGATGCCCGGGTTCTATGCCGACGGAGAATACGACGTAGCCGGGTTCATTGTCGGCGTCGCCGATCGTGAGAAAGTGATCGATGGTAAAAGCATCACTGCCGGCGACGTCGTGCTCGCGCTCCCCTCGGTTGGTTTGCACACCAACGGCTATTCGCTGGCTCGTAAACTTTTCCTCGAAGTGGCCGGCTACACGGTGAACACAGAAGTTGACGAACTGGGTACCACTGTTGGGAAAGCGCTTTTACAACCGCACGTCAGTTACCTTCGTGCATTTGATGGATTGCTCGATCAGAGAGTAGTCAAAGGTCTTGCTCACATAACCGGTGGCGGACTCATCGACAACATCCCGCGCATCTTGCCTGAGGGCACGGCTGTGGAAATCCGTAGAGGCAGTTGGCCCATTTTGCCTGTGTTTAGTCTTTTGCAGCAGATCGGCCATGTTCCCGACGCCGAAATGTATCGCGCCTTTAACATGGGCGCGGGAATGGTTATAATTTCGGCGCCGAGTGACAGGGAATTCATTCATTCTCACCTGAAATTGCTGGGGGAGACCTGTTACGAGATCGGTCACGTCATTTCAGGCCCTCGCGAAGTCAAGTTTGTTTGATCCGCCGTTAGTTTGCCTCACGGCCCGCGACCCCAGAAGTCCTGGTAAAACTCGCATGCCGTCGACCACCGAACTCCATCTAAGGCCCCGTCGAAAAGAGGAACCTCATGCCAAGTCAGCCACAGCCAGACAAAACGAAGGTCAAGAAGACTGCCACGGAAACCGATCTCTACTGCCGAAGATGCCATTGCGTTAATAACAGCCAGAACAAAACCTGTCAGGAGTGCGATGCCAGGCTTGAAGTGGGAACAGAGTCTGCGAAGTGTGTTGAGTGTGGCGAACCTCTCCAAACCAACGCCCGGTATTGCATTAAGTACGACTGCGGGGCGGATCAGAGAGTGTATGAACCACCAGTAGCGTGGCTCCTCGGCCGTCAACTGATAGCGTCTTTCAAATCGACCCTTGTTTACACCGCCTTCGGAACCAAAATCGACGCTCGCGATTGGATGGATGCGAAAGTTTATTCGTTCGATAGGCGGGCGTCAGGTCAAGCGCGTGAAACATTCAAGAAGCTGTACCCTGATCAGCCTGAAAGCGCGCCCGTTGAATTGGTGATCGCTGAACCCGCTCAGGAAGAGTCCTGGAGGCAGACAGACGAGTTCTGGTTTGACTATATCTCCGACACCGGCGACGGCATGAAAGCCACGTATAGCATTGCCTATCTTTCCCTGAGCAATCTCTGGGTCAGCGCAGCATTTGCCGCGCGCGCTGAAGGCGGGACGTCCACGGACGGTATTCTCAGAGCGAAGATTGCGTCTGAGGTTTTGAAGAAGAGAACCTCGCCTGAGTATCTAGAGGAAAGGGAAAAGAAGCGTAAGGCTCCCAGGGGTGAAAACAGTGTGGAACTTGACCATGAGGTCGAGACCGGAGAGGGAGAGCTCAAACAATTGCCTCGGGGTGAGTTTCTCCTTGTTGGCGGCGACACGTGTTACCACCTGTCTGACTATGCCAGTCTCCACACGCGTTTCCAGACACCATTTGACTGGGCCTACCGAGACCTCGACGAAGACCTTCAAAAAGTAAATAGACGAATCGACAATGTGGATGACCGTGCAACTGGTAAGAATCGGCGCCCGCTCTTCGGCATACCGGGCAATCACGACTACTACGACATGCTGGATGGATTCAGAAGGCAATTCAGGCTTCCGGTCCGAAGCCGAAGTGAGGACAAAGTCTATGCTAATGATGACCTGTCAGCAGCTCAGCTTATGAGCCGCGGTTTCAGAAGGCTTCAGCAGGCAAGCTATCTGGCGCTTCGACTTCCCTTCAAATGGATGCTGTGGGGGTTGGACACCGAAGTGGGCAAGATAGACGAGCGCCAACGGGATTTCTTCAATAGCGTAAGAGGAAGGGGAACACCAGAGAGACTGATCGTCGCCACCAGCGCCCCGACCACTGTCTTCGGCAAAACAGCCAGTCGAGACGATGAGAAGTCATCCCGAGCTTTTTTCCAGCTCAATCTGCGACGGTGCTTCCTCCCACGCGCTAAATGGGAGGAGGACGAGAAGAAAAAATGGCAAGAGAACGGAAACGAGGTACTGGAGCCGAGCCAGATACGTCTTGATATCTCTGGAGATGTTCATCAGTACGCAAGGTACTGGGGGCCTCCCAGCAGGACTTCGCATCTCGCGCGTTCTGATAACCCGACGGCAAAGCTGGAAGAGGCACCGAATTACGCATCGGTGGTCTCCGGTTTAGGAGGAGCTTTTCATCACCCTTCCACTACCTATGCTGATGAGATCAGGGAGCAGGCTCTCTATCCTTCAGAGGACGAATCGCGCAAGGAAGTCGCCAAGGCAATATTCAACCCCATCAAGGTGTTCAAAGGCGGTGGAATTTGGGTGGTCGGCGGAGTTATTGCCCTGCTCCTCACCTTCGCAGCAATGGCCGGTCAGAGTAGTCGCCAGGCTATACACAATCTTATCTTCTTCACGGCGTTCAATCTCACAGAACCTGAGCGCTACCAGTTTACGGTTACCACTACTGCTCCTACACCAGAGCCAACCCCGACGCCGCAGCCGGCGACGGAGCAACCTCGACCGCAAGTCGGGAGCCAGGCGCCACCAGTGCCGCGTCGGCCGTCAAGCCTCAAGCCGACCGTAATCAGTCTACAACCGGACAAGGTCGCGCCTTCCATAATATGGAGGTCGCTAGGCGTTGCCGAACCGACGTGGAAGCCCGAATTTGCAGCTATTCAGCCGGGCGAAGCAGGATGCGAAGACGGACCCAAGTTCTTGTGGGGCAAGTGCTCAGTGAAGTGGCCACCTGATTTCTTAATCGGCATGGTAATGCTCCTCTCCACCGTGGGGGTCATTATCGTAACCTTCGTACTCAGCGAACGTGCCTACAAGAAATCGCAGAGACAAGACGAGTCGAACACGCTCAACCCCAAACCTCCTGAAGAGCAGGCAAGAGATCTTCGGGCCATTGTTAAGAGAGTGAATCTTACTCTTTGGGTGACCTTCCTTATCAACATCGGTTTGGCCATCGTCGGTGTTTTCTCGATCATGCCCTACCGTGACTTCATAACACCCTTTGGCAACAGCCTTTGGGTTCTCCTGACGATAATCTGGGCCGTTACTTCAATAATATTCAGCATTCGCTACAGCGATTGGTTGTTTGAACAAGCTTCCAAACGAAAGGTAGGGAACCGGGATTGGGTGATCACCTTTGGATTATCCATTGCTGTAGTTGTAAGTCTGGCTGTAGGCCTCGGACTATTTGGGAAAAACAACCTACCCGCATACCTTGTTTCCGACATTCTCTTGGTAACGGTTGTGCTCGCAACATTTTTCCTTCTGCTTTACGCTGCCTTTTCCATGGGGGGGCAGTTCCAGAAAGGTTGGAAGAAAGCCGGAATGCTGTTTATCGGATTCTTCCACTGGCTCTTGCAGCTGGGAGTCGCACTGCTTCTGATCAAGAAAGGTACCTGGCTGACTGTTGTCCTGGCGCTACTTGTAGTGCTTGGGTTTATCAAGGTCGGAAAATATTTGATGTCCGAGAACCGGCGCTGGCGCTGGAAACTCCTGATTGCCTGGGTTGTGTTTGGTGGCATCATTCTCGGCTTGCCGCCGCTCATCTACCAGATATTGCGACCCTATTGGCAGCAGGGCTGGGTTCAGGCACTCTTCTTCCCACATGTGTTCGACCAGATGCCAGGATCTTTCGCCTCTTATGAGTGGTGGGGTGGTGGATGGTGGAATAGTCTAAGCCCGTGGTGGATCCTGGTACCGTTAGTCATCGCGTTTGTGTTTGGCGCTTTGTTGAGTTGTGTTTGGGTAGGGTGGTATTTCGCCGTTTGCCTGGGTTTCAATGGTCACAACAACGAAGCGGGCGGGGCATCAAGGATTGAGCATTTCAAGCAGTTCATCCGGTTCCGGCTGAGACCAAACGATTTGACGGGTTACGTCATTGCCATTGACGATCCCGAGGAAGATGGGGGCAAGTTGGAGCCGAAACTCATAGACATCTTCCATCTGAAGGCTATCGAACCATCTGAATCTAAGAGCTCCTAGCATGGCACCGGCTCGACGGTATCGCAGCGCATCCGTATACTGCCAACTTCATTAGCTCCAAAATACCTTGTCGTTGGCAGGTAAACGTGACGAGCCCAGGATCGATTTGTCGACTCGGAATCATGATCTCCGGGCGCGGTTCAAACATGATCGCACTCGCAGATGCGGTTGAGCAGGAGCGCATCCCCGGAGCTGAGATTGCTCTCGTTATGAGTGACCAACCCGGCGCGGCAGGTTTATTACGTGCCGCCGAGCGCGGTTTGAAAGTGCTGGTAATCGAACGAGGCGATCGCACTCGTGAGGAGCACGAACAGGAGATTGTGGCAGCGCTGGTCGAAGGTCAGATTGATCTTGTCTGCCTGGCCGGTTACATGCGTCTATTATCAGGCTACTTCATCGATGCCTATCGCGGGCGTATTCTCAACATCCACCCAAGTTTGCTTCCTGCCTTTCCCGGACTCGCTGCGCAGCGACAGGCTTTAGAACACGGCGCTAAGTGGAGCGGTTGCACTGTCCACTTCGTCGACGAAACGCTCGACGGCGGTCCCATCATCGCCCAGAGCATCGTGCCCGTTTGGGAAGAAGACACCGAAGAGACCCTTTCTGAGCGCATCCTGGAGCAGGAACATCTGCTTTATCCGAAGGCGGTCGCTCAGATTGTCAGGGGAGAGTATGAGGTTCTTGGTCGTCGCGTTCTTAATAGTCAGTAAACTCGATCTTTTCAGCCTCCGCTATTTACGATTTCACGATTCACCCTTTACGATTCAGCAATGACACCGATGAGCATTGATGAACAACTCGAGTACCTGCGTAAAGGTACCCTCGAGATCATTCGCGAGAATGAACTGCGGGCTAAGTTGGAAAAGTCTGCGAAGACTGGTAGACCGCTCCGCATTAAGCTTGGTGTCGATCCCACTGCGCCCGACATTCATCTCGGGCACACGGTAGTCATTCGCAAGCTCCGGGCTTTTCAGGATCTCGGTCACACGGTCATCTTTCTGATTGGCGACTTCACCGGAATGATTGGCGATCCTTCCGGCAATTCCGCCACTCGTCCGCAACTCACGCGCGAAGAAATCAACGCTAACGCCGAAACTTATAAAAAGCAGATCTTCAAACTACTCGATCCAGATAAGACGGAGATTCGATTCAACGCAGAATGGATGGACAAGCTGGGCTCGGATGGTTTCATTCGGCTAGCCTCCCACGTCACCGTCAAGCAGATTCTGGAACGCGACGACTTTGCCAAACGCCTCGCTGACGAGCGCCCCATTGCTTTACACGAACTGCTTTACCCGTTGACGCAAGCTTATGATTCGGTCGCTCTCGATGCTGATGTCGAGTTGGGTGGTACGGATCAGAAGTTTAACTTGTTGATGGGACGGAACCTGCAACGCGAGTATGAACAGGAGGCACAGGTTTGCGTCATCATGCCGCTGTTGGAGGGCACCGATGGCGTCCAAAAGATGTCGAAGAGTCTCGGAAACTACATCGGCATCAATGAGCCGCCGGCGGAGATCTTTGGCAAGGTAATGTCGATATCAGATGATCTGATGTGGCGTTACTATGAACTGCTGACGGATCTGTCGACAACGGAGATCGCCGCACTTCGCGACTCGGCGACCCGGGGGGAGCGCAATCCGCGTGACCTGAAAGCCGATTTGGCAAAGCGAATTATCGCCGACTTTCACTCGAAAGATGCGGCGGACGCCGCTGAGGAAGATTTTGTTCGGAGGTTTCGCAACAAGGAGACGCCGGACCAGGTGGAAGAGCACGCTCTTCCGTCCAATCATCCGGAAGGTTGGGATTTATCTCACCTGCTGGTCACTGTGGGAATGGCGGAGTCTAAAGCCGAGGCGCGGAGACTTATCCAGCAGGGGGGAGTAACGGTAGACGGTGAAAGGCAAACCGCTGCCAACTCTCTGACTGTTTGGAAACCTGGCATGTCAACTCTAATTAAAGTCGGCAAGCGCCGTTTCGTTCGCATAAACTTCTCGTAAAGGCGGTAACACTATGTCTGAAGAAAACAACGCCCTCATCCGTCGCTGGTTTGAGGAGGTATGGAACAAGGGTCGGGAAGAAGTTATCGACGAATTGTTTGCTGAGGACGGTATCGCCCACGGCCTGGCTGACGAGAGCGGCGAGGATATGCGCGGTCCGAGCGATTACAAGCCCTTCTTCCGGAAGTTCCGAACGGCCTTTCCCGACATCGAGGTCGTCGTCGAGGACACGGTTACTGAGGGCGACAAGGTGGCGGCGCGTTGCACGGTGCGCGGCAAACATCAGTCGGATAGCTTGGGTATTGCCGCCACCCAAAAACCGATCGAGATCACCGGCATAACCATCGTCCGCATCCGCGATGGCAAGATCGTGGAGGCGTGGAACAACTTCGACTTCATGAGCATGTTCAGACAGCTGGGCGCGCTCTAGCCAAAAAATGTCGGCAGCGATCGCGACAGAAGATACCCTGATTATCGAAACGCCTGAGCGCGTGCCCTTGCACTTCGCCCTGGCTTCGATTGGTAACCGTTTTCTCGCCTGCACAATCGATCATACTATGCAAGCGCTCACAGTGATCTTGATGCTGATCGCTTTTTTCACCGTGGCAAACTATGCGACTTTGAGCGATGACCTTACGAGCGCGCCGAAGTGGGTCTACGCGGTCTTAATCCTGGTGCTGTTTCTAATCATCACGGGCTACTTCGCTTTCTTTGAATGGCTCTGGAATGGACAGACACCCGGAAAGCGTTGGCTCAAGCTGCGCGTTATTCGCGAAGACGGACGCCCGATAACTTTTTGGGAGGCCACTGTCAGAAACCTGCTGCGTAGCTTCGATATGATGCCCGCGCCTTTCTATTCAATTGGTTTGATCTCGGTTTTTAGCACGGCCAGAGATCAGCGAGTCGGAGACCTCGTGGCCGGCACGGTGGTGGTGCGGGAACGTGAGACAGAGGCCCCGGCCTTTGCACAAGTGTTTGCTGCGGAAGTGAGTGATCCGGCGCAACGTCGAGCTTTCAATCCCGTGGAGTTCAGCGCCGATCTCAGCGGGTTAACGGAATCCGAGATCGAGGTGGTAGAAACTTTTCTACGCCGGCGCTGGGATCTGCAGGACATACCGCGTCAATGGATGGCCTGGCGTGTTTCGTTACCCATCATGTACAAGATTCGTCCCGGTTACGATCTTGCAACTTTTACTTATGAGGGGTTTCTGGAGGAGCTGCTTCATCGCTACCGCGCGACGCACAGGTTCAAAGATTGACCAGGGACGCGTTGAATAACTTGAGACTGTGCGGGGAGACCGCCATGACTTCACTCCTTGTTTCTTAATCGGTGTAATCTGCGAGAATCTGCGGATACGTTTGAACTACCGAAACTAATTTGTTCTGACCACGGATGTATAGCGCACACCGAGAACCCCACACCGAGTGTTCAAACTTGGACACAACCAAACCATGCGGCAAATTGACGCACTCTTTTTCTATTTGGTAACCTAAAAAGTTCTCCCGTGGACAAAAATCTTCACCGAGGTGTGTAGGAAAGTATGTCGACTGATGTTTTTATTCTAGGTGGTAAGCGCACGCCGATGGGCGAGTATGTAGGCGCGCTGAAAGATGTTTCGGCAATCGACTTAGGCGCAGTGGCCGCGAAAGGTGCACTCGAAGCTACCAATGTTGCTCCTGATGAGATCGACCACGCGGTGATTGGTAACGCGCTGCAGACTTCCGGCGATGCGATTTACGGTGCCCGGCACGTAGCCCTCAAAGCAGGAGTGCCGTTCGATCGTCCCGCATTGACGGTGAACCGCCTCTGCGGTAGCGGCATTCAGTCGATTGTCTCGGGTGCACAGATGATTCAACTGGGAGAAGCGTCAACTGCCCTGGTTGGCGGCATGGAATAAATGTCGCAGGCGCCACATGTGGTAAGGGGAGCGAGATCAGGGTTCGCCCTGGGCCAGGGCAAGCTCGAAGACAGCCTGATGGTCGCTTTGCTTGATACCTACTGCAATACTCCGATGGCAGGTACGGCGGAAAACCTTGCCCGAAAGTTTGAGATCTCACGTGAAGAGCAAGACGCCTACGCTGTTCGTTCGCAGCAGGAAGCGAAGCGCGCGAAAGATGCGTGCTACTTGTCGGCTGAGATCGTTCCCGTTGAAGTAAAGACGCGTAAGGGTAGTGTTCTCTTTGAGCAGGATGACCACTTAAGGCCGGACACTACCATGGAAGATTTGGCGAAGCTCAAACCGGCCTTTGCTAAAGACGGATTCGTGACGGCGGGAAATGCGTCCGGCATCGTTGACGGTGCTGCGGCGCTGGTGATTGCCAACGAAGCCTTCGTCAAGAGCCGCAACCTTAAACCGATGGGTCGAATCGTCAGTTGGGCTTATGCCGGCGTTGAGCCTGAGATAATGGGCATTGGCCCAGTGCCGGCAACGCGTAAAGCTCTAGCAAGGGCGGGACTAAAGCTCTCAGACATCGACCTCATCGAAGTGAATGAGGCGTTTGCCGCGCAATATCTGGCCGTCGAAAAAGAGTTGGGCCTGGATCGTTCGCGCACTAATGTCAACGGCGGCGCAATTGCACTGGGCCATCCTCTGGGAGCCACCGGGACGCGGCTCGTTCTCACCGTTCTCCATGAGCTCCACCGACGCGACGGAAGATATGGATTGGCAACGGCGTGTATAGGCGGAGGCCAGGGTATCGCGATGATTGTCGAACGCGTTTAGAAGTTAGAACTTTGTGCTTGGTACTTTGTACTTTGTATTTCTCGGTGCCTCCTGAGCGCAACTACAAAGAACAAAGTACAAAAAACAGAGTACAACTCCTGATTCTGCCTATAAAACCTCCAGTTTCCGGAGACCTCGATTTCCTGAATTTCCGATCAATATCCAAAATTTTAAGCGAGTATGTCGGGCTACCAGCAGCTCCGATTGGATAAGTACTAAAAAGTTCAGCCTTAAGCCGGGAGCTAATAACTCTTCCGATTCGGCACAAGTCTTGCGAAGGCAAAATGTGATGCAGACTGCCAATTGTAATCAGACCGAATTCGTTACCGCGAGAGTTCACAGCAATTTAATTGTGTTTGACTTGCGGAACGCCGCGCAGGCGTGATAGAAGGTCCATCTGCGCCGAATGCTAATCGCCATTTTCTTGTTTTGCTTAATTCAAATCACTTCCGAATTCAGGTCACAATCTGCGCCCCGATTAGCTGCGCGGATCTGTCCTCAACTGTCAACTTTGATGATTAAGGAGTTCCCCTCATGTCGAGAATTGTAAGGCTATCTTTTCTAGTTCTGATTGTTTTGGCGACGAGCTATGCCGCGCTTGGACAATCGACAGTCGCAGGCGCCATTCGCGGTGTAGTGACCAACCCAAACAAAGAAGTCGTTCCTGGTGCCTCCGTGGCCGTGAAAAACCTCGGAACGAATGCTGAGGAGACTGCCACCACCGATGAGCAAGGTGGTTTCCGAATCACCAATCTGCAACCCAAT
>JAMQPH010000087.1 GCA_023717605.1 Pyrinomonadaceae bacterium
GCGATTCCCCGACGCTTCCCACCGCCGCGCTGATTTCCGCCGCCGTTAGGTACGAGCACGGATGTAAAGCGGCCCCCGTTTGCCCCCCCGCCTGTCCCGCTACGATTAACCCGATCAGAACTGCAAGGCCCATAACGTGCCAGTGCATGGCCGCACCTCCATACGAATTCTAGCGAGCAACAATACGACGATGCCAGTTCACCATCGCTTCATTCCCGCCACCACTCGCCCACTCTTCTTCAGGTCTGTCGAACAGTTGATTAGACAGCAGCAGGGGTAACAGTGCATACACAGCAACTGTATAATACCGTTATTAGGCGGCGGCAGGCGCCTGAGGGGAGGCTACGCAGGGAGGAACAGGACGTTCCGACCGAAGTAGCCGAGTCCTGCCCAGGGAGGCAAGACCGTCCGCCGGCGCCTTGTTAGGCGATCGGTGGGAGGACTTCCTGAAAGAGGATGCCAAGTAGCTGGCCTCCTTCCGGGCGGCTCCAATCCTGCGCGAGTTCCGCCATGAGTGTGTTCGTAGCCGTTAGAACGACTCCCTCACGTTCCATGCGCCGACGCGACATGTCTTCGGACAACTCGTAAGGGGAACCGGAAGCGTCCATAACCGCTTGAACCTGGTAGCCCTCCCGGCAGGCACTAATCGCCGGATAAACCAGGCAAACATCTGTCGTTACACCCGCCATGATGAGGTTTCTTCGGCCCGTGGCTTCTACGGCTTTTTTGAAGTTCGGGTCATTCCAGGCGTTGACGATGCCGGGCCGGCGAATTCTGGCCGCGAAGGCCTCCGGAAGAACTCTCTCAAGCTCAGGAAGCAAGGGGCCTTGGACGTATTGCTCTTGCGAGCTCGTTAGAACGACTGGGACACCCAGAATCTTGGCTGTCTTCGCCAGAGCTAGTGTGTTGCGCTTGACCATATCGAGTGGGATATTCTTGATGAGCTTCATCGTTCCAATCTGGTGGTCAATGAGTAACAGTGCGCTGTCCGTGGATGAAAATGTTCCAATCATGTGCGGCCTCCTTTTGATGTTTGATGTTGCGCCGAACGCCAACGTTAAGCTGCGGGCCGAAGGCGTGCATTAGCAGCGAAAGACACAAAAGCATGACTGAAGGAGCCGCCAGCTTCAACGCTTTGTTAGGCAGGCGCGTAGGAACAGCCTGCAACTACTCCTCCCGAGTCACCTAATTTGCCAGAAATGGTGTGTAGACCTGAACGGGCGAATCCTTGAGCTGCTCAATCAGTTCCGGGCTAGGCTTCCGCATATTTCTCCAGACCCAGAGCATGTCTGAAGAATCGCGGCCATTGTGTCCCCCAGATTCTTGAGATGATCCAAGAGGGCCTGCGAGTGGCGGTACCGCTCAAAGACAAGACACTCGGTGTTGTCGCTGTTGAAGTACAACTCGTACTGCAAAGTCCCGGTGTCTCAATTCCGCGAATTTCGCGGCGAGACGCTTAAACTCGTCAAGCTTGCCATCATGGATTTTGAGTCTGGCGACACATTGAAGTTCGCTCATTGCTCTTACCTCCTGCTCTTACCTCAAGGAAAGAATAGGGTTCGCGTCTACATTTTCCATTTAATGTAGAATGTAGACTTGACCCTCCTGCTTTTCCTCAACTTCAACCGCGGCGCGCCGCCTCGATTGCGGCGATGTCGATCTTTCTCATCTCCATCATCGCATCGAACGCGCGCTTGGCGACAGCGGGATCGGGATCGGTGACCGCTTTCGTCAGAGCGATCGGCGTAATCTGCCAGGACAAGCCCCATTTGTCCTTGCACCAGCCGCACGCACTCTCTTCGCCGCCGTTGCCGACGATCGCGTTCCAGTAACGATCGGTTTCGGCCTGGTCAGCGGTTGCGACCTGGAACGAGAATGCTTCGTTGTGCTTGAACGCGGGTCCGCCATTGAGCCCGAGGCAGTGAATTCCCATCACTGTACACTCGACCGTCAACACATCCCCTTTCTTCCCGGACGGAAAGTCTCCCGGCGCGAGGTGCACCGCGCCAACGGATGAATCGGGAAAGGACTTGGCATAAAATCGCGCCGCGTCCTCGGCGTCGCCATCGTACCAAAGGCAAATCGTATTCTTTGCTTGCTTCTGGATCTTTCTCATCTTGACCTCCTTTTTAGTTTCAACTGCCTAACGTTCGGCATCAGCGGCGGCGCGTAGCGCCGTCCGCTGCATGACATTGTTAGGCGGCACTGTGATTCAATGCGCGGACATATTCTAGAATTCAAGCTCCAAATGACCCCGTCTTCACCTCCCCGGCACGCTCGTAACTAGCGACGATGACACCACTTGGCGTTGGCTCCGAGTGCGTGAGCTTGAATGCCGCCGGAATGGTACCTTCGCCGAAAAGACGCTTGCCCGTGCCGAGGGTAATAGGAAAAATCTTGAGCCACAACTCATCTACCAGGTCCTGCTTGAAAAGCGTTTGGAGAAGCCGGCTGCTGCCGTACACCTGAAGATCAGGGCCGTCTTGCTGCTTCAATCTCCGTATTTCTTCCACGACGTTATCTTTGATAAAGACCGTGTTGTCCCAAAGCGACTCTGTACGCGTGTCCGAAACAACATACTTCGTCGCCGAATTGATGCCCGGCCACTCGCTCTCGTGTGCCGGCCAATATGAGGCGAATATATCGTAGGTCTTTCTTCCGAGCAAAAGAGCGCGCGTTCTGGTCATCTGTTCGTGCATGATGGCGCCACCCCGCTCGTCGAAATGCGGCACAACCCAGCCGCCATAGTTGAAACTGCCGTCGGTATCTTCCTGCGGTCCGCCCGGCGCTTGCATAACCCCGTCGAGGGTAACAAATGAAAGAACGATGACTTTTCGCATGGGTATTCTCCTTTGTGCTTCAGCCCTCATTGCTGTACGAGTTAAGCCGCCTAACGCTCAGGCTGAACTGCGGGGCCTCACGCTCTCCCGTAGGGCAGCCGCCAGCTCCAGCCTGTGGTTAGGCCGTATTAATTAAATGTCGTGCTCGACTGCCTTATTAATACAATGAATACAATGTAGTGCGATACAAGAAGTGCCGGAACCCAGAACGCTGGTATCCAGTAGGCTGCACCCATGTAATCCGGCGCTCCGTAAACTGTCGCAAGAGTTATTGCCACTATCAGGTCGATCGTTCCTTCGATACTGAACACCCATAATAATAATCGCCCAACCCTAAGATTATTTACGGTTGCAAAGATAGCGAGGAAGGCGAGGATAGCGGCAAGGAGATCGCCGATAGCAGCAGGGTATGCAAACTGGGGCGGCATTCCGGGGTAAGTTGCCCCTTTGGCCAAAAACATAAGGCCGAAATGTCGGAACGAGTGCAGTATTAGGATAGGAATGAGAATGATCTGCGGCTTTAGCTCATTAATCTTTGACAATATGTAGATCTTGGCAGCAATGTAAAAAATGAAGGTGCTACAAATCAAATTAATAGTCAGAATTCTGTCTGGAATCAGATGCATTATAGACTCACCTCATTTGTTGAATAGATCGGCCTAATGCCGCGCTTCAGCGGCGCCCGTTTGCGGGCGTCCGCTGCAAGCGCTTGTTAGGCCTCAACCCCATAGCGCAGGAGCACTACCCCTGATTGAAAGGGACGAGCTTCCAGAAGCGCAAGGTTCTTCCGACTGTTCAGACTCGCAAAGACCCGCACAGCCGCCGCCCCAATGAACGGCTGAGCCAGGACATGAATCTCCTGAATGAGCCCCGCAGCGGCTAGCGATGTCCCGAGCCCCGGGCTTCCGAAGACAACGACGATCCCGGATGTACCGTTCAGAAACCTGGTCACTTCCCCCAAGTCCGGCCCACGCAGGAATGTGGTGTTCTTCCATTCTGTTACAGCGCTGCGACTGGACAGGACATACTTCGGCTTCGACTCAAGGTCGGCAGCGAAGCTGTTCATGTACGACGGAAGGTCGAGTCTACTTACGGCTTCCGGCCAGAAGGACGAAAATAGGTCAAACGTGTTTCGTCCCAGCAACACCGCGCTCGCTGATCTCAGCACGTCAAGCGCGTAACGGTGATGTTCTTCATCGGCCACGGCATCGGCATGATGACATGACCCGCTTACCGTGATGTTGATGGAGTGAATGACGCGTGCCATGGAACCCCCTGAGGTCTAACGCTTGAATTAAGCCGCGCCGCGAAGCGGCGTCGGCTTGATTGAATTGTTAGGCGTGCGTCTCAGCGGTGCTCGACGGCGTAGCGGGCCAAGAGCAGGCTTGAGCCATCGAAAGTACGGGTATCAAGCAGACGGAGTGAGCCAGGCGGCCGAGTCTCGAACGCCCTCACGCCCTCGCCGACCGCGCCAGCGCCAATCATGAGATGTAGCTCGTCAACCAAGCCGGCAGCGAGCAGGTCGTTCCAAAGGATGCGGCTGCCAAATATCAGGATATCCCGACCCGGCCCGCGTTTAAGTGCGGCAACCTCTGCATGCGCATCCGCGCGCCGCACAACACGGGTTGGGCCCCAACCCTCAACCTCGTCGGGCCTCAGGCTGTTCGAGACCACGACCTATTCGATGGCGGCATTGAGACGGGAAATCTCGCGCTCTACCGCCGGCTGGGTCATGTCCTCGGCAACTTTAGGCCAGTAGGACCGGAAGCCCTCGTACGAAGTGCGCCCGAGCAGCAGCGTATCAGCCGCTCGCAGGCGTTCCGCGTTGTAGTCCGAGAAACCAGCGTCGAACGGCATTACCATGACGTCACCGCCCGGGCCGGAGTAAAACCATCGAGTGAGATGATGTTGCAGACGATGAGCTTACGCATGGTTGGTCGCTCTCCTACCGGTCGTTAGAGGCGAAGTGCCCGCCTAACGCTCAGGCTAAGCTGCGGGAACTCAGGAATTTCGCCAAGTGAGCCGTCAGCTTCAGCCTGTGGTTAGACGGCTCGCTCTAATTAAGATGGGCGATTCCGCCTTGCGTACCACTGACTAAAGCAGTTTCAGGAAAGCTGCCAGCCAAGCCGGATGCGCTGGCCAGGCGGGCCCAGTTACAAGATTGCCGTCAACGTGAGCTTCGGACCAATCCTTAGGAACAAACTTTCCTCCCGCGGCCTCAACCTCGGGGCCGCA